>JBOHIG010000034.1:0-5375 GCA_050725815.1 Xanthobacteraceae bacterium
CTGCGGCACCACGCCCGAGCATATCGCCGCTATTGTGCGGGCAGTCGACGGCAAAGCCCCAAGGAAAATCCCCGAGATCGAGCGGCGGCTGCGGCTCTCCGGGCTGGAAGCCTTCACGCTAACCGACGCGATCCCGTTCGTGAATGTCGGGGAGCGCACCAATGTCACCGGCTCGGCACGCTTCCGCAAGCTGATCACCAACGGCGATTACGCCACCGCGCTGGAAGTTGCGCGCGACCAGGTCGAGAACGGCGCGCAGATCATCGATGTCAACATGGACGAGGGCCTGCTCGATTCCGAGAAGGCGATGGTGACCTTCCTCAACCTGGTCGCCGCCGAGCCCGACATTGCGCGCGTGCCGGTGATGGTCGACTCATCGAAGTTCAGCGTGATCGAGGCCGGGCTGAAGTGCATTCAGGGCAAGCCGGTGGTCAATTCGATCTCGATGAAGGAGGGCGAGGACGCCTTCGTCGAGCACGCCCGCATCGTGCGCCGCCACGGCGCGGCGGTGGTGGTCATGGCGTTCGACGAGCAGGGCCAGGCCGACACTATCGAGCGCAAGGTTTCGATCTGCGCGCGCGCCTACGACATCCTCGTGAACAAGGTCGGCTTTCCGCCCGAGGACATCATCTTCGATCCGAACATCTTCGCGGTCGCGACCGGCATGGAGGAGCACAACGGCTACGGCGTCGCTTTCATCGAGGCGGCGCGCCAGATTCGGCAGAAGCTGCCGCACGTGCACATTTCCGGCGGCGGGTCGAACCTGTCGTTCTCGTTCCGCGGCAACGAGCCGGTGCGCGAGGCGATGCATTCCGTTTTTCTCTATCACGCCATCAAGGCCGGCATGGACATGGGCATCGTCAATGCCGGGCAGATGGCGGTCTATGACGATCTCAATGCGGAGCTGCGCGAGGCCTGCGAGGACGTGGTGCTCGATCGCCGGCCGGATGCGGCCGAGCGGCTGCTGGCGATCGCGGAACGCTATCGCGGGCAGGGCGTCGAGAAAAAAGAAGCCGATCTCGCCTGGCGCGAGTGGCCGGTGGAGCGCCGGCTGAGCCACGCGCTGGTGCACGGCATCACCGATTTCATCGAGACCGACACCGAGGAGGCGCGCGCCAAGGCCGCGCGGCCGCTGCACGTAATCGAAGGCCCGCTGATGGACGGCATGAACGTCGTCGGCGACCTGTTCGGCTCCGGCAAGATGTTCCTGCCGCAGGTAGTGAAATCGGCGCGTGTGATGAAGCAGGCGGTCGCCTATCTGATGCCGTTCATGGAAAAGGAAAAAGAAGCGCGTCAGGCCGCCGGCGGTGCGGCCGAGCGCAGCTCCAATGGCAAGATCGTGATGGCGACCGTGAAGGGCGACGTCCACGACATCGGCAAGAACATCGTCGGCGTCGTGCTCCAGTGCAACAACTATGAGGTCGTCGACCTCGGCGTCATGGTGCCGGCGGCGAAGATTCTCGAAACCGCGGTCGAGCAGAAGGCCGACATCATCGGGCTGTCAGGCCTGATCACGCCGTCGCTCGACGAGATGTGCCATGTCGCGGCTGAGATGGAGCGGCAAGGCTTCGAGCTGCCGCTGCTGATCGGGGGCGCCACCACCAGCCGAACCCATACGGCGGTGAAGATCCATCCCAACTACCGGCGCGGGCAGGCGGTCTATGTCAACGACGCGAGCCGCGCCGTCGGCGTCGCGCAGAGTCTGATGTCGGCGCAGGCCAAGCCCAAATACGTGGCCGATATCCGCGAGGAATACGCCAAGATCGCCGCCGCGCATGCGCGGGCGGAGGAGAATAAGCAGCGGCTTTCGCTGTCGGATGCGCGCAGGAACGCCGCCCGGATCGACTGGCCGAACTACACGCCGCCCAAGCCGAGCTTCATAGGCACGCGCGCGATCGAGGATTATCCGGTTGCCGAGCTAATCCCGTATATCGACTGGACGCCGTTCTTTCAGACCTGGGAGCTCAACGGAAAATTCCCCGCCATCCTCGACGACTTGAAGGTCGGAGAAGCCGCGCGCGGCCTCTACAAGGACGCACAGGCGATGCTGCAAAAGATCGTCGACGAGAATTGGCTGGGCGCGCAAGCGCTGGTCGGGTTCTGGCCCGCGAACGCCGACGGCGACGATATCCTCGTCTTCGGCGACGAGGGCCGCGCCCAGCCGATCTCGGTGCTGCATACGCTGCGCCAGCAGCTTTCGCGCCGCGAGGGCAGGGCCAATGTGGCGCTGGCCGATTTCGTCGCCTCGCGGGGCGCCGCCAAAGATTACATCGGGGCTTTCATCGTCACCGGCGGCATCGGCGAGGACGAGATCGCCGCCCGCTTCAAGGCGGCGAACGACGACTACTCCGCGATCACGGTCAAGGCGCTGGCCGATCGCCTGGCCGAAGCGTTTGCCGAGCGCCTGCACCAACTCGTGCGCCGGGAGCTCTGGGGCTATGCGCCGGACGAGGCGCTAGGCAGTGCCGATCTGATCGCCGAGAAGTATCGTGGCATCCGCCCCGCGCCCGGCTATCCGGCGCAGCCCGACCATACCGAGAAGGCGACCATCTTCGCCCTGCTCGAGGCCGAGAACCGGATCGGCGTGAAGTTGACCGAGAGCTTCGCGATGTGGCCGGGAGCGGCGGTCTGCGGGCTCTATTTCGGCCACCCGGACAGCCATTATTTCGGGGTCGGCAAGATCGAGCGCGACCAGGTCGAGGATTATGCCTGCCGCAAGGGCTGGACCGTTGCCGAGGCCGAGCGGTGGCTCGCACCGATCCTCAATTACGACCCGCTGGCGGTGGCACGCACCGCGGCGGAGTGACGAAAGGCAAACAAAAACACCGGAGAGGAGGGCTCTCCGGTGTCTTAACTGACGTGCCGCTCTTGCGAGACGGGTTGCTGGCTAGCCGTGCGACACTCTTAAAACTAAAACGCACCCAACAAGATCGCACCAACAAACGCAAACACAGCGCAGAGCGCCAGCATTTCGAGTCTCAAGGCAAGGTTCACGTGAGGTGCTCCCTCCTTGTTGAAGTGGGGCAAGTCTAGCAGACTCCAACCTCCACCTGAAATGAGAAATATGCTGCGCTGCCGCAAATGACATGGCCGAAATGCTTACATTTGTTTGTAGATTTCCAAGGCCTTGATATTACGATGCAAAAATTCCACTGCTGGAAGCAATAAGAGTACAAAATTATCACTTTGATACTTCATTGGCGAGTCTGCAAAGCTCCGGAATTAGACATGCAATATTTGCATGAATACAGAAGAATACGTGGCAAGGCATGGGTTTAGGAGCGCGGGCTGCCAAAGGTCAGGCAGTCGCCGAGGCGAGTGCGCGCTCCAGAAAATGCGCCGCCCGGAGCGCGACATGGTCGCGGGCGAACCTGCCAACCACCTGAACTCCCAAGGGAAGTCCCGCCTTATCCACAAGCCCCGCAACATTGACGCAGGGCGGGCCGAGCAGCGTCCAGAGCCGGTTGAAGGTCGGCTTGCCGGTCGAGCCGAGCCCATGCGGGGCGGCGCCCGGCGCCGAGGGGGTGAGGATCACGTCAAAGTCGCTCATGAACTCGGCGAATGTCTGCCGGGCCCGGCGCGTCGACCGGCGGGCCTCGTCGTAGTCATCGGTGGCGATCGCTGCGGCCTTGCCCATTTGCTCGCGCAGGACCGGGCCAAGCGCATCGCGGTGGCGGTCGTACTCGAAAGCGAGCGCGCGGAAGGCTTCGTAGTCCTGCACGATGCCATGCGACCGCACCGCCGCCTCGACGATTGCCGGCAGCTCGACTGCGGTGACCTGGGCGCCGGCGCCGGCGGCGATATCGGCCGCGCGCAGCAGCGCGGCCTGCATGTCCTGGCTCGCTTCCGGCCACAGCTGGGTGCGCGCCAGCGCAACCCTCGGGACGAGAACCTCGTCACCGTCGAGGCGCAGGTCGCGCCCGGTAACGGCAGCGGCGGCAAACGCCACGTCGGCGACCGTTGCGCCAAAAACGCCCACGGTGTCGAGCGACCAGGAGAAGGCTTTCATTCCGACCGTGGGCAGGAGCCGGAACGACGGCTTGTAGCCGGCGATCCCGCAAAAGGCCGCCGGGCGGATCACCGAGCCGCCGGTCTGGCTGCCGAACGCGACCGGCAGCATCCCGGCCGCGACTGCCGCGGCCGAGCCCGACGACGAGCCGCCCGGCGTATGCTCCGGATTGTGCGGATTACGCGTGCCCGCGGGCTGCAGGCTCGCGAGTTCGGTGGTCACCGTCTTGCCCAGCACGATGCCGCCCGCGCGCCGCACCATCATGACCATGGCGGCGTCGGCCTTCGGCCGGTGGCCGGCATAGATCGGCGAGCCGTATTCGGTCGGGAAATCGGCGGTGTCGAAAATGTCCTTCATGCCGACGGGCAGCCCGCGCAACGGCGCCTGCGTCAGTCGCGGATCCTGGGCGGCGCGCCGGGCGGCCTCGATGTCGATGACCGTGAAGGCGCCGATCTCCGGCTCGCGGTTGGCGATCGCCTGCGCGCATTGTTCGACCACCTCGGCCGGCGTCAACGCACCAGCCTCGATCCGGCCCGCCAGGCCGCGGGCCGACAACATCACGTCCTTGCGCCGTTCAAGCATCCCGTCCCCGCATTAACCCGGCTTTCTTAACCATAGTGAAAGCCGCCGACCAGCCTCCGCCCCGGCCGATAAGCCTTTGAAGATGCGTTAACAACCTCCATCGCATTGTCGATGGCATGGTGCGCGGGGTTTGCGGGTATCGGGCCGGCTTCGCCCTTCTCGGGTGTCTTGTCGTGCTGGCGGCATGCAGCGGCGGCAGTTTCCTTGCCGAGCGCGAGCCTTGGCGCAAGGAGGCCGAGGCGCGTTGCATCGGCTCCGGCGCGGTGCACGAAGGCGCCGGCATCGTCCGTGTCCGCGCCATCAACGGTCCCGGCATGTGCGGGGCCGACTTCCCAATGAAAGTCTCGATGATCGGCCAGACCGGCGTGCTCGGCTTCGGCGCGGAGATGCGTCCGCCCGCCGCTATCCCGAACGTGGCGCGGCCGGCGCCGCCACGCTGGCCGATCGCGGAGCCGTCGGACGAGCGGCCGCCGTATCAGCCGCCACGCACTGTCACGCCTGCGCCGAATGCGCCAACGCAGCCGGGCTCGACGGTTTACAGCCGACCATTGCCGCCGCCGCAGACCATGCCATCGGCGCCGTATGACGCCGGCGCGCAGCCGCTGTCGATCGATCCGCCGGGCGCGGCCGGGCCGCCGCAGGAGCTTTACGATTTCCGCCGCCCCTATGGCGGCGCGTCTTCGCCGCCGCGGGCGCCGGCACGCGCGCCGGTGCGCGCCGCGCCGATCGATGCGGCATCGCCCGCCTACGACCTATCGCCGGAGCCTTACGAGCGGCGCCGCAC
>JBOHIG010000035.1:0-4700 GCA_050725815.1 Xanthobacteraceae bacterium
GCGGATACCGGGCATTGCTAGTGTCCTGAATCCGAAGTTCGCATAACCGTGCTGCAAGTTCTCAAGCGAACTTCGGATTCAAAAGGACACTAGCACGTATTAGCTTGCTAGTGTGGCTTTGGTTCAGAAGTTCGCTCCCGACCAAGCGGCCAAGTATGGCGAACTTCTGAACCGCCACACTAGCAGCTTATACTTGCTAGTGGTCCTTTGATTCTAACATTCGCAAAGTCGCCTGCCAAAACGTGGTGCGAATGTTAGAATCGGACCACTAGCTTGGTAAGCCAGATGCGTATAATCACCGCGTAATCACGCGGCAGTCAGCGGAGCCGAGTTTGAAAGCCAACGTCATCCACGCCTTTGGCCCTCCCGATGTCCTCAAATACGAGGAGGTGCCCGATCCCATGCCTCGCCCCGGCGAAGTCCGCATCCGCGTCCATGCCGCAACCGTCAACCGCGTCCTCGATGTCAGCCTGCGCGCCGGCAAGGAGATGTTCCGCGGCCCCGCGCTGCCGCTGATCCCGGGCGTCGATTGCGCCGGCGTGGTCGACGCCCTCGGACCGGGGGTCACGAAACGCAAGGTCGGCGAGCGGGTGGCGGCGGCCGGCACCATGCCGCTCGATGTCTGCCCGGAGGACTGCAATGGCTACACCGGGCCGCAGGGCATGATGGGAATCAAGCGGCAGGGCGGCTTTGCAGAGCTGGTCTGCGTCCCCGCCTGCGCCACGGTCGATGTCCCGGCGGGGCTTGATTTCCGCAACGCCGCGGTGGTCATGCGCCATATCCCGACCGCATGGAATCTCCTGTTCAACGTCGCCCAGCTCAAGAAGGACGAGACCGTGCTGGTAATGGGCGCCGGCGGCAATCTCGGAACGGTCGGAATCCAGATCGCCAAGAACGTGATCGGCGCGAAGGTCATTGCCGCGGCCGGTTCCGACGAGCGCTGCAAGACCGGCCGCGAGCTGGGCGCCGACCATGCGGTGAATTACAACACACACAACATCTACGACGAGTTGATGAAGTTCACAGGCGGCAAGGGCGTGAACGTGCTTTATGACAACATCGCCAACCCGAAGGTGCTGCCCCTCGCCTTCCGCGCCATCGGCATGAATGGCCGGCTGGTGACCGCGGGCGCCCATGGCGGGCCCAATGTCAGCATCGATTTCTCGCACCTCTATCACAAGCAGATCACGGTGCGCGGCCGGCCTGGCCACGAGCCGTCAGACATCCCGAAGTGCTTCGCGGCCGCGGCCGAAGGCAAGGTCAGGCCGCTGATCGAAAAGATCCTGCCGATGTCGCAGGCCGCCGAAGCGCACCGGCTGGTGGAATCCGGCGAGATTGCAGGCAAGATCGTGCTGGATACGACAATGAGGTAACGCATACGGCGCGAAGAATAGAAAGTGCGCCCGCAAGGGAGGAACGACAATGGATTACGCGATCGCTTTCGCGCGCCGATGGGCGCTTGTCCTGCTGACGGTCGCGACTGCGCTGCCCTCGGGGGCGTCCGCGCAATCGGTTGCCGATTTCTACCGCGGCAAACGGCTGACGTTCTATGTGTCCTCGACGGTCGGGGGCGGCTACGACCAGTATGCGCGGCTGCTTGCCAAGCACATCGTGCGTTACATTCCCGGCAACCCTTCGGCCGTTGTGCAGAACATGCCCGGCGGCGAGGGCATCAAGGCGACAAATTATCTCTACACGGTCGCGCCACAGGACGGCACCGCGATCGGCGGGCTGTCGCGCAATATCGGACTGGTGCAGCTCTATCAGGCCGGCAATCCCGTGATCCAGTTCGACGCGCGCAAGATGCACTGGATCGGCTCACCGCAACAGGAGATCGGGACCGGCATCTTCTCGACCAGGAAAGGGCTGCGCACGATCGACGACCTCAAGACCCGTGAAGCCACCGCTGGCTCCACCGCGCGCAACGCGCCGACATCGGTCTATCCGCGTATGCTCAACGCGCTCTACGGCACTAAGATCAGGCCGATCGAAGGCTACCCCGGCTCTCCGGAGGCGCTGATCGCCTTCGAGCGCGGCGAGGTCGAGGTCTACGTGTCGGGCGGCACCAGCGCGCCGACGCTGGCGCGGATGGTGGCGCAGGTCGAAAGCGGGAACGCGAAAGTCTTCGTGCAGATGGGCATGAAGCGTAACAAGCGGTTCGCCGACGTCCCGACCGCCATCGACCTCGTGTCGGACCCCGATCACAAGCGCATGTTCGAGATCGTCTTCACCGATCAGGTCATGGGCCGGCCCTTCGTACTGGCGCCCGGCGTGCCGGCGGACCGCGTCGCTGCGTTGCGCACTGCGTTCGATGCAACGATGAAGGACAAGGATTTCCTGGCGGAGGCGAAGAAGCAGAGGATGGAAATCGACCCGGTCGCCGGCGCCGACATCAATGCGCTGCTCGAGCGCGTCTATACCGCCCCGCCGGCCGTCATCGCCCAAATCCGCAAGCTTGTGAAGTAACGAGGCATCCCGATGCTCGAACTCTATCACGGCGGCCACACCACCTGCTCGCGCAAGGCGCGGCTCTGCCTGAAGGAGAAAGGGCTCGCCTACAAGAGTCACTTCCTCAACCTGCGCGGCTTCGAGCAGCACGTTCCGGCCTATCTCGCGCTCAATCCGAACGGCGTCGTGCCGACGCTGGTCGACGACGGCGCGCCGGTGACCGACTCGATGCTGATCAACGAATATCTCGACGAGAAATTCGACCAGCATACCCGGCTGCGTCCCACCAACCCGCTCGACAAGGCCCGCATGCGGGCGTGGACCAAGCTCGCCAGCGACCACGGCCTTGCCGGCGTGGTGCCGCGCATCTGGCCGACTTTCAAGGCGCATACCGACAAGCTCGCGCCGGCAGACCTTGAAAAGATGCTCGGCCGCATCCCGTTGCAGGAGCGCAAGGAGCGCTGGGCCAAAGTGGCGCGCGCCGGCTTCGGCGACGCCGATCGCGAGGCCGGCCGCAAGGCCGCCGCGCTGATCGTCGGCACGATGGAGCGCGGCCTCGGGAATGGCCCCTGGCTGATGGGTGAGCAGTACACACTCGCCGACATCGACCTGATCCCGTTCGTCGATCGCTTCGCCGAGTTCTATGCGGACCTGCTCAACGACCAGGCCGCGCCGAAGGCCTTTGCCTGGCTCGGGCGCATGCGCGAGCGGCCGGCGGTGAAGGCGGTGTGGGCGACCGACGAGGCTCCGGCACAGGCGGCGTAGTCGGGCCGCGGCGCTAGCATTTGCGCCCTCCCCTTGCGGAAGGGCATGAATTCGTTTCAACGAGTCATGATGGGTGAGGGGCACAAGAAAGCTACCCCTCACCCACTCTTTGTTGCTGAGAGTCTGAGCAGCCCTCTCCCGCAAGGGGAGGGCGCAACGACAGAGGCCGGCGCGGCGGGATAACTACCCCCGGATCGCCTCGTATTGCGGCTGCTCGTTGGTCTGGTAGCCCTGGATGACGCGTTCGGAGCCGTAGCCCCAGTAGTTCCGCAGCGTCTCCGGCCCATGCATCTTCGGATACAGCGGGAATTCCTGGTGCCACGGACGCGGATCGAAATAGCCCAGCGCCTCGTCTTTCATCTGGTCCATCTCGGTAAAGATCTCGACCCGCACCAGGTCCTCGTTGCGGTGATAGGTCGCAACGTTGTGGCCGATGATGTGGCGGCCCGGCCCCCACACCAGATGGATCTTATTGCGTGCGAGGAAATCGCCAGCCTTGTTGATCTCCGACCAGTCGAGCACCTCGAAGGCGATGTGATGAAGCTGCGGCTTCTCGTCGATGATGAAGTTGAGCGAGTGGTGGTCGGTGTTGCAGCGCATGAACACGAAGAAATCTCCGCGCCAGTCGGAAACGCGGAAGCCCAGCACGTCCGAGTAGAACTTCACGATCTCCTGCACGTCGAGCACACGATAGGCGACGTGGCCGAGCTTGAGGATGTTGAAATAGGCAGGCGGCGCAACGTCGGCGAACTTGTATTCGGCGTAGAGGTCTACCGGCGTGCCCTTCGGATCAGTGAGCGTAACGCACTCCGAAACGCCGGGCGAGATACCGCTCCGTTTCTCCGACTTGACGCCGAGCTTCGACAACTCCTTCACCACGTCGTTGAGGTCGGTCCCCGGCGCGATCTGGAATGACAGCCGCTTGAGATGGCCCTTCTCGCCCTTCACCAGCTCGATCGCCTCGAAGCCCTGCTTGCTGGCGAGGAAGACGCTGTCCTTGCCGCGTTCGATCACCTGCAGGCCGAGGATACGGCCGTAATAGTCGACCTGGGCTTCGATGTCCGGGGTGGAGATCGTCGCGTGCCCTAAGCGTCTGACCTTGATCATGGCTACCTCCTATCCTCGCGACTTGCGGCAGGATGCTGACTCTCGCTCCCTCCCCCTGCAAGGGGAGGGTCGGGGTGGGCTCTTGCAAGCGATCCCCACCCGGCTCGCTTCGCGAGCCGACCTCCCCTTTTCAAGGGAGGTAAGAAGAACGTCACCCGCCGACCTTGTGCTGCCGCGCCGTGATGACGAGCTCGCCGAGCACGTCGTTCTTGCCGCGCAGCGTGTCGCCGGCCTTGACCGGGCCGACGCCATGCGGCGTGCCGGTGAAATACACGTCGCCCGGGTAGAGCGTGTAGAACGACGACGCGAACTCGATCAGCCGCCCGCAATCGTAGATCAGGTCCTTGGTGTCCGCGGTCTGGCGCAGCTCGCTGTTGCAG
>JBOHIG010000036.1:0-29262 GCA_050725815.1 Xanthobacteraceae bacterium
CCCTCGCCCAGCATGTCGAAGGAATAGCGTCGCCCCCGATGCGAGCCGGCGCGCCGCAGCGCCTCCTCGATGGTCTGGCCGAGGACGAAATGCGACCCCAGGAGGCGCATCGCCTGCCGGGTGGCCGCGCGCAGCGCCGGCACACCCAACCGTCGTAGCAGCCCCTCCAGAATGGTGTCCGGCGTCTCGCCCGGCTGGATGATCCGGGCCGAGATGCCGAGCGTCCAGGCAGAGGCCGATACCAAGAATGCGTCAGACTTGAGGTCGGCCGTGTCCCAGTCGCCGGTCGCGAGCTTGTCCTCGATCAGCCGGTCCGCGGTGGCGTCGTCGGGAACCCGCAGCAACGCTTCCGCCAGCACCATCAGCGCCAGTCCCTCCTTGGTGGAAAGCGAATAGGCATGCAGGAAGTCCTCGATGCCGCCGAGCCCGCCCGCATGTTCCCGGATCCCGGCAATCAGCAAGCGGGCGCTGTCATCGATCCGTCGCTCGGCCTCCGGCCCGCGCGGAGCCTCGGCCAGCAATTCCGCCGCAATTGTCTCATCCTGCGGCGCATAAGGCGCGGCGAAGCTGGGCAGCGAGCCTGCGGGCGAAATGTCGCGGCGATGAGAATCCGGGGTCATCGAACGTTCCGGTCGGTCCGGCGCTCGGCCAGCTTAATACCAAGGCATAGGCCCATATCGGGCAGAAATGCGCCCCGGCCGCGGACGAATGGAATGTCGCCGGTGTTCGCATTTGTGTGAAGAGCGGCCTCCCCGTTCGTTCTTGCTTGCTCTTTGCATGATGATGCTTTTTTCTGTGCCCTACGCAGCAGCGCTGCGAGTGCGGTGGGGGCCGGCGAGAATTCGGACTAGGAGCAAGCCGAACTCATGAGCCTCCTCGATCCCGTCCGGCTCGGTCGGATCTCATGTATGGCTGTCTGTGCGCTTATGCTCGCCATGGGCGGGCCGGCGCCTGCCCAGACTCCGATCAAGTTCAGCCTGGACGGCCCGTTCGAGGGACCGGTTTCGTTCCTCCTGCTGGCCCAGGACCGCGGCTATTTCCGAGGCGCGGGGCTCGATGTGACGGTGGACGAGGTGACCACGGCGATCGAGCCCATCACCCGTGTCGCGTCGGGCAAATACGAACTGGCGCTGGCCGACATCAACACCCTCATCACCTATCGCGACCGGAACCCGACCGCGCCGGTCAAGGCGATATTCATGCTCTACAATACGCCGCCCTACGCGATCATCGCGCGCAAGAGCCGCGGCATCACCGAGCCCAGGAACCTCGAAGGCAAGAAACTCGGCGCGCCCCCCGCCGGGTCCACGGTGCTGCATTGGCCGCTCTTTGCCCGGTTGAACGGGATCGACCCGACAAAGGTGACATTGGAAAAGGTCAGCATTCCCGTGCGCGCGCCCATGCTCGCAGCCGGGCAGCTCGACGCCGCGCTGGGAGCGGCATTCCGGGTCTATATCGATCTCAAGGACCGCGGGGTGCAGGTGAACGACATCGTGCTCATGCGGATGGCGAACTACGGTATCAAGCTCTACGGCAGCGCCGTCATCGTCAACACGAAGTTCGCCGCCGAGAAGCCGGAGGCAGTCAGGGGCTTCGTGAGCGCGATCACCCGCGGGTTGCGTGACACCGTGCGGCATCCATCGGCCGGCATCGAATCACTGCTCCGGCGCCGCGAATTGCTGAAGAAGGACGTCGAGCTCGAACGCCTGCGCATGGCGATCCGTGACAACATCGTGACATCGGAAGTCAGGGAAAACGGCTATGGCGCGGTCGATGTCACTCGCCTCCAGGAGTCGATTGACCAGATCGCGCTCACATACACGTTCAAGGCGAAGCCCAAGCCGGACGATATCTTCGACGCCTCGTTCCTTCTGCCGGCGGCGCAGCGCCGGGTAAACTGAACCGGTGCGTTTTGCTCGCGTGGTTCGTCAGTGGCGGACTTCGCCGAGTAGGTTGGAAAAGACTGGCGCCGGATGCAACGTATGCCAGTTCTCGGTCCGCAGATTCGACGCAAGATGGTCTGCGAGTTCCTCGATTGCCGCCCGGTCTCCGCCGTCGCGCACGTGGATTCCCACATGTAGCGGCGACAGCGCGGGCAACGGCGGATCCTCCCAAATAGACAGGTTGGCGTGAATGGCCCGGCCGCTCGGCATCACCATGACGCCCAGTCCGGCCTTGATCGCTGCCGCGAGACTGATGACGTTGAAGCCGGTAAACACCAGGTTGCAATCGCGTCCGGCGTCGCGAAGCGCGCCGACTGCCAGGCGCTGGCACGCGCAATCCTCGGCATAGGAAACCAGCGGAACCGGCCCGTTCGGATCGATCGACGTTGCGTCGCTATGGACCCAAACCGCCTTCCGCATCCATCGGTGACGCGGCGCGTAAGCCGGCTCGCTCTCGGTCACCGACATCACCAGATCGAAATTGCCCCTATTGAGATCGCTGAGCAGGGATTCGGTCGTTCCGCTGCTGACGATGAAGCCAACGTCCGGCCATCCCAGCCGGAACTTCACCAGGATGCCGGGAATCCTTACGCCGGAATAATCGCTGGGAATTCCCACGCGTATGGTCCGACCGCCCATATCGCCGTCGGTCAGTCGCAGAATCTCGTCGTTGATCGCCAACATCCGGCGCGCGTAGTCGACCACCTTTTCGCCGCGCGCGGTGAGACTCACTCCGGGCGCGCCCTTGTCGAGCAGTTCGTAGCCGAGCATTATTTGCAACCGCTTGATCTGGGCGCTGACCGCGGGTTGTGTCACGCCGAGCAGATTGGCCGCCTTCGTGAAACTGCGCATCTCCACGACGGTGACCAGCGTCCGGAGCAAGTCGGTTTGTATATTCGGCAGCATGCCACCTCCCTTTTGAATTATTCCATTGGCCGGATCAATTTTTGTCGGGCCACCGCCCAATCCATCGTCCGCACCGGACCGGCGCAACGATCTTTTCCGCGACCGCAAGCGAATTCAACCCCTGCCGCGCAAATGCCGCGGCCGTTCCGGAGGTCTGCATATGGGACGCGCATGGGACGTGGCAAAGATTTTCTTCCATGCTGCAAAATTGAGCGAATTTCCAGCGGTTCCGGGCGCCGGAGGTCGTTGCGGCGGCATTGCATTCCGCTACAGTTAAGCCCCAAGGGTGGCTGTCCCCGTCATGACGTTTCTGCACCTCTATGTCCGCGTGCTCGCGCTGCTCGGCCCCGAATCGCGGCTGGGCTGGACGTTGGCCATTGCCGGCATCGCGATCGCCAGCGCGCAATTCATCGAGCCGATCCTGTTTGGCCGCATCATCGACATGCTGGCGAATGGCCAGAGCGGATCGCGCGAGCTGGACTGGTTCACGCTCTCAGTCCTACTCGGAGCGTGGGTCGGATTCGGTCTCTTCATGATCGTCTGCTCCGCGGTCGTCGCGCTGTATGCCGACCGCCTTGCCCATCGTCACATCCAGGTGGTGCGCGCGAACTACTTCGAACACATCCTGCAACTACCGCTGAGCTATCACACCGGAACGCACTCCGGCCGTCTGATGAAGGTGATGATCACCGGCACCAACACGCTCTGGGAACTGTGGCTGGGCTTCTTCCGCGAGCATCTCTCCAGTATGGTGTCCTTGATCGTGCTGATGCCGCTGACGTTGTTTCTCAATTGGCGCTACGCGATCCTGCTGATCCTCCTGTGCGTCATTTTCGCGATCCTGATCGCCTTCGTTCTGCACAAGACGGAGCAATTGCAGAGCAAGGTCGAGTCTCACTATACCGACCAGGCCGAACGCACGACCGATACCCTCGGCAACATCGCGCTGGTGCAGAGCTTCGCGCGCGTCGAAAGCGAAGTCTCCGCCATGCGGAAGGTCAGCGTACAGCTCCTCAGCGCGCAAATGCCGGTGCTCTCCTGGTGGGCGATTGCAGCGGTGGCGACGCGGGCTTCGACCACCCTG
The DNA here is from genome assembly GCA_050725815.1 of Xanthobacteraceae bacterium. Taxonomy (GTDB): domain Bacteria; phylum Pseudomonadota; class Alphaproteobacteria; order Rhizobiales; family Xanthobacteraceae; genus VAZQ01. Next base: position 3,934 of record JBOHIG010000036.1, read on the forward strand.
ACCATGCTGGCGATTCTTTTGCTCGGTATCTGGTTCTACATCCATGGGCAGACCACCGTCGGCGAGATCGTCATGTTCATGGGCTTCGCCACCAGCCTGATCGGCAAGCTCGAAGCGGTGGTCCACTTCGCCAATCACATGGTGATCGAGGGCCCGCGCCTACGGGAATTCTTCGACGTGCTCGACACGGCCCCGACCGTCCGCGACCGGCCGGATGCGATCGAACCGGGGCGTTTGCGCGGCCTGGTCGAGTTCAAGAACATCACGTTCTCCTATGACGGAAAGCGCCCGGCGGTTGAAGACCTGAACTTCACGGCGCTGCCCGGCGAGACGATCGCGCTCGTCGGCGCGACCGGCGCCGGCAAGTCGACGGCGCTGTCGCTGCTGCATCGCGTCTACGACCCGCAGTCGGGCATGGTGAAGATCGACGGCATGGACATTCGCGGCCTCACGCTGTCAGGGCTGCGCAAGAACATCGGTGTCGTGTTCCAGGAAGCGCTGCTGTTCAACCGCTCGATCGCCGACAACCTGCGCGTCGGCAAGCCCGATGCGACCGAGGAGGAGTTGCGCGAGGCCTGCAGCCGCGCGCAAGCGCTCGAAATCATCGAGCGCAATCCGCAGGGCTTCGACGCCAATGTCGGCGAACGCGGCCGGATGTTGTCCGGCGGCGAGCGCCAGCGCATTTCGATCGCGCGCGCGTTATTGAAGGACCCGCCGCTCCTGATCCTCGACGAGGCAACCAGCGCGCTCGACGCGGTGACCGAAGCCAAGGTGCAGGCGGCGTTGAACGAGGTGATGAAGGGCCGAACCACTTTCGTCATCGCCCACCGGCTGGCGACTGTCCGCAATGCGACCCGCATCTTCGTGTTCGCGGACGGGCGCATTATCGAAACTGGCAACTTTGACGAGCTGGTGCGGCTCGGCGGCCATTTCGCCGAGCTGGCGCGCACCCAGTTCATGGTCAACGAAACTGCCAAGCCGCGCAGCGTGGAAGAAGACGAAGATTATATGCCGGTCGAGACCTGAGGCGGAACTTTTCGGTTGGCGGAGCATTGATGCGCCGGAAAGACCCCGCGTTCTGCGGTCGTTTCCGACGACACCATCATGTCCGCGACCGTCGTTCTGGACCAAGAACAGCAATCGCCCAAAGCGGCCAACCAGCAGCTTATAAGACGGTTTTGGCGAACGGCACGGGGCTTCTGGGGAAAGGGGACAGGGACGAGGCCCTGGGTCCTGACCGGCGTGATCCTCGTCATCCTGCTGGTCGAGCTTTACATCAAATTTCAAATCAACGTCTGGAATCGCTCGCTCTTCGATGCACTCGAAAAGAAGGAAGCCGCGGAGGTCCTCTATCAATCTTTCGTCTACGTCTGGCTGCTGGTCATCAGCGTGATCGCCGCGCTGGCGAATGTCTATTCCCGCATGACCATCGAGCGATATTGGCGCGAATGGCTGACCGGCCATCTGCTCGACCGCTGGTTGGCGAAGGGCCACTACTACCATCTCAATCTGATCGAAGGGGACCACAAGAATCCCGAGCACCGCATAGGCGAAGATGTGCGGCTCGCCACCGACGCGCCGGTGGATTTCGTCTGCGGCGTGCTGGCGGCATTCCTGTCGGCCGTGACGTTCATCTCGGTCCTATGGGTCGTCGGCGGTGCGCTCGACGTCACGGTGGGCGGCTGGTCGCTCCACATTCCGGGATTTCTCGTCATCGCCGCGCTGATCTACGCACTCCTGGGCACCGGCTCGATGCTGATCATCGGCAGGAGTTTTACCCTTCTCTCCGGACGCAACACCCAGCGGGAGGCGGAGTTTCGCTACGCCCTGACGCGACTGCGGGAGAATGGCGAGAGCATCGCGCTGCTGGGCGGCGAGAAGGAAGAGCGGGCGGAGCTCGACCGCAGCTTTGCCAAGCTGCTCGAGAGCTGGCGGCTGATGATCTGGCAGTATGTGCGCACGACCTTGGTTTCCCAGACTAGCCACTACGTCGCGCCCGTGCTGCCGATCCTGCTTTGCGCGCCGAAATATCTCGCTGGCGACATGTCGCTCGGGCAGGTGATGCAGGCGGCATCGGCCTTTGTCATCGTGCAAGCCGCGTTCGGCTGGCTGGTCGACAACTATCCCCGCTTCGCCGCCTGGAACGCCAATGCGGCCCGTATCGCTTCCCTGATCTCGTCGATCGACGCACTCGAACAGGCGGAAAAGGCCGGCGGCATCAAATTGATCGCGCGCGGCTCGCATGAGGCCAAGGCACTCCAGCTCCGCGGGCTGTCGGTGACGCTCGACGACGGAACCGGAGTCGTGCACGAAGCGGAGGTGGATGTTGCGCCGGGTGAGCGCGTGCTGATCGTCGGCGAGTCCGGATCCGGCAAGAGCACACTGGTGCGCGCCATTGCCGGCCTCTGGCCATGGGGCGAAGGCCAGATCGTAATGCAGAAGAACGCCAAGCTCCTGATGCTGCCGCAGAAGGGCTATGTGCCGCTTGGGACGCTAAGGCGGGCGGCAAGCTACCCGATGGCGCCGGATTCGGTGAAGGACGAGGACATCCGCAACGCGCTCGATTCGGTCGGGCTAGAGCATCTGGTCGCTCGGCTCGACGAGGAGGCGCCGTGGGAACAGACGCTATCCGGCGGCGAGAAGCAGCGTCTCGCATTTGCGCGCCTGCTCATTCATCGGCCCGACCTCATTGTGCTGGATGAGGCGACCTCGGCTCTCGATCCAGCCAGCCAGTCTCGCCTGATGGAGCTGCTGACGGCGAAAATGCCCGACGCCACGTTGATCAGCGTCGGCCACCGACCCGAGTTGGAGGCCTATCATGGGCGCAAGCTGGTGCTTGAATATCGGCGCGGCGGCGCGCGGCTGATCCGCGACGAATACCTGACCATCGCACCGGGGCCGCGCGCGGAAATATTCCGTCGCTTCAAGGACTGGCGCCGGCGGCTGACTGACCCCGCTCCGAACAAGCCTGACCGGCCCAAGCCGGAGCACTGAACCCGGCGACTACTTCATACGCTCGAGAATGCTCACGTAATTCGCGACCGCGGCGCCGCCCATGTTGAAGATGCCCGCAAGCTGCGCGTCCTTGACCTGGAATCCATCGGCCGTTCCGGTGAGCTGCATCGCCGCAAGCGCGTGCATCGAGATTCCAGTCGCGCCGATCGGATGACCTTTGGCCTTAAGCCCGCCTGACGGGTTGACCGGCAGCCCGCCGTCTGTTTCGCTGAGCCCGTCCCGCACGACGTCGGCGCCGCGACCTTCCGGCGCCAGCCCCATCGCCTCGTATTCGATCAGCTCGGCGATGGTGAAGCAGTCGTGGGTTTCGACCAGTGAAAGATCACCGAGCGACATGCCGGCCTGTTCGAGCGCGCGTTGCCAGGCGAGCGCGCAACCCTCGAACTTCAGGATGTCGCGCTTCGACATCGGCAGGAAGTCCTGCACATGGGCTGCTGCGCGAAAGCCGACGGCCTTGCCCAGCGCCTTGGCAGTCTCGGCGTCGGCAAGCACCACCGCCGCCGCGCCATCGGACACCAGCGAGCAATCGGTGCGCTTGAGGGGGCCGGCGACGAACGGGTTCTTCTCGCTCTCGCGCCGGCAGAATTCGTAGCCAAGGTCCTTGCGCATCTGCGCGAACGGATTGCCGACGCCGTTCTTGTGGTTTTTTGCCGCGATGCGCGCGAGCGCGTCGGATTGATCGCCGTATTTCTGGAAATAGAGCGAGGCGATCCGCCCGAATATCCCGGCGAAACCGCCGTCGATGCCAGCCTCCTCGCGCACATAGGAGGCCTTGAGCAGGTTCTTGCCGATCTCGGCCGCCGGCGTTGTCGTCATCTGCTCGACGCCGACCGCCAGTACGATGCGCGCACTGCCGGCTGCGATCGCCTTGAGGCCTTGATACACCGCCGCCGAGCCGGTGGCGCAGGCGTTCTCGACCCGCAGCGCAGGCTTGAAGCGGAATTCCGGCGCCGCCTGGAGCACCAGCGCGGCGGTAAAATCCTGCGCCGAGAAGCCGGCGTTGAAATGCCCAAGCACGATCTCGTCGACGTCGGCGGGCGCGATGCCCGCGTCAGTGAGCGCACCGGTGGCAACCCGCACGATCAGGCTCTCGACGGTCTCGCCGTCAAGCCGGCCGAAGGGTGTGTGGGCCCATCCGACGATACAGGCAGTCATGGCCAGCCTCGTGGAACCTGCTGCTGGTGCCGAATTTTGGACGTTTTTCTTTAACATAGCATGGCTCGGCGGAGCCGGCCGTGTGGGAGTGTGTACCAGTTTTGCATCCGGTCCCATCTTCGGGTTAGATGGGCATCCCTCTCGCCCATGGAATGCGTTGATTCCGCGGGCAGAACCAAAGGCCGGACGGCGGTCCCTTGATGTATTTGCCACGCTTGCTCCCCGACCGACGCACAATCCTGGCGCTTGCGACCAGTACGGCCGCCGCGCTCGCGGCATCGCCAGCCTCGGCCGACTCGCTGCTTCTGGTGGAGGTCGACAGCGGCAAGGTCCTCTACGCACAGAACGCCACCACGCCCTGGTATCCCGCCTCGATCACCAAGATCATGACCGCCTACGTGACCTTGCAGGCGGTGCGCGAGGGCCGGATCACGCTCGACACGCTGTTCCGCGTCTCGCATACGGCCGCCGCCGCCGCGCCGACCAAGATGGGCTTCAAGGTCGGCACCACCGTCACGGTGGACAACGCGATCAAGATGCTGATGGTGAAGTCCGCGAACGACATCGCCATCGTGCTCGCCGAAGGCGTCTCCGGCTCGGTGGAGAACTTCGCCGACGAAATGAACCGCCAGGCCCGCCGTCTCGGCATGACGCAATCAAGCTTCGTCAATCCGAACGGGCTACCGGCCGCCGGCCAGATCGTCTCGGCGCGCGACATGGCGATCCTCGCCCGCGCGGCACTGAAGGACTTCCCGCAGTACAACCACTACTGGAGCCTGCCGGGCATCCGGATGGGCAAGCGCGTTCACCGCAATCACAACAACCTGATGGGCCGCTATGCCGGCACCGACGGGATGAAGACTGGTTTCATCTGCGCGTCGGGCTTCAACGTGGTGGCGACCGCGTCGCGTAACGGCAAGCGATTGATCGCCGTGGTGCTCGGCTCGCCGTCGCCGTCGGTGCGCGCGGTCAAGGCGGCCCAATTGTTCGAGCGCGGCTTCCAGGTCAGCCCGCTGTCGTGGCTCACGCCGGCGCTCGGACCTGTCGGTTCATTGCAGCCGGTCAATGTCGATCCGCCGAACCTGCGTGAGCAGATGTGCGGCAAGAATCGCCGGCGACCCGCCGCCGAGGAAGACGACGAGACGCTCGCCAACCTGCCGGCCGACTCCCCCTATGCCGTGTTCCTCTCCTCGCTACGCACGCCCAATAGCCGCGGCTCATCATTGCTGACCGACGTGCGGCTGGGCGAACCGGTGGTGGTCTTCACCGGCCCGCCGAAGGGAAGCCCACAGGTCGCGGCCAGGGCGAAAGCGGATGCCAAAGACAGAATCGTCGCCAATCGAAATCCCGCCACTGCAAGCGCGGCGCCGTGGAGCAACCTCAGCCCATCCACACTCGCGCACAATCCGCCGGCGGCGCTGGTGACGACCGGCGGCGCGGTCGATGCGGTGCCACTGCCGCGCGCGCGTCCGCGGCTGACCGCTGCGACATCCAAGGCGACAAAATCCAAAACCAGCGCGACCAAGCGCACGAAGAAGAAGGCTGCCAAGAAGGCCGAACCCAAGCAATGACCACGCCCGGCGCAGGGCATCTGCAAGGTCCGGCCGAACCCATTCCACTGACCGTGCTGACCGGATTCCTCGGCGCCGGGAAGACCACGCTCCTCAACCGACTCTTGAGCGATCCCGCCTTCGCCGGCACCGCCGTTATCGTCAACGAGTTCGGCGAGATCGGGCTCGACCACCTGCTGGTGAAGTCGATCGACGACAATGTCGTGCTGCTCCAGAGCGGCTGCCTATGCTGCACGCTGCGCGGCGATCTGGTGACTGCACTGGAATCGCTGGTGCGCGATCTCGACAACGGCCGTCTGACATTCAACCGCGTCGTGCTGGAGACGACGGGCCTCGCCGATCCCGCGCCTGTGCTACAGACCGCGATGGCGCATCCCTACCTGGTGATGCGCTACCGGCTCGACGGCGTCCTTGTTGCGGTCGATGCCATCAATGGCGCGGGAACGCTGGACCGGCACATGGAATCGGTGAAGCAGGTCGCGGTCGCCGACCGCATCGTGCTCACCAAGACCGATCTCGTCGACAATCCGGAACAGCGCGAGGGCAAGGCGGACCTGCTGGCGCGCCTCGCGGCCCTTAATCCGGCCGCGCCCGTGCTCGACGCCGCCGCCGGCGACGCCACGCCGAAGCGCCTGCTCAACTGCGGACTGTTCGATCCCGCCAGTAAGTCCGCCGATGTCAGGCGCTGGCTCGCCGCCGAGGCCTACGAGGATGCCGGGCATCGCCATCATCATCACAATCACGACCGCAACCGGCATGACGACCACATCCGCGCGTTCACGCTGGTCGCCGATACGCCGATCCCTGCGGCAAGCTTCGAGATGTTCATCGACCTGGTGCGCTCCCTGCACGGGCCGAAGCTCCTGCGCCTCAAGGGCGTGGTTTGCATCGCCGAGTCGCCCGATCAGCCGCTGGTCGTCCACGGCGTGCAGCACGTCATGCACCCACCCGCACGGCTCCCGTCCTGGCCCGACGACGACCGGCGCACGCGCATGGTCGTGATCGCTCGCGATCTCGCGCCGGAAGCCGTCACGACCCTTTTCGATGCCTTCCTCAACCGTGCGGCAACCGGCCAGCCGGATCGCGCCGCGCTCACCGACAACCCGCTCGTGCCCTTCGGCGGCATCGATCGTTGAATAATAGAGCGGCCCTTGCCACCATCTCGGCGGTAGCCGATGATTCATCTCCGCTTGGTAAGGTGAGTCGCGTCCACGGTCGCCCACAGGGATTGACATGGGATTCAGTGAGCGGCTCACGTCCGAACTGATTTGTCTCCAGGGCGCGTTGCGCACCTTGAGACTGACGACGCCTATCGCCAAGAACCCCACCCACATCTTTCCGGTGGTGATCGAGGAGCTGGCGGAGAAATACGGCGACGCGCCGGCGCTGCTCTCCGACCGGGAGACCTTTAGCTACCGCGAGCTTGCTGCACGCTCGAACCGTTACGCCCGTTGGGCCCTTGCCCAAGGCGTCGAGAAGGGCGACGCCGTTTGCCTTCTGATGCCGAACCGGCCCGACTTCCTGGCGTTGTGGCTGGGGGTGACCAGGGTCGGCGGCGTGGTCGCGCTGCTCAACACCAACCTGACCGGCAACGCGCTCGCGCATTGCATCAACGTGGTGCAGCCCAAGCACATCATCGTCGCCGCGGAAATGGCGCGGGCGCTGGGAACGGCGCGTGCACATCTTACCGGCAGCGCCCAAATCTGGCTGCATGGCGATGTGGTCGCCAATTTCCCGCGGATCGACCGCGAGATCGACGGCCTATCCGGCGAGCGCCTGACGGACGGCGAACGCCGTCTCCTCACCATCGAAGACCGCGCGCTGTTCATCTATACGTCGGGAACGACCGGCCTGCCCAAAGCCGCCAACATCAACCACTACCGACTGATGCTCGCGAGCCACGCCTTCGCCGGCGTGATGGACGCCCGCGCCAGCGACCGCATGTACGACTGCCTGCCGATGTACCACACCGCCGGCGGCGTGCTGGCGACCGGACCGCTGCTGATCAAGGGCGGCTCGGTGGTGATCCGCGAGCGGTTCTCGGCACGCGAGTTCTGGGACGACCTCGTGCGCTGGGAGTGCACGCTGCTGCAATATATCGGCGAGTTCTGCCGCTACCTGGTCAATTCGCCGCCGCACCCGAAGGAGCGCGCGCACAAGCTTCGCCTCGCCTGCGGCAACGGACTGCGGCCCGACGTGTGGCCACAGTTCAAGGAACGCTTCCGCATCCCGAAGATCGTCGAATTCTACGCCGCCACCGAAGGCAACGTGACACTGTTCAATTTCGAGGGGAAGGAAGGCGCCGTCGGCCGCATTCCGTGGTACCTGGCGCATCGCTTCCCGACCAAGGTTGTGCGCTTCGACGTGGAGCGTCAGCAGCCGGTGCGCAACGCGGAAAACTTCTGCATCGAATGCGAGCCCAACGAGCCGGGTGAGGTGATCGGCAGGATCCTCAAGGATCCGTCGAAGCCCGGCGCCCGCTTCGAGGGTTACGCGACGCAGGGCGAGACCGAGAAGAAGATCCTGCGCGACGTGTTCAAGAAAGGCGACATTTGGTTCCGCACGGGCGACCTGATGCGCAAGGACGAGCGCGGATACTTCTATTTCGTCGATCGCATCGGCGACACCTTCCGCTGGAAGGGGGAGAATGTCTCGACCACGGAGGTCGAGGAGGCGATGTCCCAGTTCGACGGCGTGCGCGAGGCCAATGTCTATGGCGTCGAGGTGCCGGGCCGCGACGGCCGCGCCGGCATGGCGGTCCTCGTCGTCGCCGACGACTTCGACCTCGCCGGTTTCCATACACACCTGGTGAAGCGGCTGCCGGACTATGCGCGGCCGGTGTTCCTGCGCATCCGCCCGACTATGGAGGTCACCGCCACCTTCAAGCAAAAGAAGGTCGACCTGGTGAACCAGGGCTTCGACCCGGAGGCAATCAGCGACCCGCTTTATTTCAACGATCCTACGGTGAAGGCCTTCGTACCGCTCGACCGCCCCCGCCATGAGGAAATTCGCGCCGGCGAGGTCCGGCTGTGACCGTCGCAACGCCGGCCGACGTGCTCGCCTTCTGGCTCGAGGCCGGGCCGAAGAAGTGGTTCGCGAAGGACGATGGTTTCGACGCCGAGATCATATCGCGCTTCCTCGCCACCTACGAAGCCGCGGCGGGCGGACAGCTCGCCGACTGGGAAATCTCGTCCGAAAGCGCGCTGGCGCTTGTCATCGTGCTCGACCAGTTTCCGCGCAACATGTTTCGCGCCGATGCCCGAGCCTACGCCGCCGACGCGACCGCCCGCGGCATAGCCGACCGTGCCATCGCCCACGGCTTCGACCGGCAGCTCCCGGCCGCTGAGCGACATTTCTTCTACCTTCCGTTCGAGCATTCGGAGGAGCTGGCCGATCAGGAGCGCTGCGTCGCGCTGATCCGCGCGCTCGACGATGCCGATCTCCTGCGCTGGGCGGAGCTGCACGCCGACATCATCCGGCGTTTTGGACGCTTCCCTCATCGCAACGTGGTCCTCGGCCGGGCCACCACCGCGGCGGAACGGGACTTCCTCGACAATGACGGCTTCGCCGGCTGATTCACGATCAGCCGAGGTTGACCGGCACCGCCCAACGGCGCGAAAGTAATGGCGAACGCGGCTTGCTCGTCTCGCACGAGCCTGTGCCAGCGCCGCGGCGATCACGGGAGGCGAGTCATGTCAATGTCAAGCAAAACATGGTCCGGGGCGATGGCGGCGGCGATCACGGCCGTCCTTGCGACCTCGGCTGCGGCGCAAATGGAATTGCGGATCATGGCGCCGGCCGGTCCCGGAGGTGGCTGGGATCAGACTGCGCGCTCGATGCAGCAGTCGTTCGTCGCCGAGAAGATCGCCAAGAGCGCGCAGGTGGTGAACGTGCCGGGCGCCGGCGGAACGATCGGCCTCGCCCAGTTCGTCACCTCCGCCAAGGGCGATGGCAACCAGCTCATGGTCAACGGCTTCGTGATGGTGGGCGCGATCCTGCTCAACAAGGCGCCCGTCACGCTCTCCCAGGTGACGCCGATCGCGCGCCTGACCGAGGAGACGCAGGTCATCGTGGTGCCGGCCAAGTCGCCGATCAAGACCGCCAAGGACCTCGCGGCGCTGGTGAAGGCGAACGTCGCCAAGGTGACTTTCGCGGGCGGCTCGGCCGGCGGCGTCGATCACATCATGGCGGCGCTGTTCGTCGGCAACGCCGGCGCCGAAGCCGCGAAGGTGAACTACGTACCATTCTCGGGTGGCGGCGAGTCGCTCGCGGCCATTCTCGGCGGCCGGGTGACGGCGGGCATTTCCGGCTATGGCGAGTATGAAGGGCAGATCAAGGCGGGCCGCCTGCGCGCGATCGGAGTCTCCTCGCCGACGCGCATGCCGGGCGTCAACGTCCCGACCTTCAAGGAACAGGGCATGGACCTGGTGCTGACCAACTGGCGCTCGGTCGTCGCCGCGCCCGGCCTCAATGACGCGCAGAAGAAGACGCTCGCCGGCGCGGTCGAGAAGATGGCGAAGTCGAAGACCTGGCAGGGCATCCTCAAGCAGAAGGGTTGGGCCGATGCCTATCTGCCCGCGGACAAGTTCGGCGTCTTCCTGAAGCAGGAGATCGAGCGCGTTGGCAAGGTGCTCAGGTCCGTCGGCCTCGTGAAGTGACACGCAATTGCGGTCCGACATTCGTCACCTGATGCTGGCGCGCTTGTAAGGACGGCCGCAGCGGCGCTCGCGTAATTTGGGGATGCCTGTCGTGGAACCGCAGCAGCGTCGCATCGATCCCGCCGGCATCGCTGCCGCCGTGCTGCTGCTCGCCTTGGCGGGCGTCATCGTCTGGGACATGACGACGCTGCGGATCACCGCAACCTACGGTCCGGGGCCGAAGGCCATGCCGTCCGTGGTCGCGACCGGGCTGGTGCTGGTCGCCGCCGGCAATCTCTATCTGGCGTTCCGCGGCGAATGGCCCGAGCGTGAGCAGGCGGCCTGGACGCCGGTCCTGCTGATTCTGGGCGGGCTGCTGGCGGTGATCGTGCTGATCGCCATCGGCGGCGGCTTCATCCCGGCGACCGCGATCCTGTTCGCCGCCACCGCGACCGGTTTCGGCCGGCGAGCAGTCCTCACCGATCTCGCCATCGGGCTTGCGCTCGCCACCACCGCCTATCTCGTGTTCGCGAAGATCCTCACGCTGTCGCTGCCAATGGGCCCGATCGAGCGGCTGCTCTAGGAGCTTTCGTCGATGGACGCGCTCGCCTCGCTCGGCCACGGTCTCGCGGTTGCCCTGCAACCCATGAACCTGCTGTTCGCGCTGATCGGGGTGCTGCTCGGCACTGCCGTCGGCGTGCTGCCGGGCATCGGGCCGGCGCTCACCGTCGCGCTGCTGCTTCCGGTCACCTTCAAGCTCGATCCGGCGGGATCGCTCATCATGTTCGCCGGCATCTACTACGGCGGCATGTATGGCGGTTCGACCACCGCAATCCTCATCAACACGCCGGGCGAAAGCGCCTCGCTCGCGACCGCGCTCGAAGGCAACAAGATGGCGAAGGCCGGCCGCGGCGGCCCCGCGCTCGCGACTGCCGCCATCGGCTCCTTCGTCGCCGGCACGATCGCGACGCTCGGCATCGTCTTCCTGGCGCCGTGGCTGGTCGAGATCGCGATCAATTTCGGCCCGGAAGATTATTTCGCGCTCATGTGCGTCGCCTTCATCACCGTGTCGGCGACGTTCGGCGCCTCGCCGATCCGCGGGCTGACCAGCCTGTTCGTCGGCCTCGCGCTCGGGCTGGTTGGCATCGACAAGCTCACGGGACAGTCGCGGCTTCACTTCGGCGTGCCCGAACTGCTCGACGGCATCGAGATCACCACGCTTGCCGTCGGCCTGTTCGCAGTCGGTGAGGCGCTCTATGTCGCGTCGCGGCGCCACCTTGGTGCGGAAACGCTCGAGCCGGTGCGCGGCTCGCTGTGGATGACCAAGGAGGACTGGCAGCGGTCGTGGAAGCCCTGGCTGCGCGGAACGGCGTTCGGTTTCCCGATCGGCGCGCTGCCCGCGGGCGGCGCCGAGGTTCCGACCTTCCTGTCTTATTCAACCGAGCGCAAGCTCACCAAGCACCCGGAGCAGTTCGGCAAAGGCGCGATCGAGGGCGTGGCCGGCCCCGAGGCCGCCAACAATGCATCGGCCGCCGGCACGCTGGTGCCGCTGCTCACGCTTGGGCTGCCGACCTCCGCGACGGCGGCAATGATGCTTGCCGGCTTCCAGCAATACGGACTCAATCCGGGACCGCTCCTGTTCGCCGAACGGCCCGATCTTGTGTGGGGCCTGATCGCGAGCCTGTTCGTCGCCAACGTAATGCTGCTGGTGCTCAACCTCCCGCTGGTCGGTCTCTGGGTGCGCCTGCTGGCGATCCCGCAACCGTGGCTCTACGCCGGCATCCTGGTGTTCGCGACCATGGGCACGATCGCCGCCAGGCCGTCGGTGGTCGAGCTGGTCATGCTGGCCGTGTTCGGCGTAATGGGCTTCCTGATGCGGCGGTACGACTATCCCATCGCGCCGGTGGTGATCGGGCTCATCCTCGGTCCGGTTGCTGAGCAACAATTGCGGCGCGCGCTTGCGATCAGCCTCGGCGATCCACTGGTGCTGGTGCAGAGCCCGGTGTCGGCGACATTGCTCGCCATCGCCGCGATCGCGCTGATCGCTCCCTTCGTGTTGCGCGGGCTCGCACGGTTCACGGCGGACCAGGACTGACATCCTCGCATTCGCGGGCTCCAAAAAACGGGCCGGTTCCGCAAGCAACCGGCGGAAACCACGCACAGGCTCCGAACCGATTCTTAACAGTTCCTTGCTACGCCTCCAGGTTCCACCTGCCGCGGAGGCGTGTTTGGCTCTCACCGGTTCCGAAGGGGCTTCCCGTCTTCCGCGCTCGGCGCTCGCCGGCCTGTGGACGCGGTTGACCGCGCAGCTCGGGAGCGCCGAGCACCAGCTCGTGCAACGGCTCGCCGGCACGGTGTTTCTGATCCGCGTTGCAGCGGCGGTGCTCGCCTATATCTCCAACCTGCTGTTCGCGCGCTGGATGGGCAGCTTCGAGTTCGGCATCTTCGTCTATGTCTGGACCTGGGTTCTGCTGATCGGTCAGGCTCTCGATCTCGGTCTTGCGACCGCCGCGCAACGCTTCGTGCCGGAATACCGCGAGCGCGGATCACTCGACCTCCTGCGCGGCTTCATCTCGCGCAGCCGCTGGATCGCCGTCGGCGTCGCGATCGTCGTCGGCGTGCTGTGCGCGGGTATCGTGCGCCTGCTCGATCCGTGGCTCGACGACTTTACGGTGATCCCGCTCTACATCGCCTGCATCGCGTTTCCGGCCTATGCGCTCGCCAATGTGCAGGACGGCATTTCGCGCTCCTATGACTGGGTCGGGCTGGGGATCGTGCCGACCTATATCGTGCGGCAATTGTTGCTGACCGTCGCCATGGCGGGCGCCTATCTCGCGGGGCTGCCGGTCGATGCCGTGACCGCGATGATCCTTTCGGCAGCGGCGATCTGGCTGCCGGCGCTCGGCCAGATGGTCGTGCTCAACCGGCGTCTGTCGTCGCGCATCGAGGCGGGACCAAAGGCGAACGACGTCAAGGTATGGATTGGCACGGCGTTGCCGATCCTGATGGCGGAAAGCTTCTATCTCCTGCTGACCCACACCGACCTGCTGGTGCTCCAGCAGTTCCGCTCGCCGGAGGACGTCGCGGTCTATTATGCGGCCGCCAAGACGCTTGCGCTCGTCGCCTTCATCTACTTCTCGATCGCTGCGACCACGGCGCATCGCGTCAGCGCCTACCATACCGCCGGCGACCGCGAAGGCCTGGCGATCTTCCTGCGCCAGGCGATCCGCTGGACGTTCTGGCCATCGCTTGCGGCCACCATACTGCTGCTGGCGCTCGGCAAGCCGTTGCTCGCGCTGTTCGGGCCGCAGTTCACCGAAGGCTATCACCTGATGTTCATCCTGGCCGCCGGCCTGATCGCCCGCGCGGCGATTGGCCCGATGGAGCGCTTCCTCAATGTGATCGGACAGCAACGCCCTTGCGCGCTCGTCTATGGCGGCGCGTTTACTCTCAATCTCATCCTCTGCTTCCTGCTGATCCCGCATTTCGGCGCGGTCGGCGCCGCAATCGCGATTTCGTCGGCATTGATTGCAGAGACGATCGCGCTCGCGCTGATCGCCCGACGGGTCATCGGCTTTGACATCTTCGTCTGGGGGCGGCGTTAACCTTGACTCGACCAATTGTGCCGATTTCCGGGGCGGCTCTGTATTTGAGCATGAACTTTTCCGACCTGACTTCGCCCGAAGCGGGCTTCGCGAAGGCGGAAAGCCGATGTCCATCCCAGATCAAGTCCGGGGCAGGCTTTGTCGGGATCATGCTCTAGCGCCGGACGAGCCGATGCACGGCACAATCGAATCGGATTTCCAAGTCGAGCTTCGAAGCCTCGGCGAGATCGCAACGTTTGCGACAGCCTTGCGCACCTTGGCCGATCGGGCGCTCGAACCGAATGTCTTCTACGAGCCGGCCTTCCTCGCAGCCGCCGCACCCGTGTTCGGACGCGATGCCCGAGCAGGGCTGGTGTGGAAAGGCGGCACGCCAGGACGCCTGATCGGCTTTTTCCCGGTACGGATTGAGCGCAACCGCTACGGCCTGAGAATGCCGGTGCTGACAGGCTGGGTCCATCCCTACGCGCCGCTCGGCACGCCGCTGGTCGATCGCGAACTGGGCGAGGCCGCCATCGACGCTTGGCTCGACCACATCGCTACGGACTCCGCGCTGCCCAAGCGCCTGCTGCTGCCGCTACTGCCGACGCGGGGCGCTGTGGCAGACACCTTCGATGCCGTACTGAGGCGGCGCGGCGCCCGCAGCGCCCTGTTCGCGCGGCACCAGCGGGCCATGCTTGCACCCGACGGTGACCGCGAGCGCTATCTCGAGCGCGCGATGGTCCGCAAGCGGCGCAAGGAGCGGCGCCGCCAGCGCAACCGGCTGGCGGACATGGGCGCGATCGCTTCGACGATCGCGACGGAGCCGCCAGCGCTCACGGCCGCACTCGGCGAGTTTCTGACACTGGAAGCCCGCGGCTGGAAGGGCCGCGCTGGAACCGCCGCGCGCGACAACCAGAACATTCAAGCTTTCGTCGAGCGCGCCGTGACCGCACTTGCCGCCGAAGGCAAGGCGGGTGTTGCGCGGCTTGCCGTCGATACGCGCGTGGTTGCCGCGATCGTGACGCTGAGGAGCGGCGACACCGCCTGGTGCTGGAAGATCGCCTATGACGAGCGCTATTCGCGCCTGTCGCCCGGCGTCCAGCTTCTCCTCGACGTGACCCGGACGCTGCTCGACGACCCGCGCGTGGCGAAGGCCGATTCCTGCGCGACCGCCGACCACCCGATGATCGATCACATCTGGCGCGAACGGCTCGCACTCGCCGACCGGTTGATATGCGTCGCGCCGGGCGGCCGGTTCGGTTTCGTCTGCGCGCTGGAAGCGATCCGAAGCACAGCGTTGGCGGCGGCCCGGCGGATGCGGGACCTGTTGCGGCGATAGTCTGATCGCAACGCCGGCATAGCCGTCTTGCATTTGCGCCGCTTTGCAGCGCGCCTCGCGCCGACTATTCAAGGGGCCATGCCCGAACTGCCCGACGCGCGCCCGGCCGGCGACGACCGCGATTTCGACTGGACGTTGCTGGCGCCGCTGTTTGTCCATGTCATTTTCACCCATGTGGTCATCGCCGTGGTGCGGGTGGCCACCTCCTACCGCACCGTGGAATTGGAACTGCCGGTCGTCTGGCTCGGCATGATCTCGGCTGCCTTCGCCATCCTGCCGATTTTCATGGCGCTCAAGGTCGGCCGTTTCATCGATCGCGGGCATGACGCCCATTCCGCCTGGATCGGCGGGACGATGATGCTGGCGGCCTCGATCTGCCTCTGGCTATGGCCGCTTTCGGCCATGCACCTGTTGTTCTTCACCATCATCCTCGGCACCGGCCACATGTTCCTGATGGCCGCGCAGCAGATGTTGACCCTGCGCTGCGCCTCTGCGCGCAAGCGCGAGTCGGCCTTTGGCTACTTCATGGTCGCGATCTCGATCGGGCAAGGCCTCGGACCTTTCATTGTGGGCTGGGTCGGCCGCGGCGCTACCGTTCCACCCACCGGCCAGCTTTTCGCCATCGGCATTGTCGCGGCGGTGCTGTGTCTTGCCTGCGCGCTGGCGATCCGGCCGCAGCCGCGCGCGGTGCGCAGCCGGGAAGCCGCGAAAGTAGTGCCGGTCGGCGCGCTGCTGCGGCTGCCGGGGCTGTTCCCGGTTCTGCTGGCCAGCGTCGTGACGGTCACGGCCGGCGACCTGCTGCTGATCTACCTGCCGCTGCTGGGCGCCGAACGGCAGGTCGACGCCAGCCACATCGGCTTCCTGCTGCTGACAAAATCGATGGCCGCGCTGGTGGCGCGCGCAGGCTATGCGCGGCTGATCTACGCCGTCGGGCGGATGCCGCTGACGCTGTCGAGCACGTTCGTGGCGGCCGGCGCGTTCGCGCTGATGGCGGTTCCGTCGCTGCCGGTCATGTATGTCGCGTCGATTGCGATCGGGCTCGGGCTTGGCATTGCCTCGACGCTGACGCTGTCGGGCGTTGCCGACGTTGCGCCACCGGAGTCGCGGGGAACGGCAATGACGCTGCGCATCACCGGCAACCGCATCGGCCTGGTGCTGATGCCCTTCGTCGCTGGGTTGGTGGCGGCGGGAACCGGGGTGCTCGGAATCTTCTTCCTCAACGCGCTGACGCTTGCGGCCTGCACGATCGCGCTTCAGCGCAGCCCGCGTCCGCGCGGCGGGCTGCCACCGCCATCATGACCGCCGGCCGCGCCGGTCGTCCGGCGCGGCCATGATCAGCGCCCAGAACACCTTGTATTTCGACCGCGGCGAATAGACGGCCGCGATGCCCATCTGCGTGGCGTCGCGCGACAGCATGTTGGCGCGGTGTGATGGCGAATCGCGCCAGCCCGAGAACGCCTGCGCGAGGGTGTGATAGCCCGCACCGATATTCTCGACCGCGACTTTGGCGTCGTAGCCGGAGGCGCGAATGCGGTCGGTGAAGCCGCGCTCCACATTGTGGTCGAGCCGGTCGCGGCTCGCCATCCCACGCGCCTGTGCTTCCGCGAGCTTCATCAGCATCGGATCGAGGGCGACGGCGGACAGGCCGTTGTTGCGGCGATAGCCGGAGATCATCGAGGCGGCCATCCCGGCGTCGAGCTGGGCGCCGGACACCGCCAGGTTCCGGTAGAAGCTTGGATCCCCCGCCGGGGGATCGCGATCACCAGCGCAGGCTGCCAGCAGCGCTGCCGCGAGCGCGCTGGAGATGCTTATCCTCCAGAAGATGCCGGTAACGTGAAAATTCATCCGATCAAAGCCCCCGAGCGGTGCGGATGATGGCGCGCGAGCATGGCCGAAGGATGGTTAAGATATTGTCCCGCTATCCGCTGGCGCCAGCGGAAGTCACCCACTACGATCCGACGCAGAAGACGGGGTTCAAGGGAGGGATCGCCATGTCGGCACCAGCGCCAAGCCACGCCGCGCGCACGCCGGGCGCCAAGCGCGCAGGCCCCGGGGAGTACGTCTTCGACCTCGCCACCGTGAACCACATCAAAGGCGGCCCGGACTATTCGAGCGTGGTCGGCGGCGTGGTCGAAGGCGACCGCATGATCGTGGCGCTGATGCGCATGCCTGCCGGCACCGGCGCCGAGCCGCATTCGCATCCGAACGAGCAGTGGATCTACATCCTCGAAGGAACCTTCAAGGCGAAGATCGGCGATGATGAAGTCGAGGCAAAGCCCGGCTCGGTTGTCTACGTGCCTTCGAATGTCGTCCACTCGGCCAAGGCAACGGCGGATGCCGACGTCGTGTTCTTTACCGTCAAGGATGCCTCGCACAGCCTGCATGGCACGAAGGCGGTCTGACGCCCACAAACATGATGGACGGGATAAACCGGCCACGCGGGAGGTGGAAACAATCAAAGGAGGACGCCATGAAACGGTCACCTTGGATATTCGCAGCGCTGGCCTGCCTCGCACTCGGCACAGTCGCGGTTTCGGCACAAGGCAAGTTTCCGGCAAAGGCGGTGAAGATCGTCGTGCCCTATGCGCCCGGCGGCGCGACCGACATCGTGACGCGCATCGTCGCCGAGCAGATGCGCCAGATTCTCGGCCAGGCCGTCGTGGTCGAAAACAAGCCGGGCGCCTTCGGCATTGTCGCGATCCACGAAATGATGAATGCGCGGCCGGATGGCTACACCCTGATGGTCGGAAACGTGTCGACCAACGCGATCACGCCGGTGATCGTGCCCGACCGCCTGAAGCTCAACTATACGCGCGACGTTGTGCCGGTGACCAATCTGATCGACGTGCCGGCCTTCCTCCTGGTGACGACCACCAATTTCGCTGTGAAGGACGTCAAGGAGCTGATCGCCTACGCCAAGAAGAATCCTGGCAAGCTTCGCTATGGCAGCGTCGGCTCGGGAAGCTATCCGCATTACGACATGGCGTTCTTCGCCAAGCGCGCGGGCGACCTGAAGATGACGGTGATCCACAACAAGAAGGGCGCCAGCGGGATCATTGCCGACATGGTCCCCGGCGACGTGCAGGCCGCCTTCCTCAACGTCGCTTCGACGGCGGCGCAGATCAAGGCCGGCAAGCTCCGGCCGATCGCACTGGTCAACCACCGCCGCCTGCCGGACTATCCCGATGTCCCGACGATGGCCGAGATCGGTTTCCCGGGCGTCGGCACCATTGCGTGGAATGCGATGTTCGCGCCCGCTGCCGTGCCCCGGCCCGTGCTTGAGCAGATTCACAAGGCCGCCGTGCAGGCGTTGCAGGCACCGGCCGCGAAAGCAGCGCTCACCAAGCAGCACTTCAACATCGTCCCGTCGAAATCGCTGGACGACGCCAAGACGTGGCTCGCCAAGGAGATCGCAACCTGGAAGACGATCACCTCTACGGTGAAGATCGAGAAGGAGTGATGCTCGACACTCCAGCAAATGACTCGTCATGCCCGGACATGTTCCGGGCATCCACGCCTTGAAGCACGCCCAAGATAAAAGACGTGGATGGCCGGGCCAAGCCCGGCCATGACGTTGTGACAAGCACTGTCCGTGTTCGCGGGCACGACACTTTGGTGATGGGAGAAGGCCCTGACGCACGACAGTCCACAAGCCGCCTCCCCCTACCCATTCCTGCGCATCCTCACGCGCAAGAACGTGCTCGCCGGCCTGATGTTCATCGGCATCGCGGCGCTGGGGCTGTGGATCTCGCGCAATTATCCGGTCGGAACGGCGCTGCGCATGAGCACCGGCTATGTGCCGCGGCTGTTGTGCTGGGTCCTGATCGGGCTCGGCGCGATCGTCCTGTTGCAGGGCTTGCGCGAAACCGGCGACGAGGACCGGCGCGCAGAGGGTGCGCTGTTCGCGCTCAAGCCGATCCTGATCGTGAGCGCGAGCCTGGTCGCGTTCGGCCTGACGCTTGAGCGGCTTGGGCTCGTGATTGCAATCGTCATCATGGTGGCGATCGCAAGTCCGGCCGCCCGCGATCTCAAAGCCTGGGAGACGGCGGCGGCCGCAATCGGCCTGGTCGTCCTGAGCTGGGCGATCTTCATCCTCGGGCTCGGGCTGACGATCCCGGTATGGCCGGACTGGTAGCGGATGGAGATCGTCAGCAACCTCGCCACCGGCTTCGGCGTCGCGCTTACACCCGCCAATCTCGGCTTCGCGCTGTTGGGCGCGCTGATCGGCACGCTCATCGGGGTGCTGCCCGGCATCGGGCCGATCGCAACCATCGCGATGCTGTTGCCGCTCACTTTCCACCTCGAGCCGGTGTCAGGACTGATCATGCTCGCCGGCATCTTCTATGGCGCGCAATATGGCGGCTCGACCTCGGCGATCCTGGTGAACCTCCCCGGCGAAGCTTCGGCGGTGGTCACCTGCATCGACGGCTACCAGATGGCGCGGCAGGGCCGCGCCGGCTCCGCGCTGGCGATCGCCGCCTTCGGCTCGTTCTTCGCCGGCACGGTCGCAACCGCAATCATCGCGACATTCGCGCCGCCGCTCGCCCGGGTCGGCCAGTCGTTCGGCGCGCCGGAATATTTCGCATTGATGGTTCTCGGCCTTGTCTGCGCGGTCGTGCTCGCGCACGGCTCGGTGATCAAAGCGATCGCCATGATCGTGCTTGGCCTGCTATTCGGCCTGGTCGGCACCGACGGCCAGACCGCCAATGAGCGCTTCACGCTCGGGCTCATCGGCCTGACCGACGGCATCGACTTCGCGGTGCTCGCGATCGGACTGTTCGGCGTGAGCGAGGTCATCGCGAATGTGGCGCGGGGAGAGAGCGAGCGCTCCATCCTGGGGCAGAAGATCGCGCGGCTGATGCCGACGCGGGACGACCTGCGGCTCGCCTGGCCAGCGGTGCTGCGCGGCACCGGTTTGGGCGCCTTGCTCGGCGTGCTGCCGGGCGGCGGCGCAACGCTCTCGGCGTTCGCCGCCTATGTGCTTGAGAAGAAGGTCGCGCACGATCCCTCGCGCTTCGGCCATGGCGCGGTGGAGGGCGTTGCCGGACCTGAGGCCGCCAACAATGCCGGCGCGCAGACATCCTTCATTCCCATGCTCACGCTCGGAATACCCGGCAATGCGGTGATGGCGCTGATGATCGGCGCCCTGATGATCCACGGCATTCAGCCGGGACCGCAAGTGATGACCGAGCGGCCGACGCTGTTCTGGGGAATGGTCGCCTCGATGTGGATCGGCAACCTAATGCTACTCGTCATCAATCTGCCGTTGATCGGCATCTGGGTGCAGCTTCTCAAGGTGCCCTACCGCTTCCTCTATTTGTCGATCCTCCTGTTCTGCGCGATCGGCGTCTATACTATCGCCAACAGTCCGTTCGCGGTGCTGCTGGCGGCATTCTTCGGCATACTGGGCTACGTATTTCTGCGACTGGAATGCGAGCTGCCGCCGATGATCCTCGGCTTCGTGCTCGGGCCACTGATGGAGGACAATCTGCGCCGCGCTATGCGTATCTCCGGCGGCGACCCGATCATTTTTCTGGAACGTCCGATCGCCTGCGGCCTGCTGATCGCGGCCGCGATGCTGCTCGTCATCGTTGCGCTGCCGGCGATCCGCAATAAGCGAGCGGAAGCGTTTCAGGAGAACGGGTAGCGGCGTACGGCGCGCACCCACGATTAACGGCGCTTTAAGATATGTGCAAAAGCGATAGTTAACTCATAGCAAACCGTTTGGGCTTACGGTTCTTTAACGGCACCGGCATCCATCGGCATGTATCGAATCCTAAATTGCCTCGCGACCGAGCACGACTGGCGGCTTGTCATCGTTGCCGGCGTTATCTGCCTGCTCGCCAGCCTGGTTGCGATCAACCTCTATCGCGGCGCGCGGGCGACGACGGGGCGTGGGCGGATGATCCGGCTTGCCACGGCCGGCTGCGCCACCGGCTTCGGCATCTGGGCGACGCATTTCATCGCGATGCTCGCCTACGATCCGGGTGTCGGCGTCGCGTACAATATCGGATTGACGACGCTGTCGCTGGCGGCGGCGGCCGCTGTGACAGCCGTGGGCCTCGGCGTCGCCGCTTACGCCCCCGGGATCGCAGGCGCGGCGATCGGCGGAGGAATCGTCGGCGCCGGCGTCGCCTGTATGCACTATCTCGGGATGTGGGCGGTGGAACTGCCGGGTCGCATCCAATGGGACGGCGGCCTTGTGGCCGCCTCCATCGTCATTGGCATGCTGCTGGGGATGGCGGCCTTGGCAGCGGCGGCGCGCCGATCCGGCAAGCGCTGGACCCTTGCGGCGACCGTGCTGCTGACTCTTGCGATCGTCTCGCATCATTTTACGGCGATGGGCGCGGTCGAGATCGTTCCCGACCCGACCCGCGTGATCAGTCCATTCTCGATTCCGCCGACCTTATTGTCGCTGGCCGTCGCCATCGCCGCCGCCGCAGTGCTGGGCGCGAGCCTCGCCGCCGCCTTCGTCGACCGCAGGACACGCGAGCGCAATGCCCAGCTCGCATCCGCGCTCGACAACATGACGCAGGGCCTGTGCATGTTCGATGCGTCGGGGCGATTGATCATTTGCAACGAGCGCTACCTCGATATGTACGGCCTCACCCGCAAGCAAGCCTATCCCGGCTGTCCGTTGCGCGAGTTGCTCGAGCGCCGCCAGGCCAATGGTACGTTCTTTCATGACATTGACGAGTACGTTGCCGCGGCGAAGCGGCGGGTCGTGGAAGGCAGGGTGTTCAGCAACGTCGTCGAGGTCAGGGACCGCATCATCTCGATCTCCAACCGTCCGGACCCGGGTGGCGGCTGGGTCTCGACCCATGAGGACATCACGGAACAGCGCCGTTACGACCAGGAGCGCGATTCGATGGCGCTTCAGGAGCAGCGCCGCGCCGCCATGGAAGCTGCGATCGCCGTGTTCCGTCCACGCGTCGAAAACATGCTCAAGACCGTTGGCGAGAATGCCGTCGCGATGCGCTCGACGGCATCGACACTGTTCGCGGCGTCGAATACGACGTCCCAGCGCGCCGAGGGCGCCGTCGACACATCGAACGAGGCCTCGGTCAATGTCGAGATCGCGGCGGGCGCAGCCGAGGAGCTCTCCGCCTCTATCGCCGAGATCAGCCGTCAGCTCAGCCAGACCAACAATCTGGTCAGAATCGCGGTCGAGGAAGCCGCCGCCACCAACGCCCAGATCGGCTCGCTGGCGCAAGTGGCGCAGAAGATCGGCGACGTCGTCGAGCTGATCCAGGACGTCGCCGGCCAGACCAACCTGCTCGCGCTCAACGCCACCATCGAGGCCGCCCGCGCCGGCGAGGCCGGCCGCGGATTTGCGGTGGTGGCCTCGGAGGTGAAATCCCTCGCGGTGCAGACCGCCAAAGCGACCGAGGACATTTCCGGCCAGATCGCCGCCATGCAGGCATCGACCGGCACGTCGGTGGAAGCAATCGGCCGCATCGCGGAGCGCATGCGTGAGATCAGTCAATTCACGTCGGCGGCAGCCGCTTCGGTGCAGCAGCAAAACGCCGCCACCGGCGAGATTTCGCAAAACGTGATGAGTGCGGCGCAGGGCACCAAGCAGATCGTTTCCGTGCTCGGCGATGTCGCGGGCGCCGCGACCGAAACCCGCACCTCGGCCGAAACCGTGTTCGCCGCGGCAAAGGCGGTCGAGACGGCCGCCGCCGACCTCCGCAGCGAGGTCGAAGGCTTCCTGCAGAAAGTAGCCGTCTAGCGCCTTCTCCGCCGCTGGCCGGAACGGGCAGGGAGACAATTACCGCATTGCGCTTCCCGCGCGCCGCTCCCTACAATGGCTGCAAGACGTCAAAATCGCCAAGGGAGGGAACGCATGTTCCGAAGACTCGTGCTTGTATCGGGAGTTCTCGCCATCGGCCTCACCGGCGCATCGGCGCAGACCTGGCCTACCAAGCCGGTGCGGGTGATCGTGCCGTGGACCGCCGGCAGCGCCGTCGATTCGGTCGCGCGCGCGGTCACCGACACGCTGTCGAAGCAGATCGGCCAGCCGGTCATCGTCGAGAATCGCGGTGGCGCGGGCGGCACGATCGGCGTGGGCGCAGTCGCCAAGGCCGACACCGACGGGCACACGCTGCTCGTCCACTCCACCACCCACGCAGTGACGGCGACGACCTATTCAAATCCGGGCTATGACGCGCGCCGCGACCTCGCCGCGGTCACCGCGCTGGTCAGCGTTCCCAACGTGCTGGTGGTGGCGCCCGGCAAGTACAAAAGTCTCAAGGAACTGATCGCCGCCGCCAAGGCTAAGCCCGGCGCGCTGAACTATGCCACGGGTGGCGCCGGCAGCGGCTCGCACCTCAATGCCGAGCGCCTGTTGATGGCCGCCCGCATCAAGGTGCAGCACATCCCGTTCAGGGGCGGCCCGGAAGCGCTGGCCGAGGTCATGGCCGGCCGCGCCGCTTTCTATTTCGTGCCGCTGACCCCGGCCCGCGGCCTGATCGCCGGCAAGAAGGTGGAAGCGCTCGCGGTCTCGAGCGCCAAGCGCGCCTCGGCCCTGCCCAACGTGCCGACTACCATCGAAGCGGGATTTCCCAATTCCGAATATAATTTCTGGATTGGGATGTTCGCGCCAGGCAAGACGCCGCCCGCGATCGTGGCGCGGCTCAACACTGAGACCGTCAAGGCGCTGGCCAATCCGACCGTCAAGGCACGGCTCGCCAAGCTGGGCGCCGATCCGATGCCGATGACGCCGAAGGAATTCGACGCGTTCGTGAAGAAGGAGATCGAGATCAACGCTGCGCTGGTGAAGGCGGCGGGGATCAAGATCAATTAGAGCTGGCTGGCGAATTCGGCGCCACATTTCTGCTGTTATCGCCCGCGAAAGCGGGCGATGACGGCATCATGAGCTTCGCCACACCGGTACGTCGAGCTTGCGGCCGTCCAGCGTGAAGTTCGAGCCGATCTGGCGCAGCCGCTCGAGCTGGTCGTAGTAGACCGTTTCCTCAGTCATCAGCCCGTCGCGGCAGCGGATCACCGCACACAGATGCTGCTCGGTGCGCTTGCCGGTCGGCGCAATGCCGAGCCACGGCCCGAGGTGGGTCGCGGTCACGTAATTCTCGGCAAACACCCACTCACCGGTCGCGACAATACGCTTGATCTCGATGGTCACGTCGGGGAACGCGGTCCACCACACATCGTAATACTTCGCCACCGCTTCCTTGCCGTAGACGATCGCGCCCGATGCCACCACGCGATACATCACGTCGTCGGACAGCGTCTTGAGCGTGCGCTCGGTGTCGTGTGCGCTCTCCGCCGCGAAATGTTCGTAAGCCAGGCGGAGGTTCGCTTCTTCGGTCGGCGTCATGCTCAGTGCCCCGTGTAGACCGGATCCGGCTGCGTAAACCAGCTCAGCAGGATGTGATAGACGATCGCGTAGTTCTTCTGCTGCAAGGACGCGTGCGCGATGCCCGGCATCACGGCGAACTGCTTGTCCGGGTTGGGCAGCTTGTCGAAGAACTTCACGAGGTCGTCGAAGCTCGCGATGCCGTCCCACTGCCCGCGCATGATGATGGTCGGCACCTTGATTTGCGTCGGATCGACCACCGGCAGGTTGTTGCACATGTCGATGTAGGTGCCGTTGGGGATCGAATCGTCGAGCGCGAGGATCTGGTCGGCAAACGCCTCAATCACGTTGTCGTCGGCGGTTCCGGGATGATCGCGCTCGAAGATCGACCGCACGAACGCGCGGTTGATCGGCCGACGCTTGGTCTTGAGGTATTCCGGCAATTTCTTGCGGCGCTCGGCCAGCGTCGGGCTGCCTTCGCCCGTCCACACATGGGCGTCGAGCGCGAGCCGCCGCACGCGATTGGGATGCCGCTGCGCAAACAGCGCCGCGCGCAGCGCGCCCGACGAGATGCCGTAGACCAGGAGCGGCCCGGTGTGGTTGCGGGTCTTGAAGATGTAGTCGGTGCCGGCTTTCAGGTCGTCGGCGCCCTCCGCGATGGTCGCGTCCAGGCCGCGATCCTTGGTGGAGCGGCCATAGCCCTCCATATCGA
>JBOHIG010000037.1:0-11931 GCA_050725815.1 Xanthobacteraceae bacterium
GGGGTGCTTCCTTCGTAGCGCGCTGTGCGCGCAACCCCTCACCCGGCTCGCATCGTCGCGTTGCTCCGATGCTCGCCACCCTCTCCCGCAAGGGGAGAGGGTAGGAGTCCGCGGCCCCTTGATCGTATGTCCTGTACGCCCGTTGGCTGATTGATAGTCACTTCGGCAGCACGTCCTTGAACTTGGCGATGATGCGCTGGTCGAGCTCCTTCGAGTTACGCACCATCATCGGGAACGTGTCGCGCCGCTTGAACGGCCGGCAGGCGTCGATCACCAGGCGCGCGTTGCGGGGGTCGTCCTCGCCGTAGCACATGGGATCGAGCACCGTGCTCCAGCAGCCGCGCAGCACTTCGAGGCCCTCGCGCGGCTCGAAGCGCGTGCACATCGCCCACATCACCTTGTTCATGTCCGAGGGGTCGATGTCGTCGTCGACCACCACCACGAAGCGGTTGGCGTATGCGCCGGCATGACATTGCGAGGCGATCAGCCCGGCCTGCTTGGAGTGGCCCGGATACATCTGCTTGATCGAGACGTTGAGCCAGAGCCGGCTGCCGCCGGTCTCGTGCGACCACACGCCCTTCACTTCGGGTACGCCTGCGCCTTCGAGCTGGTTCCAGACCGCGCCCGAACGATAGGTGCAGCGATAGAAGCTGTCATCATCGGGCGGCACGCCCGGAATGGCCCCGAGCAGGATCGGGCTATCGCGATGCATGAAGCTCTCGACGCGGATCGCAGGCTCCTTCTTCAGGCCGCCGGCGTAGTAGCCGGTCCACTCGCCGAGCGGGCCTTCCTCGATCAGGTCGTCGAGCGAGACGTAGCCTTCGAACGCGATCTCGGCGTTGGCCGGGATCGGCAGTCCGGTGACCGGGCCGGCGATGGTTTCCACCGGCTCTCCGAGCAGGCCGCCGGCCGCGTCGTATTCGTTCTTGCCGTAGGGGATCTCGAGACCCGCGACCATGAACAGGCCGGGATGCATGCCGCACACCACCGCCACGGGACACTTCTGCCCGAGCTCCTGGTAGCGGCGCAGGATCAGGTTGCCGTGCTTGCCCTTGGAGCACATCACCGAGGCGGTGTTCTTGCCGTGCACCTGCACGCGATAGGCGCCGTAGTTGATCCAGCCGGTGTCGGGGTGGCGCATGATCACCATGTCGCCGGTGCCGATGTAGTAGCCGCCGTCGTGCTCGTGCCATTTCGGCGCCGGAATCTTGGTGAGGTCGACGTCGGCGCCGCGATAGACGTTCTGCATGACGAGCCCGGTCGGCACCTGTACCGGCGGTATGGTCTTGTTCTCCTTCATGTACTTCCGCCAGAAGGCGACGAGATCCATGTTGGTGGCGTCGTCGGGCAGCCCGAGCGTCATCTTGATGCGCTTGGTCGAGGTCAGGATGTTGGCAAGCGCGCGATAGCCGGACGGATAGCCGGGGATGTCGTCGAACAGCACCGCCTTGTTGTCGACGTTGCGCTGGTAGAAATCGACGATGCCGCCGATCTCCTCGTCGCGGTTGGCGCCCCGCACCAACTGGACTTGGTCCTCGGCCTCCATCTGGCTGAGCCAGGTGCGCAGGTCCTGCTTGGGCGCATTGGAGAGCGACTTGGAGGTCAAATCCGCGGGCCGGTTCATGGTCGCCTTCCTTCCGCGGGGATTGCCCGCTCAATCGCCGCGCGGTCGAGCGCGCGGCGCGTCATGGCACGCACCAGGTCGCGGCGATAGTCCGCGCTGGTGCTGTGATCTTCCAGCGGGTCGATGGCCGACGCGGCAGCCTCGGCGGCGGCGTCAAAGGCCTCCGGGCCCGGACTCTGTCCCGCGAGTGCAGCCTCTGCCTCGGCAACACGGCGGGGGCTTGGCTCGGCGCCGCCGATGCCGACCCGCGGCTCGGCGATGACGCCATTCTGCACCCGATAGGCGACCAGCGCCATGCCGAGCGCGAAATCGCCGGCGCGCCGGGAGAATTCGCAGAATCCGAAGCGCGTGTCCGCCGGCAGCATGGGAACCCGCACCTCGGTCAGCAGTTCGTCCGCTTCCAGCACCGTGGTCATGATGCCGTCGAAATAGTCCCGGGCCGCGATGGTGCGCGTGCCGCGATTGTTCTGCGCCACGATCTCGGCATCGAGCGTCGCCGCCACCAGGCACCACTCCGACGCCGGGTCGGCGTGCGCCAGACTGCCGCAGAAAGTGCCGCGGGTGCGGATCGGGTGGTGACCGATGTGGCGCACCACGGTGGCGAGCAGCTTGCCGAGCGGGCCGTCGCAGACCGGCTCGTAGAACCTGGCATGGCGCACGCATGCGCCGATCTTGAGCGCGCCGCCTTCGACCGCGATCCTGCCAAGCTCCGCGACGCCGTTGATGTCCACCAGATGCGTCGGCCGCGCCAGGCGGAACGCCATGATCGGAACGAGGCTCTGCCCGCCCGCGAGCACGCGGCCGTCGTCGGGCGCGACCTCCGCCAGCACCGCGACCGCCTCTTCGAGCGTCTTCGGCGCGTAATAGCGAAAGGCGGCAGGCTTCATGGGCTTTCGTCTTGTCGGGGCGCGGACCTATTCGCCGGACACCATTCCATATTTGGGACTATTATTATTTTTTGGATTCAGGCACGGTTTTCCGGTTATGTAAAGGCTCGGGCCTTTTACCGGTCATCACGCATGAAACCACCGCCCTTCAGCTACCACGATCCCCGCACGGTGAGCGACGCCGTCGCGCTGCTCGGCCGCCTCGACAACGCCAAGCTGCTCGCGGGCGGACAGTCGATGATGCCGATGCTCAACATGCGGTTCGTGCAGCCGGACCACGTCATCGACCTCAACAAGGTCGAAGGCCTGTCCTACATCCGCGAAAAGGACGGCGCGCTGGAGATCGGCGCCATGACCCGCCAGCGCGAGATCGAGTTCTCCGACCTGGTGCGCAAGCGCTGTCCGTTGATGCACGAGGCGATCCAGCATGTCGGCCACCGCCAGACCCGCAACCGCGGTACGCTCGGCGGCTCGCTCTGCCACCTCGACCCCTCCGCCGAGCTGGTGACGGTCGCCGCCGCCATGGACGCGACGGTGACGGTGCAGGGCCCGAACGGGACGCGCGAGCTTCCGTTTGCAGAATTTCCGGTCGCGTTCATGACGCCGGCCATCGAATTGAACGAGCTGGTGATCGGCGCGCGTTTTCCCTGCTGGCCGGAGGGTCATGGCTACGGCTTCGTCGAGTTTTCCCGTCGGCATGGCGACTTCGCCATCGTCTCGGCGGCGGCGCTGCTGACGGAGGACTCGGCCGGCAAGATCGCGCGCGCCTCGATCACGCTCGGCGGGGTGGCGGTCGCGCCGATCCGCGCCACCGAGACGGAAAAGATGCTGATGGGCCAGGCGCCGGACGACAAGCTGCTGCGCGAGGCCTGCGAGCTTTGCCGCAAATACGAGGCGATCGAGGACATCCACGCGCCGGCCTCCTACCGGCAGCACCTGGCGACCGTGATGTCGCGCCGGGCGCTGGAAGCCGCGCGCGCGCGGCTCAAGAGCCACGCCAAGCATTGAACGGGCAGCCCATGACCGAGAAACGCAAGGTTGCGCTGACCGTCAACGGCAAGCGCTACGAAGCCGAAGCCGAAGTGCGGCTCACGCTCGCCGACTTCATCCGCCATACGCTGGGCTTAACCGGCACGCATCTTGGCTGCGAGCACGGTGTGTGCGGCGCTTGCACCATCCTGCTCGACGGCATGACCGCGCGCTCCTGCCTGATGCTGGCGGTGCAGGCCGACGGCCACGAGATCACGACAGTGGAAGGACTCGCGCCGGGGCCGGAGGAGCACAATCCTTTGCAGGAGGCGTTCCGCGACAATCACGGCCTGCAATGCGGCTTCTGCACGCCCGGGATGCTGACCACGCTCACGGAGTTCCTGCGCGACAATCCGGACCCGACCGAGCAGGAGGTGCGGATCGCGATCTCCGGCAATCTCTGCCGTTGCACCGGTTATCAGAACATCGTGCTGGCGGCGCTGGACGCGGCGAAGCGATACCAGGCGGCGCGCTGACGGCCCATCGTCTTTGACGCACACTTAATCGACGGGACTCAATGAGCAGGCCGCGAATGATGCGGGCTCCCTCTCCCCCACAAGGGCGTTTACGCCCGTCTTCGACGGGCTATGGGGGAGAGGGGTGGGGTGAGGGGGTTCGGGTCCATCGAGAGGCTCGAACCCCCTCACCCGCCGCACTTCGTGCGGCGACCTCTCCCCGCCGGGGAGAGGTGGAGCCCGCGGCTCGACCGTCCCGAACAACGTCGGCATGCGTTTGGGGTTGCGGTTAAGCCAATGCCGCTTCGGTTCGATGACATCGGTAACCGGCTGAAGGCGTTCCGGCTCGCTTCGGGGCTCGCCGCCGACGAGATCGCCGGCAAGCTCGGCATCTCGCGCACGGCGCTCTACCGCTTCGAGAAGGGCGAGCTGGCGAAGATCGAGACGCTGGAGAAGCTCGCCGAGCTGCTCGGCGTCTCGGTGCCGACCCTGCTCGGCGTCGGCGTCGAATACATCGCGTCCTCGGTCGCCTATTTCGAGCGCATGCGCCAGATCGAGGAAACCTCCGAGCACATCATCGTGCTCGCCGGCCCGATCTCCTATTTGCTCGCCTCCGACGGCTTCGACCGCACGCTGGAAGACGTGCTGCGCGAGAACGTCCCGGAGAAATTCGAATCCCGCAAGCGCGCGCTCGACCAGGTCGGCGAGGTGATGGCGGTGCTGCGCCAGCGCAAGGAGAGCTACCGCAAGCGCCAGCCCGGCATCGTCAACCTGATCTCGGCCTCCGAGATGGAGCGCTTCGTGCGCAACGGCATGGTCGGCCGCTACGACCTGCCCGAGGCGACGCTCGCCGAGCGGCGCAAGCTCGCGCGCGCGGAGGCCGAGCATTTCACGGCGCTGATGGCCGAGGAGCCGATCGGCGTGCAGATCGGCATCGTGCCCGACACGCTGCCGCATGCGAGCTTCCAGATCTTCCGCCAGCCCGACCGGCAATTGCTGGCGCTGTCCCCGTTCCGGCTGGGCGAGCAGCCCAATATCCGCGTCGGCGTCGCCATGATCACCTCGGCGCCGGAAGCGCTAGCGCTGCACGAGAAGATGGCCAAGGACCTGTGGGCACGCTCGATCAAGGGGGGGGCCGCGGTGCGGTTCATGCGCGAGCTGCTGGCACGGATGGAGTAGCCGCAGCGGCGATGACGCGCCGCCTCACACGCCCACGGAGGCGGCGTTGAGCGTGTCCCATTCCATGTCCTGGTCGCGGACCGCGCCGATCAGCTCGGCGACCTTCTTGATGCCGCGCTCCTCGCACCACGCTTCCAGATCGTCGATGATCGTAATCAGCGCCGTGGGATTGCGGAACGCGGCGTAGCCGACACCGACAGCCGTTGCGCCGGCCAGCATGTATTCGACCACTTCTTCCGCCTTGGTCACGCCGCCGATCCCGATAATCGGGATTTTGACGGCCTTGGCGACCTGGTAGACCATCCGCAGCACGATCGGCTTGAGCGCCGGCGAAACCAATCCGCCGAACTTGTTGCCGAGCGCCGGGCGAAAATTGTCCGTCCGGATCTTCAGCGACAGGAACGTGTTGGCGATCACGACGCAGTCGGCGCCGGCGTCCTCCGCGGCGCGGGCGATCGAGACGATGTCGCCGGCGTTGGGCGAGAGCTTCACCCACAGCGGCTTCTTGGTCCGGGCGCGCATCGCGGTGATGCAATCGCGCGTGTAAGTCTCGTGCATCGCGAAGTTGCCGCCCGTCTGGTTGCGGGTGGGGCACGAGATGTTGGCCTCGATCACGTCAACGTCCGGCACGCTCAGCTCCTCGGCGAGCGCGGCAAAGTCCTCGATGGTTTCCGACGAAACGCTGACCACCAGCGGCGGCCTGAACTTGGCGTATTCGGGCACGATGTGGTCGAGGAAATACTCGATGCCTTTACCCGGCAATCCGATCGACTGGATGATGCCGGCTTCCGTCTCCGCCATGCGCGGCGTCGGATTGCCGAGCCTCGGCTCGCGGCAGATGGTCTTGGCGACCAGCGCGCCCAGCCGGTTGAGATCGATGACGTCGTTGTATTCCCAGGAGAAGGCGCCGGACGCGGGCTGCACCGGATTTTGCAGCGTGATGTCGCCGATCTTGACCGAAAGGTCTACCATCCCACCGCCTCTTGCATGTTGAAGACCGGGCCGTCGCGGCATACGCGCTTGAGAACCCGCTTCCCATCGACCTCGAAGGTGCGCATGCAGACGTAGCAGGCGCCGAAGCCGCAGACCATGATCTGCTCCATGGCGACCTGACCGGGAATATCATGCTCCTTGCCGAGCTTCTTCATCAGCTTGAGCAGACGATTTGAGCCGCAGGTGAAGAACGCATCCGCCTTCCCGTCCGCGATCAACTGCCTGAGAATTGTCTCGACGTTCTCCACGTCGCTCGACCCGTCGGTGTCGAGCACCGTGATCACGCGTGCGCCGAGACCCTCGAACAGGTCCTTCGACATCACGACGCCGGCATGGCGTGCGCTCAGGATGGCGGTGACCCCGACGCCCTGCTCCGCCGCAAGTTGCGACAACGGCGCCAGCGTGGCCAGGCCGACGCCGCGGCCGAGCACGACGATGTTCTTCCACGTCGGCTCGAGCTTGAAGCCCTTGCCCAGGGGACCCGCGATGTTGAACTCGTCGCCGGGCTTCAGGGTGCCCATGCCGCGGGTGCCTCGCCCCTCGGTCTTGTAGAGAAATTCGACCTGACTCGCGTTCTTGTCGACACGGTAGACGCTCATCGGCCGGCGCATCCACACTTCGGCGCCGTCGGGCGATGGGCACAGCAGGTGGAACATCTGCCCCGCATAGGCCTTCAGCGCCTGCTCATGCACCTTGAGCACGACGTGCTTGTATTCGTCGTTGATCCAATCGTTGGAGACAACGTTGCCGATGAACTCACCGACGAGCCGCTGCGGATAGGGATCGACATCGCCGACCCGCAGGGCGGAATGGGTGTAGTTGCCGTTCGGGCCGAGGGACATCGATCGGGCAATCTCGTCGGGGGCAGGCCGAAAGGCGTTGACCTTCAGGGGGCCGACACGGCCCATCCTCGTCGCGCGCACCGCATGTATAGGGATTGCGAGCGACTGTGTCAATTTTGGAACAGTCCGGAAACCCGCCTTCCTGCACGGCCCGCGGCGTCCGCCTAGCCGTACAGCAGCGTCAGATTTATCCTGTGATTCTCGTATCCTATGGCGAATTCAGGGCAGTCCGAGTGGTGGAACAGGCGCGAGCGGAAGAGCACGGCGCGATTCTGACAATAGGGCACAAGGAGGCCGTCATCGGCCTTTTGTTCCAAAAATGTTACGATCCGCCCCTGGTCGGCGTCGTAGTCCTTGATCTGCCAATCATCGGGCGGCGGCGCGCGGCACACGACCAAGCCTCCGTGCCCAGGGTTGAGGTTCGCTTCCGTCGGCGTCACCCAGAAATTGACACTGACGGTGGCATCGTCGGCGTGGACATCGACGGCCGCCTGCGCCCGCAGGCCTTTGAAGGCCCAAGCCTGGCTGAGGCGATGCTCGCCGAGAATGTCGGGAAACGCCCGCCGGAGCTCATCGGCGATCTGCAGGACAAGCGGACAGGCGAGTCCGTCCTCGAGATAGGAGGCGACGAAGCCGTCGATATGGGAGAAGTCATGCCAGATCGTGCTCTCCAGCAAGAAGCGCCGCAATGAGTCGAGCGCCCGCGGCGTGAGCAGATCGTCGACGGAGATCGCTCCCTGCTCCTCGAACCGCGCGGTGAGCGTAGTCCGATCCGCCCGTTCGTTGACGGCGCGTCCCACGACTTCGGGCGCCGCACGAACATGAATCGGCGTGTTGTAGTCGTCGCCCAACACATCGATCTGCGCATCGGACAGGGTAGCCACCCCGTTCGGAACCTGCTCCGCAATCGTTTGGTAGTTGCGCGCAAGCAGCTCGAAGCGCAGGCGGTCGCGCGTTCGCTGCGACAGATAAAGAAACTGCTCGGCATCGTGTTCGAGCTTGTGGCGCGTCGCCATCGTCAAGGACTTCAGCGCGATGGTGGTCCGGTCATCGCCGCGCCGCAACTCGTAGGTGCGTGCAAGATGATCGAGCGCCCGCCCCCGCTCCCCTTGCGACAGCCAAAGAAAGCCCAATACGCGATGAGCCTCGTAATGCTGTGGATCGAGTGCAGCGGCACGGCTGAAGGCCTTGATCGCGTCCTGCGTCTCACCGAGCGCCATCAGCGCGACGGCTCGGTTATAGTGGGCGGAGACAAAGCCGGGATCGGCCCGCAGCGCATCCTCGAAACAGCCGACGGCGGCCCGGTGATGGCCCTGGGTCGCAATGGCCACACCGAGGTTGTGCGTGGCCGCGGGATCGGCCGGGACCATGGCCAGCGCCGCCCGATAGACGCTCTCGGCCTCGGCAGGCCGGCCCGCTTGAAGATGGGTCATCGCGTCGGCAACGAACGCCCGAAATTCGGCCGATGTCTGCTTGGCCATGGAATTGCTCCCGCGACCACCATAACCAATCCTGTCCGTACCGAAATTGGAAAAAATTTTGATTTTGGCACACCGCGCGCTAGTGTGACGGGATGATCGAGCCGCGAACTCAGCGGGCTCCCTCTCCCCGTTGGGGAGAGGGAACCGGCAGCATTCGCAGCACCGTTGTGCCACTTTCTATCTCTTAGGCTCATGACCACCCGCATCACCATCCGCAAGCCCGACGACTGGCACCTGCATGTGCGCGACGGCGCCATGCTCAAGGCGGTGCTGCCCCACACCGCCAGGAACTTCGGCCGTGCTATCCTGATGCCGAACCTGATCCCGCCGGTGGCCACCACCAAGGACGGCATCGCGTACCGTGAGCGCGTGATGGCGGCGCTGCCGAAGGGCTCGACCTTCAAGCCGCTGATCACCTGCTACCTCACCGACGACACCGACCCCAACGACGTCGAGAAGGGCTTCAGGGAAGGCGTGTTTACCGGCGTGAAGCTCTATCCCGCCAACGCCACCACCAATTCCGCCGCCGGCGTCACCGACTACGGCAAGGTCATGCGCGTGCTTGAGCGCATGGAGACGATCGACATGCCGTTCCTGATGCACGGCGAGGACGTCGATCCGGCGACCGACATCTTCGACCGCGAGGCCCGGTTCATCGACCTTTACCTCTCGAAATGGACGCGGCAGTTTCCCGGACTGCGCTTCATTCTGGAGCACCTGTCGTCCAAGGACGGCGTCGATTTCGTGAAGAGCGCGGCGCCACAGGTCGGCGGCACCATCACGCCGTACCACCTGATCCACACGCGCACCGACTGGCTCGGCTGGGGACTCAAGCCCTATCTTTACGTGGCCCCGTCGCTCAAGATCGCGAAGGACCGCGACGCGCTACGCAAGGCCGCGACCTCGGGCGAGGCCTGCTATTTCCTCGGCACCGATTCCGCGCCGCATCCTGTGGCGAGGAAGCTCGCGCTCAACGGCATCCCCGGCATCTTCAACGCGCCGGTGGCGATCGAGACCTACGCCAAGGTGTTCGAGGAGGAGAATGCGCTCGACAAGCTCGAAGCCTTCGCCTCGCTCAACGGGCCGAAGCACTACAAGCTGCTGCCGAACGAGGAGCGGATCACGCTTGAGAAGTCGTCATGGACCGCGCCCGAGGAGATCAAGGTCGACGGGCCTGACGAGCGGGCGCTGGTCTATCGCGGCGGCGAGACGATCGAGTGGAAGGTGGTCTAGAACCGTAGCCCGCATGAGCGCAGCGAAATGCGGGACCGGCATACCCGGATTTCGCCATAGCGCGTCCAAAGACGCGCGTAAACGCGCTTATGGCTCATCCGGGCTACAAGTTGAATGAGGATATGACGACCAATGGCTGAGTACGATGTGATTGTGGTGGGCGGCGGCAATGCGGCGTTCTGCGCGGCGCTGGCGGCGCAGGAGCAGGGCGCAAAGGTCGTGGTGCTGGAAGCGGCGCCGGAGGACGAGGCCGGCGGCAACTCACGCTTCACCGCGGGCTCGATCCGCGTGGTCTACAACGGCGTCGACGACATCCGGACGCTGATCCCCGACCTCACCGACAAGGAGGTCGAGGAGACCGACTTCGGCACCTATACCGCCGAGAAGTTCTTCGATGACATGGCGCTGGTGACGCAGAACCGCGCCGACCCCGATCTGGTCGAGCTGTTGGTCACCCGCAGCTTCGATACGCTGAACTGGATGCGCGAGAAGGGCGTGCGCTTCATCCCGATCTATGGCCGGCAGGCGTTCAAGATCGACGGCAAGTTCAAGTTCTGGGGCGGGCTGACGGTGGAGTCCGTCGGCGGCGGGCCGGGCCTTGTCCAGATGCTCACCGATGCAGCGAAGAAGCGCGGCATCGATATCCGCTACCAGACCCGCGCGCTCGAGCTCCTCTACAACGGCGACCGTATCGAAGGCGTGCGCGTGCGCCACGACGGCAAGGTCAGCGATATCCGCGGCAAGGCGGTGGTGCTCGCCTCGGGCGGCTTCCAGGCCAATCCGGAATGGCGCACCCGTTATCTCGGCCCCGGCTGGGACCTCGCCTAGGTGCGCGGCACCCGCTTCAACACCGGCGACGGCATCCGCATGGCGCTGGACATCGGCGCGAGCCCGTGCGGCAACTGGTCGGGCTGCCACGCGGTCGGCTGGGAGATGAACGCACCCGAGTTCGGCGACCTCGCGGTCGGCGACCAGTTCCAGAAGCACAGCTATCCGTTCGCGATCATGGTCAACGCCACCGGCAAGCGCTTCGTCGACGAGGGCGCCGACTTCCGCAACTACACCTATGCGAAGTATGGCCGCGTGATCCTGGAGCAGCCGGGACAGTTCGCGTGGCAGATCTTCGATCAGAAGGTGAAGCATCTCCAGCGCGACGAGTATCGCATCCGCCAGATCACCAAGGTGACTGCGAACACCATCGAGGAGCTGGCCGGCAAGCTCGAAGGCGTCAACGCCGAGCAGCTTGTCAAGACCATCGCCGAGTGGAACCAGGCAGTGCGTCAGGACATTCCGTTCAACCCCAACGTCAAGGACGGCCGCCGCACCGACGGGCTTGCGATCAACAAGTCGAACTGGGCGAACACCATCGACGCGCCACCCTACGAAGGCTACGCAGTGACCTGCGGCATCACCTTTACCTTCGGCGGCCTTCGCATCAACACCGACTGCGAAGTGCTGAACACCGACTACCAGCCGATCCGCGGGCTCTACGCGGCGGGCGAGCTGGTCGGCGGCATCTTCTACTTCAACTATCCGGGCGGCTCGGGGCTCTGCTCCGGCGCGGTATTCGGCAAGATCGCCGGCACTTCGGCGGGCCGGGCAAAGGCGAATTAGCCGACGTCGTTGTGGCAAGGCAGCGCCGCGCGCTCGGCGTGTCCCCTCTCCCGGCGAAAGGGCGTTCACGCCCGTCTTCGACGGGCTATGCGGGAGAGGGTTAGGGAGAGGGCATGCAGGCACTGAGCAAGATCACCCCTCTCCCCACCCCTCTCCCGCAAGCGGGAGAGGGAGCGCGCAGCACTCGCAGCTCTACGGTGCCACAAGCAAGGCAAGTCCAATTCCGCGTTTTGAGGGATGCATCCCGTGAGTGACCTCAACAAGCTCTCCGCTTCGGAGATCGCCCAAGGCATCGCCGCGAAGACATTCACCGCCGAAGCGGTGGTGCGCGACTGCCTCGACCGCATCGCCGCGCGCGAGCCGACCGTGCATGCCTGGGCGACCGTCGATCCCGACTACGCACTCACGCAGGCGCGGGCGCTCGACCGAAGCCCATCGCCGCGCGGCGCGCTGCATGGCGTGCCGATCGGCGTGAAGGACATCATCAACACCGAGCATCTGCCCACGGAAATGGGCTCGCCGCTCTACAAAAGCCACCGCTCGCATGGCGACGCCGCCTGCGTCGCGCTCGCGCGCATGGCGGGCGCCGTGATC
>JBOHIG010000038.1:0-21284 GCA_050725815.1 Xanthobacteraceae bacterium
GAGTGGATTTGACATTCGCTACCCAACTAGCCGCGAGTTCTGGAAGCGAATGTCGCAATGTCGCCTGCCCCAAATGGGATGCGAATGTTAGAATCGGACCACTAGCGGCTCCGCGGTGGGAACTCCTCCGGCCCTGGCGGGTCGACGATCAAAGGATGCTCCAGCGGCCCCTTGTTCTTCATGCGCCGGATGAGCCAGCCGGCCGCCACCACGAAGATGGCGCCCGCGGCTGCAGCCCACAGATGGATCTTGTGGACAAGGTCCTCGCCCAGGTAGCCGACGATGGCCACGTCTTTGACGATGATCTCACCCGCCACCCAGCCGAGCAACGCGGCGCCGGCCCAGACCAGGATTGGAAACTTCTCCATCACCTTCATCAGCAGCGCGCTTCCCGCAATGATGAGCGGTACGCTGGTCGCAAGACCGAACACAATCAGCGTAGTCTTGATCGCGAGCGCATTCGCCAGGTCGACGCGCATCGAAGCGGTCTCGGCCGCGGCGGCAATCGCAATGACGTTGTCCAGGCTCATGACGATGTCGGCAACGGTTACCAGCCAGACCGCGCGCCAGAGCGTATCGCCCGCCTTCACGCTGCCTTCGCCATGCTCCTCGCTCGGCACGACCAGCTTGATCGCGATCCAGAGCAGCAGCAGGCCGCCGACCAGCTTGAGAAACGCAATCCCCATGATCTGCGCGATGATGATGGTAAAAAAGATGCGCAGCAGCACGGCGGCGCCCGCACCGAGCAGGATGCCCCAGAACCGCTGTTTCGGCGGAAGCGACCGGCAGGCCAACGCGATGACCACCGCATTGTCCCCCGAAAGCAAGATGTTGATCCAAATGATCTGGCCGACCGCAATCCAAAACGGCCACTGCATCATATCCGCCAAAAGGTGGCTCACCAGACGCTCCCTTTATGTCCCTTCGACCTCCGCCAGCCCGCGGCAGGCCCGTTCACGGTTACCCTACCGTGCACCCGATCTGCAAGCGCCGGCCGAAACCCGGCCGCACAAGCGTGGCTAAACGCCACGTTTCAAGCTTACGAATTGTTTCGGCTCGCGAATTTTCTGCGATCCATTTGCAACAGGCGCGCGACCACCTGTCAGCGAGGCGCCGGAACATGGATTCGACCGCCTTGCCCGGGACACCGGCAGGCCTAAGCTCACCACAAAGCAAGGCCGAACCGGCAGGGAAATTGCCGCGGGCGGCAAGAGCAGGCACGTTCGTGACCCACTTCGCCAAGCAGGTGCACTGGGATGGGGCGAAGGACGAGGATGCTGTCCTGCTGATCGCCGGCATGGGGCCGGCGACCAGTACGCGACTCCCGCAGAGGTGAATTAGGCTGCCGTCTTGGTCGTAACCGGGCCGACGAGGCGGGGCGAAACCGCGTCCTTCCGCTTGTGCATGAGGTCGACGGTCGCGACCTCGACGCGGTTGCGGCCGCGCTCCTTGGCGTAATAGAGCGCCTGATCGGCCTGCGCCAGCAGTTCGGGCACGTCGAGCGCAGCGTCCCGGGTGAGCACCACGCCAATGCTCACGGTCGCTCCGACCGCATAGCCGTCGACATAGGCCGCCGCCTCCACGAAATCCCGGTGAATCGTTTCCGCAAGCGCGATCGCCTGCTCGCGCGTCACATTGGCCAGCACAACCGCGAACTCTTCACCGCCAAGACGACCGAAAACGTCGGAGTGGCGGATGCTTTCCTGGGCGCTTTGCGCAAACACCTGCAAGACGCGATCGCCGATCGCGTGACCGAAGCGGTCGTTGATCGACTTGAAGTGATCGAGGTCCATTAGCAGGACGGCGATCGATCGCGAGGCGGCCGCGCTGCGCTTGGTCAGCTCGGTCGCGTCGTGCAGGAAGGAGCGGCGATTGGCGATGCCGGTGAGCGGATCGATCATCGCCGCCGTCCTGTGCCGATACTCGGTGCGCTCCTTCGCCATGGCGAGGAGGATGAAGGCGATGGAGATCGTGAACAGCAACGCCTCGAAGCTGAGCACCGTGAGCCACACGCTTTGGAGGACCTGGCTTGTCGGCGCCCAGGGCAGCATGGCCGCGAGCGGCGTGCGCAGGAGGAACAGCGCGCCATGGGCGAACAGCATGAAGATCGCCGGCCAGCGCGAAACCAGCGGCTCGCTGCGGCCGCACCAGAACTCGTAGGCCGTGAGCCATGTGTAGGTCGTGATGATTCCCGACGCCAACAGGAAGCGCAGTTCGAGCTCGCCGGCAAAGCTCGGCATGTGACAGACGACGAGCCAGAGGACCGGGCCGGCGATGACGTAGACAGGCAGCGGCCTGCGACCGTCGAAGACGCGCGCACCAGTCCAGGTGACGGCGAAGGAAAGGAACAGGAGCGCATTGGCGAAATCGATCGAGATCGCCTGCGACACCGACCCGTACAGGCCGAACAGGACGATGGAGCCCGCACGCATCAGATGCGCGCAACCCCACCACGCGACCGCGCGGATCTGCGTGTTCTGGACCCATGCGAACAGCAGCAACAGTCCGAGAATTGCCTCGACATAGATCGTGACCAGAAAGAGGGTATTGAGGTCGAGATTCATTGCGCCACCGATTGAGCTGGGGATCAAGACACTGATCTGTCCCATGGCCGCCGACATAAGCGACCGCGGCAAAAAATAGGTGAATGCAATTAAAGAATAGCCGGAATTGTCGCTATCCCGGTTGTTGATTGCGGCGCTATGGTTTCGACAATCTTTCCAAGATCATCGAGAAGCTCTGTCGATGGCAGCGCCCTTTTTTTCCCAACCACCAGCGCCGGAATTGCCCTGATGACTACGATCTTTGCCGTTGCCGCGCGGGCGCCGGCATTCCATCATTGCTGCCGCAACGGCGGCGGCCGGAGGCCGCACGACCGCAAGAAACATCGTCGGGAGTCGCCATGCCGGAGGTATTCGTCTCCAAAATCGAGGACTTCGCCGAAGGCGATCGCCGGATCATCTTCCACGGCGGGCTCGAGATCGGCGTATTTCACTGGCAAGGCGAGTACTACGCCTATGAGAACCTTTGCGTGCACCAGGGCGGACCGTGCTGCGAGGGCGTCGTCATGCACAAGGTGGAGGACGTGCTCGGTCCCGATCGTACCTGGCGCGGTCAGCGTTTCTCCGACCACGAGGCGCACTTCGTCTGCCCGTGGCACGGCTACGAATACGACATCAAGACCGGCGAATGCGTCGGCAATCGTAAGCTGCGATTGAAATCCTTCGAGGTCCTGCGCCGGGGCCGGGAGCTCTACGTCGTCGCCGGGTAGGAAAACGCATCATGGATCTGCAAGCGCAGGATTTCCGACGCATGTCGGTGGAGGAATTCGACACAGCCAAGCTGCTGGCTCATGCGTCGCGGCAGGCCAAGGACCGCGGCTACCACAAATTTCCGATCGTGGATGTCGACTCGCATCATTACGAGAACGAGTCGATGCCGGAAATTCTCGAATATCTCGACGACCCGGTCCTCAAACAGCTCGCGCTTTCCGGCTCGAAGCCGAACGCGAAGAACGCGCGTATCATGAACACCATGGTGGGCTACCAGGACATGGGCGGGCGCATCCCGCGCTATGGGCTGCGCAGCTCCGAGAAGACGCCGCACGGCCAGAACCAGCGCGACGCCGCACTGACCAAGCGCTGGATGGACGCTGTGGGCGTGGATGTCGCGGTGCTGTTTCCGACGCCGATGCTGGCGCTCGGCGTGCATCCGCAAGTCGAGATCGAGATCGCGCTCTCGCGCGCCTACAACCGCTGGCTCTGCGAGAAGGTGCTGGCGCACGAGAAGCGGCTGGTTTCGATGCTCTACCTGCCGTTCAACGATCCGGACGCGACCTATGAGTTCGTGAAGGAATTCGGCGGGAAGAAGGGCGTGGTTGGATTCCTCATCACCTCGACACGCTACCGGCCGGTGCACGCCAACCAGTACATGAAGATCTATGCGCTGCTCGAAGAGATGGGCATGCCGATCGCCTTCCACGGCTCATATCATTGGCACGATCCGGC
This sequence comes from Xanthobacteraceae bacterium, assembly GCA_050725815.1. GTDB lineage: Bacteria > Pseudomonadota > Alphaproteobacteria > Rhizobiales > Xanthobacteraceae > VAZQ01. The sequence goes on from JBOHIG010000038.1 coordinate 4,008, forward strand.
GCAGGGCATGCTCAACCGTTTCATCTCGGTGCATGCGCTCGGTTTCGTCTGGTACAACATGATCCACCTCGCCAACTGGATCATCAACGGCCTGCCCGAGCGCTTCCCCAAGCTCAAGGTTGTCTGGCTGGAGAGCGGCCTGGCATGGATTCCATTCATGATGCAGCGCTTCGACAACGAATATCTGATGCGCACCTCGGAGGCCCCTGCCCTCAAAAAGCTGCCGTCGGATTACATGCGCGATATGTTTTGGGCGTCGCAGCCCATGGAAATCACCGACCTCGGGCTGCTGGAGCAGACGATGCGCGTCATCAATGCGGAGACGCAGCTTGTTTACTCGTCCGATTATCCGCATTGGGATTTCGACCTGCCGTCGACGATCTACGACCTGCCGTTCCTGAGCGAGACCGCCAAGCACAATATTCTCGGCGGCAACGCGAATCGCCTGTTCAATCTCAAGCTCGGCGCGGAGAAGCTCGCGCAGACGGCGTAGGAGAATGCCATGCGTTCATTGAAGTGCGGCGCGGCGGCGGCTCTGGCAGCCTTACTCGGCGCTCCCGCTTATGCGCAATCGCCCGCCGAGTTCTTCAAGGGAAAGACCGTTGAGCTCTACATCGGCACCAGCGTCGGCGGCGGCTATGACGCCTATGGGAGGTTGCTGGCTCGCCACCTTGGCCGTTTCCTGCCCGGGCAACCGACCGTGGTGGCCAAGAATATGACGGGTGGCGGCGGCATGCGGCTGGCGAATTTCATGTACAACGCCGCGCCAAAGGACGGCCTGGCAATTGCGACTTTCAATCGCGGCACCGGCTTCGGGCCCCTGCTCGGCAGCAAGGCAACCGGCCAGTTCGACGCCGCAAGGTTCAACTGGATCGGCAGCACCAACGACGAAGTCAGCGTGTGTGCGGCCTGGCATACGACCGGCGTCACCCGCTACGAACAGACCTTGACCAAGGAGTTGGTGGTGGGCGCCACCGGCCCTGCGGCCGACACCGTTCAATTTCCGAAGATCGCGAACGGGGTGCTCGGAACGAAATTCAAGATCATCACCGGCTATCCCGGCGGCAACGACATCGACCTCGCGATGGAGCGCAACGAGGTGCAGGGCCGCTGCGGGTGGTCGTGGAGCAGCGTGAAGGCCACGCACCCCACTTGGCTGCCCCAGAAAAAGATCAACATCCTGTTTCAGTTGGGATTGTCCAAGGCGCCGGACCTCCCTGATCCGCCGCTGATCATGGACCTTGCCAAGAACGACGAGCAACGGGCCATCTTCAAGCTGATGTTCGGGCGTCAGGTGATGGCCTGGCCCTACGTGCTGCCGCCCGGCGTGCCCGGGGATCGCGTCGCGGCCTTCCGCAAGGCCTTCATGGAGACGATGAAGGACAAGGAATTCCTTGCCGATGCGGCCAAGCGGCGGTTCGATATCGATCCCGTCTCCGGCGAATCCATTCAGAAACTCGTGCAAGAAATCTACGCAACGCCCAGGGCCATCGTGGAAAAGACAAAGCAACTCCTGCAATAGAGGCGCTTGTCGCGCCGAAAACCGTCATCTAGGTTCGGCCGCCTTCTGCAGCCAGGCTGAATGCGCATGTCCATCCGCAGCGGCATCATCGATACGATCGGCAACACGCCGCTGATCAGGCTCGCGCGCGCATCGGAAGCGACCGGCTGCACCATTCTCGGCAAGGCCGAGTTCATGAACCCAGGCCAGTCGGTCAAGGACCGTCCGGCGCGCCAGATCATCCTGGAGGCGGAAAAGCGCGGTGAGATCAAACCGGGCGGGCTGGTGGTCGAGGCGACCGCCGGCAACACCGGCATCGGGCTCGCGCTCGTCGCCAATGCGCGCGGCTACCGCACGCTGATCGTCATCCCCGAGACGCAGAGCCAGGAGAAGAAGGACATGCTGCGCCTGTGCGGCGCGGAACTGGTCGAGGTGCCGGCGGTCGCCTATGCCAATCCCAACAACTACCAGCACATCGGCCGCCGCCTCGCCGACCGGCTACGCAAGGACGAGCCGAACGGGGTGCTGTTTGCGGACCAGTGGAACAACGTCGATAACCGCAAGGCGCATTTTGTCTCCACCGGGCCGGAAATCTGGGAGCAGACCAGCGGCAAGATCGATGGCTTCATCTGCGCCATCGGCACTGGCGGCACCGTCGCCGGCACATCGACCTTTCTACGCGAAAAGAAGAAGGACATCGTCATCGGCGTTGCCGATCCGAAGGGCGCCGCGATGTACAATTTCTTTTCCCACGGCGAAGCCAAGGCCAGCGAAGGCGGCTCGATCACCGAAGGAATCGGCCTCGGGCGCGTCACCAACCTCATCGAGGACATCAAGGTCGATAATGCCTATCTCGTCCCCGACGAGGAAGCAGTGCCGGTGATCTTCGATCTGCTCGAGCACGAAGGGCTGTGCATGGGCGGCTCGACCGGAATCAACGTCGCAGGCGCCATCCGGCTTGCCAAGGACATGGGTCCCGGCCACACCATCGTGACCATTCTCGCCGACTACGGCACGCGCTATCAGTCGAAGCTGTTCAATCCGGAGTTCCTGCGCTCCAAGGACCTGCCGGTGCCGGCATGGCTCGAGCGCAGATCGCGCATCGCGATCCCGTATGAAAAGAACTGACCGCGTTAGAGCATGATCCCGAAACGTGGGAATCGGTTTTCGGAAAAGATCATGCTTCAACAAGAAGCTCGATTCAATCTGACCGGATCAGACTCTAGAACCGATAGTTCACGCCGCCGCGCGCGATGTTGCTTTGCAGTCGGGTGGAATTGGTGACGAGAGGCAAGCCAAGCAAATTATTGTCCTTGCTGCCGAAATCGAGATACAGGTACTCGACCTTGGCGGTCCAGTTGCGCATCAGCGCAACTTCGATGCCGCCACCGGCGGTCCAGCCGCTCCTATTTTCGGTATTGGTCACATCCACGGCAACACCACCCGCCGACGCGAAGGCATGCGTCTTGAGTCGCGCGTAGGCGAAGCCGCCGGTCGCGTAGATCAACCAGCCTTGAGACGCCACGCCGATGCGGCCGCGCACCGTTCCGAACCAGGGGACTTTCTGGTCGAAACTCGCAGCAAGCCCGGCACAAACCACCGGCGGGCAAGGTGCATCGACGCCGCCCTTCATGCCGCTGAACTGGAAGTCGGTTTCGACGCCGAACACCATCGCACCCTGCTGCCAGTTGTAGCCGATCTGGCCACCGCCGATGGCGCCTTTCAAGCTATGGTCGAGGGATGCAAACGCCGGAAGGCCGAACGCGCTGAACTCGTTGTCGACATCGCTCCATCCGCCGCCCGCATTGACGCCCAGATAGAAGCCGGTCCAACTATAGATGGCCTGCATCGCCGGTGGCGCTTTCACCGGCATCATTGGAAAATCGGCGGCAAGCGCCGCTCCACCAGCTGTCAGCAAGGCTGTCGTGGCAATGACATGTCTAAGCATGGGCGAATCCCCCGATGATGCCCATTGACGCTCCGCCGCGTTAACGAGCCTTAAAGGGCCGGCCCCGCGATCCAAAAGATCTGGCCTGTGTGGTATTTGTACAGGTCATGTTTTCCGCGTTCGCTGCCACGTGCTGGTAGAATCATACCTGAGTGAGGTCGTCATGCCTGAAACCCAATCGGTCAGCCGCTCGCTGGTCACCACCGAGTGGCTTGCTTCGCGCCTCGGCTCACCTGACGTTGCGATCATCGACGGCACCTATTTCCTGCCCGGTGTGAAGCGGGACGCCAACGCCGAATTCCTTGCCGGCCACATCCCCGGCGCGGTGCGCTTCGACCTCGACGCGATCTCCGATCATTCGAATCCCATGCCGCACATGCTGCCGAGCGCCGATCAGTTTGCGCGCGACATCGGCGCGCTTGGGGTCGCCGACAGCGACACCATCGTCTGCTACGACGCGCTCGGCATGTGGTCTTCGCCGCGGGTCTGGTGGACGTTCAGGCTGTTCGGCGCCGAGAAGGTGTTCGTTCTCGAAGGCGGCTTGCCGAAGTGGAAGGTGGAAGGCCGGCCGCTGGAGACCGGAACGGTGAAGCGCGCGCCACGCGCGTTTTGGGCGCGTCAGCCTGCCAGGCTCGTCGCCGACGTTGCGGATGTGCAGGCGGCACTCGCCGAAAAAAGCGCGCAAGTGGTCGATTCCCGTCCCGGCGACCGTTTCCGCGGCGAAGTGCCGGAGCCACGCCCCGGCGTCCGTTCGGGGCATATCCCCGGCTCGTTGAGCGTACCCTCCGCTGAGTTGGTGAAGGACGGCAAGCTGCTGCCGCCCGATCAACTCAGGCGCGCATTTGCCGCCGGCGGCGTCGACCTCGACAAGCCCGTAATCACAACCTGCGGCTCAGGCGTCGCGGCCGCGACCGCGTGGCTGGCGCTGGAGACGCTCGGCCATACCCCCAAGGCCCTCTACGACGGCTCCTGGTCGGAATGGGGCGCGCGGGACGATTTGCCCGTGGCGACGAGCAAATAGCCAGGCGCTACTCATCAAGATGTGAATTGCGGGCGGTCCGGCCCTTTCGCTTATGCCGTAGAAGAACCATATTGCCTGGCGCAATATTGGTGCAATCGCGTTCTCCAAAGCGGGGAATCGCCGCCATGATCTTCCGCCAGCTCTTCGACAGCGTCTCCGGCACCTACACCTACCTGCTCGCCAGCCGGCGCGGGGGCGAGGCACTGATCATCGATCCCGTGATCGAGAAGGTCGACCGCTACATTCAACTCGTCAACGAGCTCGACCTTAAATTGGTCAAAGCCGTGGACACGCACCTGCATGCCGACCACATCACTGGGCTCGGCGCGTTGCGCGACCGCACCCAGTGCATCACCGTCATGGGCGAAAAGAGCAGCGTCGACGTTGTGTCGATGCGGCTCGCGGAGGGCGACAAGCTCACCATCGAAGGCGTCGCGCTCGACGTGCTCTACACGCCCGGTCACACCGACGACTCCTATTCTTTCCTGATGCGCGACCGCGTCTTCACCGGCGATACGCTGCTCATCCGCGGAACTGGCCGCACCGACTTCCAGAACGGCGATGCGCGCGCGCAATACGACTCGATCTTCAACAAGCTGCTCAAGCTGCCGGACGAGACGATGGTGTTTCCCGCCCATGACTACAAGGGCGAGACCGTCTCCACCATCGGCGAGGAGAAAGCGTTCAACCCGCGCCTGCAGGTGAAATCGCTCGATCACTATGTCGCGCTGATGAGCAGCTTGAACCTGCCCAACCCGAAGATGATGGACGTCGCGGTACCCGCCAACATGCGCGTCGGTTTTGCGCAGGAGGCGATCGCACAACGCGGCTGGGCGGTGGCCGCCGACGACGCGCAGCATCTCATCGGCCGGCCCGACGTGACGCTGGTCGATCTGCGCGAACGCAGTGAGCGCGAGAAGCATGGCGTTATCCCCGGCTCGCTGCACGCCCCTTACCCCGACCTGCAAGCCAATGTCCGGCCCGGCGGCATGCTACACGAGCTCGCCGCCGCGACCGGCAAGCGCATCATTTTCTATTGCGCCTTCGGCGAGCGCTCCGCGATGGCGGTGCAGGCGGCGCAGGACTGCGGCATCGCCAGCGCCTGTCACATTCACGGCGGCATCGATGCCTGGAAGAAGGCTGATGGGGCGCTAACGCACTGCTAAATCGAGCATGATCTTCACCTGACGCATCAGGCTTCGATTCAACGCAGTATCTGCCGCAGGAACGTCTTGGTCCGCTCGTGTTGCGGGTTCTCGAAGAACGGCTCCGGCGTATTGACCTCGACGATCTGCCCGGCGTCCATCAGAACCATGCGGGTCGCGACCTGTCGAGCGAAGCCCATCTCATGGCTCACGACCAGCATCGTCATGCCGTCCATGGCAAGCTCCACCATGGTATCGAGCACCTCCTTGACCATTTCCGGGTCGAGGGCGGAGGTCGGCTCATCGAACAGCATGATCTTCGGCTGCATGCAGAGCGCCCGCGCGATGGCCACGCGCTGCTGCTGGCCCCCGGAAAGCTGCGCCGGATACTTGCCCGCCTGTTCGGGAATGCGCACGCGCGCAAGATAGTGATGCGCGATCGCCTCGGCCTCCCGGCGTGGCATCTTGCGAACCCAGATCGGCGCCAGCACACAGTTCTCCAGCACGCTGAGGTGTGGGAACAGGTTGAACTGCTGGAACACCATCCCGACATCGCGGCGCACCTCGTCGATGGTCTTGAGGTCTTCGGTGAGCTCGATCCCGTCCACGACCACCCGGCCTTGCTGCCAGTCCTCGATCCTGTTGACGCAACGCAGCAGCGTCGATTTCCCGCCGCCCGACGGGCCGCAGATCACGATGCGCTCGCCGCGCATAACTTTCAGGCTCACGTCGCGCAGCGCATGGAACGCACCGAACCATTTGCTCAGCCCTGTGATCTCGATCGCGACCTCGTTCCTGGTGGTGAAGATGTCGCGCGCGGGACCTCCTCGTCGCGGAGCTGCTGGCGGGTTCTGAATGTCGTCGTTCATCGCTCGCTCATTCAGCGCGCCAGGCCGGTGTGGAGCCGCCGCTCGGTATAAAGCGCATAGCGCGACATGGCGAAGCAAACCGTGAAATAGATCATCCCCGCAAAGGCAAAGCCGGTAAACAGCGTCACCGGGGTCGCCCAGTTTGGATCGGCAAAGGCTGCACGTAACTGGCCCAGCAGGTCGAAGATAGCGACGATCAGGACCAGCGTGGTGTCCTTGAACAGCGCGATGAAGGAATTGACGATGCCGGGGATCACGAGCTTGAGCGCCTGCGGCAGGATCACGAACATCATCGCCCGCCAATAACCCAGCCCGAGCGCCATCGCCGCTTCGTGCTGGCCGCGCGGAACCGCCTGCAGACCGCCGCGCACCACCTCGGCCAGATAGGCGGCCGCGAACAGCACGACTCCGACCAGAACGCGTGCGAGCGGATCGATCTCCCAGTCCTCGGGCAGGAACAACGGCAGCATGTAGGTCGCGAAGAACAGCACCGTGATCAGGGGCACACCGCGCCAAACCTCGATGAAAACGACGCTCATCACGCGGACCAGGGGCAACGACGATTGCCGTCCGAGGGCGAGCAGGATACCGAGCGGCAGCGAGCAGATGATGCCAGTGAACGAAATGACCAGCGTGACCAGCAGCCCGCCCCATTGCCGAGTCTCGACATGCGGCAGCCCGAACGAGCCTCCGACCAGCAGAATGAAGGCAAGCACCGGAAACACACCGAAGAACAGCACGGCGTTGAGGGCCTTGTACGGAACACGCGGGATCAACAGCGGCGTCAGCAGGAGCACGCCGACCGCGTAAGTCAGATTGACCCGCCAGACCTGGTCCGCCGGATAGAAGCCGTACATGAACTGGGTGAACCGTGCTGTGATGAACGGCCAGCATGCGCCGACCGGGCGACCGATGGTTTCGGCCAGGCAGTCGGCGCGGCCGGTGCCGACCCAGACCGCATCGATCAGCAGGAACCTGATCGTCGGCCATAGCAGCGCGGCCAGGATCGCGGCCGCGAGCACGGTCAGCACCGAATTGAGGATGCTTCCGAACAGCCGCTGACGTAGCCGCACGCCTCTCGCCACGACGCGCGGAGGCTCCACCGGAGCGATCATCTGTTGCCGAACGAAGGCGGTGCGCGCATCCATCGCTAGCTCACCGTTCCTTCGCCTGCACGCGCGCATTGTACAGGTTCATCGCCAGGCTCGTGACCAGCGAGATCAGGAGATACACCGCCATGGTGATGGCGATGATCTCGATCGCCTGATGGGTCTGGTTGAGCGCGGTGCCGGCAAATACCGCGAACAGATCGGGATAGCCGATGGCGACCGCCAGCGAAGAATTCTTGGTGAGGTTGAGATACTGATTGGTCAGCGGCGGCACGATCACGCGCATCGCCTGCGGCACCACGACGAAGCGCAACACCTTGCCGCGCCGCAAGCCGAGCGCCTCCGCCGCCTCGGTCTGTCCGCGCGGGACTGCCAGCAGGCCCGCACGCACGATCTCGGCGATGAAGGCAGCGGTATAGGTGACGAGCGCGATCAACAGCGCGATGAATTCGGGGACGATGCGGATCCCGCCGACAAAGTTGAAGCCGCGAAGCTGCGGATATCCGAACCCGAACGGAAATCCAAGCGCGAGGAGGGCGATCAGTGGCAAACCTGCAATCAAGCCTATGCCGGCGAGCGCCACCGGAAACTCGCGGCCAGTGCGCTCCTTCCGCCGCTTCGCCCAAATCGCGACCAGACCGGTCGCAACGACGCCCAGCACAAACGCGATGACAAGCCAGCGCGCGCCCTCCCCCGGTACGATCGAAGGCAGGAACACACCGCGATTGTTCAGATAGGCGGCGCCCAGAAACGACAGGCTCTCGCGCGGGCGCGGCAGCGTGCCCAGCACCGCGAGATACCAGAACAGAATCTGAAATAGCAGCGGCAGGTTGCGAACGAGCTCGACATAGCCGCCGGCGAGCCGCGCCACCAGGAGGTTCGGGCTCAGCCGCGCGATGCCGACGACAAAGCCGAGGATGGTCGCGAACACGATGCCAAGGACGGAGACCAGCAGCGTATTGAGCAGCCCGACCAGGAACACGCGGGCGTAGGTGTCCTGCTCGCTGTATGGGATCAGCGATTGGCTAACGGCAAAGCTTGCCGGATCGGAGAGAAATCCGAACCCGAACCGTATGTTCTGGGCGTCGAGATTGGCCCTCGCGTTGAGCACGAACTCAACGGCAAGCCAGATGAACACCGCCAGGAGCGCGAGCTGATAGAAGGCGCTACGGACCTTTGGGTTGTTGTAGACGGCAACCCGCGGCATCTGTCTCGCCCCGTTTTGATCGTAGCGATCCGTTTGCTGCCGCGCGACCGCCGCGCCGGCGCCCCGCTCCGCGGATCGCGCGCCTCAGCGTCCCCGTCGGCGGGACATTCCGTCTCAGCGGATCGGCGGCGCGTATTGAATTCCGCCCTTGGTCCAGAGACGGTTGAGCCCACGGCTGATGCCGAGCTTCGAGCCGGTGCCGACATTGCGCTCGAAAACCTCGCCGTAATTGCCGACATGCTTGATGATGCGCGCGACCCAGTCCCTGGTCAGGCCGAGCTGAACGCCATAGGTGCCCTCAAGACCCAACAACCTCCTGATCTCGGGTTGCTTGGATTTGAGCGCCTCGTTGAGGTTCTTGGACGAGATGCCAAGCTCTTCGGCACTGAGCATGGCGAAGAGCGTCCACTTGACGACATCGAACCATTGGTCGTCCCCGTGGCGCACCAGCGGTCCGAGCGGTTCCTTGGAGATGACCTCCGGCAGAATCACATGATCGTTCGAGTTGGTGAGCTTGAGCTTCTCCGCATAGAGCTGTGACACGTCGGTCGTGAAAGCGTCGCAGCGGCCCGACTCGTAAGCCTTGACGGTCTCGTCCGCGGTCCCAAACGCCACCACCTCGTATTTCATGTTGTTGGCGCGGAAATAGTCGGCGAGATTGAGCTCGGTCGTGGTGCCGGTCTGCGTGCATATGCTCGCGCCGTTGAGCTCCAGAGCGGAATTCACCTTGAGCGCCTTTCGCACCATGAAGCCCTGGCCGTCGTAGTACATGACGCCGACGAAATTGAAGATCGCGTCCCGCGAGCTGGTCCAGGTGGTGTTGCGCGACAGGATGTCGATCTGCCCGGATTTGAGCGGTTCGAAACGGTCCTTGGCGGAGAGCGGCGTGAATTTGACCTTGGCAGGATCGTCGAAAATCGCGGCGGCCAGCGCGCGGCAGAAATCGACGTCGAGCCCGGTCCAGTTCCCCTTGTCGTCCGGGTTGGAGAACCCGGGCAAGCCCTGGCTGACGCCGCAGATCAGCGAGCCCCGATCCTTGACCGTCTTGAGGGTCTGGGCGGAGGCCTGGCCGCAAAGGACCACCGCAACAGACACTGCAAGCACGCAAATAACGCGTTTCATCCTAGCCCCTTTGCGATGATGACGCAGTTTCGGCCACATCTGAGAACGATCGGCCATCCCGGTCAAGGGGTTGACGGTACCGCCCGTTCGCGCCGTATTTGCATTCGACTTCAAGGCCTGCACATTCGATAAGCAGTCGCATGCCGCAACGTTGCCGATAGAATAGTCGCCTGCAAGAAAGAACCACCATGGCGAAAAATTCCGCAGGGGACCCGACGCCGCTCAAGCCGGCGACCCGTTTCGTGACCTCCGGTCATGACCGGCTCGCCAATCACGGCTTTGTCAATCCACCGGTCTATCACGCCTCCACGGTGCTCTATCGCACCGCCGCCGATTATCTCGCACACCGCAACCGCTACACCTATGGCCGGCGCGGCACGCCGACTTCGGACGCGCTGAGCGGCGCACTGGCCGAGATCGAGGGGCCGCAATGCGCTGGCGTTGCACTGCTGCCGTCCGGCCTCGCCGCGGCATCGGCTGCGCTGTTGTCGGTTGCGGAAGCCGGCGGCCACATCCTGGTTACCGACAATGTCTACCTGCCCACCCGAAAGTTCTGCGACAGCGTGCTCAAGCGCCATGGAGTGAGCACGACCTATTTCGACCCGCTCATCGGCGGCGGCATCGCTTCGCTGATGCAATCCAACACGCGGGCGGTGTTCGTGGAATCGCCCGGTTCGCTGTCATTCGAGGTGCAGGATGTGCCCGCGATCGCGGCCGCGGCGCATGCCAAGGGCGCGGTCGTGCTGATGGACAACACCTGGGCGAGCCCGTTTTACTTCCGCGCGCTGGAGAAAGGCGTCGACCTCTCGATCCAGTCCGGCAGCAAATATATCGGCGGTCACTCCGACCTCATGCTCGGTGTGGTCGGCGCCAGTGCCGCGACCTGGCCGGCGCTGCGCGAGACCGTCTTCACCATGGGACTGTGCGTTGGTCCCGACGACATGTATCTCGGCTTGCGCGGGTTGCGCACCATGGCCGTGCGGCTCGCCCATCACAATGCAGCAGGACAGAAGATCGCGCGCTGGTTCGAGCAACGGCCGGAGGTCGCGCGCGTGCTGCATCCAGCGCTCGAAAGTTGCCCCGGCCACGCGCTGTGGAAGCGCGATTTTTCCGGCTCTTGCGGATTGTTCAGCATCGTGCTCAGGCCGACCCCGGAGCCGGCGGTTCACGCATTCATCGATGCGTTGACGCTGTTCGGCATCGGCGCCTCATGGGGCGGCTACGAGAGCCTGGTCATCCCGTTCGACTGCACGGAGCTGCGCAGTGCGACGCGCTGGGCGCCCGGCGGGCCGACGATCCGCTTTCACATTGGGCTTGAGGACGTCGACGACCTGATCGGCAACCTGGAGCGCGGTTTCGCCGCGATGGCGGCCGGCGCGTGAATTACGCCGCCGCCGCTCGCGCGCGATAACGGTCCCTGAGCTCGAAATAGAGATTGCGGCTGTAGACGAACACACCGAATCCTTGACCGAGGATGAAAACGGGGTCGCGGATATAGAGCGCGTAGCCGAACAGCATCAACCCGCCGCCGATCGAAAAGAACCAGAACGCAATCGGCATCACCATCTTGCCGGCACGCTCGGACGCGATCCATTGCACGACGAAGCGCATGGTGAACATGAGCTGCGCTACGTAACCGAGCAGCACCCACCATTGGAACTTGACGATGAAGACTTCGTGCAGATAGCCGCCGACGGCCTGCGCCAGGTCAATGAGCATCGCTTGTAACCTCCGAAACCTCCGGCACGCGTCTGCGGCGGCGGATGAGCCACCGCACGCCGAGCAGATCGAGAATCCCGACCCAGAGCCGGTCCCACATGCCGTAATTGGACTGTCCGTGATGGCGTGGCCGGTCGACCACATCCACGTAGCCGATGTCGTACCCGTCGCGGCGCACCAACGCCGGCAGGAAGCGATGCAGCCCATCGAAATAGGGCAACGCCAGGAACACGTCGCGCCGGAACGCCTTCAGCCCGCAGCCGGTGTCGCGCGTACCGTCGCGAAGGATCGCGTTGCGCACCGCGTTCGCGACGCGCGACTGGAACCGCTTGAAGCCGGTGTCCTTGCGTCCCACACGCTGGCCGGCGACAAGCCCGACCGGCGGAGCAGACGAAAGGCGCTCGATCATCGCGGGGATGAATGCTGGATCGTTCTGGCCGTCGCCGTCGAGCGTGACCACCATCGGCGCGCGCGCATGTACCACGCCGGTGCGTACTGCCGCCGACTGGCCGCACGATGTCGCGTGCTTGATCTGCCGCAACCACGGTCGCGTGGCCATCAGCCGGGACAGTTCCGTCGCCGTGGTGTCGGTCGAGCCGTCATTCACATAGATGATCTCGAATGACCTGCCGCCGAGCGCGGTAGCGATCTCGGTCACCAGGAATTCAAGGTTTCCGGCTTCGTTCCTGACCGGAACGACGGCCGAGATCGACGGGACCGTTTGGTCGTCACGCATGCTCAATTGTCGTGTGTTTCGGCTGTCGTGACCGGCAAAGTTACCAGCGCCCAGGGCGCTCCTTGGGCATTGGCGCGAGCTTATTATCGGCCGAGGCAGCGACGGGCAAGCCTCTTGAGACGCGCAAAGGACGGCCCCGGCTTCGCGAAAACGCTGCCGTTCGTATGTACGGCAAATCCGAGGCCACGCGCCGCGAACCAGTCGCGCACCAGTAGCGCGCCGACACAGCCGACGATGGCGCCGGCTACCACGTCGCTCGGAAAATGTGCGGTCGTCGCAATGCGGCTCAACGCGATGACACATGCGTAGGTCCACATCAGCGGACGCAATTGCGGCCATAGCGTGCCGAACGCAACCGCAGCGGCGAAGGCCGTGGTGGTATGTCCGGAGGGCATGCTGGCGAAGTCGGAACGCCACACGGTCAGCTTGTAGAGAAAGGGGTCGACCTCGCTGCCGACATAGGGCCGCCCGCGCGCGACGATGCGCTTGACGACGGAGGTGAACACTCCCGGAATGGCAATCGCCGTGAACAAAAAGCCCAGCCGCACCGACGCCATTGCCAAGACCGCCCGGGACATGCGCGGCAGCGCGGGCGACGCCAGTGTTGCGATCAGGAGGAGAAGGATGCCGATCGGGATCAGGAACCATCCCGACCGCCCAAAGTCCGTCACCTGGTCGAAGGCCTCGATGATCCATCGCGGCAAACCTCGCGCGCCGTGAAATGCGGAGGCGTCAGCGAACAGCATGAGGATGGCGAGCAGCGCGGCGACGATTGCGATTCCTAAAGCGAAACGCCGGACGGTGCACCATGCCGGCCTCGTGCGGGCCCTCGTCGGGCGCACCAATCGTGCGAGTCCTGTCACGACGTTGGCGTAGAACCAGCCCGGCCAGGATGGCGAAACGTTCGCCATCGGCGCCTTCGATCCGCTGCTCACGCTCATGAAGGGCCGCCCGATCGGTAGATGGAAATGGTGGAAGCCCTGGTCTTTCCGAGATTATACCCTTCGAGACGCGGGCCGGCCGAATAGCGCAGTCCGATCGCTTCTGCGCGTTGCGTAAAGCTGCGCTCCTGCCGCGCGTCGACGAAGGCGAAACGGCAGTTCCCCCCCCGGCGCAGGAAATCGGCAGCGCCGGCGCCGTTGGTCAGGCGGGTCGCGGTGCCCACGAGAAAGACCAGGCTCGGCTCTCCGTAGCCGGCTGAAGCGACAAGCGGCGCGCTGCAACCGGTGGCACGGAGAAGTCTCGCGAGTGTCGCGCTCGGAAACGCCGGGGTCAGGGCGGGCACGACCAGCCCGAAGATCGCGATCGAGGTCAGAATCGAAGCCCCGGTCGCCCGCAGCAGCGACAATTCAGGGTAGTCCGCGCTGTAGAGCTGCCATGCCGCCAGCCCCGCCACCACAGCAGCGCCGACCACCGGCCAGACCAGCAACCCGAACTGGCGGCCGATGAACAGAAGCAGGACCACGCCCAGGATTCCGATCAACAATGGAACGATGAACCAGCCGATGGTGCCGCGCTCGAGCCACGGCTTGCGCGACAGCATGCGCGTATCGACGACCCCTGCAATCAGAATGGCGATGGCAGGATAAAGCGGGAGCACGTAGTGCGGCAGCTTGGTGACGACCAGTTCAAAGACGATCCAGGCCGGCACGATCCATGCCAGCAGGAATTTCGCGCCGGGCTCGCGGCGTGCCGCCCAGATCGCCGGCGCGGCAAGCCCCGCCAGCATCGCGCCGGGCCAGAACGTCACCCAGAACAGCAAGGCATAGTAGCCCGGTGGCGCGCCATGCGATTCCTGCCCCGTGAATAGTTTTGAAAGCAGATCCTGCCCGACCGACTCGGCAAAGAAGCCGTCGCCAGACTTTCCAATGATCGCGAGGAACCATGGCAACACCAGCGCCGCAAACCAGACGAATCCGACCAGCGGACGCAAGGAGCGCAGCCAAGCAAGCGAGCGATCGACGATGCAAAGGGTACTCACCGCGAGCGCGGCCAGCATCGGGACCAGCGGCCCCTTGAGCAGGACGCCGGCAGCGAGTGCGGTCCAGAAGATCGCCGGGATCGTCCACGACGACGTTGCATCGAGTTGCCGGCGCTGTTCCGGCAGGTAGATACGCGCCAGCGCACCCATCACCGCGACCGCGGTCAAGAGCTGCATCGCATCGGTCTTCGCCAGCCGGCCTTCGACTCCGAGCAGGATGCAGGTCGCCATCATCAGGCCCGCAAGCAGCGCCGCGCGGCGGCTGACGAACGCCAGCGCAGCCCAGTAGGTCAGCAGCACGGCGCCAATCGCACCCAAGAGAGAAGGAATCCTATAGAGCCAGATCCTGGTAGGCGCGCTGCGCACGCCCAAGGCGTCGGCGGTGTGCACGGCTGCCGCCTGCAGCCAATAGATCCCAACCGGCTTCTTGTAGCGCGTGGTCTCCTGGAAGCGGATATCGATGTAATCGCCGCTCTCGATCATCTGCTTGGTGGCCTGCGCGAAGCGCGACTCGTCGCGATCGGTCGGCGGGATCGAGAAGAAGCCCGGCAGGATGCTGAGCAGCGTGACGGCGATCAGCACGATGACCGCACGCGCGGGTGTGCTGATCGCGAAGTCGAGGAACGCCGCGAGGCTGCGTGCCGACGCGCCCGGATGTCGTTGACTGTCGGCGAGAGTCGCCATGCCGTTTCCCTGCTAGAAGGCGGGGCGGAAAATAGAGAAATCGCGGGACCGAGGAAAGGACGCTTTCGGGCGGCCGCACTACTGTAGCCGCACGGCGACGCTGTCGGTCGCTCCCTTGGCGTCGATGACCGTAAAGCGCACGAAACCGGGGCCTTCGGGCTCGAAGAACACGGTGCGGCGGCCCACGGGTGCCGTCAGTGGGAGACCGTTGGCAAGGACGGTGACCGGCCCGGTTCCGCCCGCGATCTTGAGCGCGACCGGATCCGGCTTGCCGGCTTCGCCGGTCGCCAGCTCAAGCCGCGCGCCATTGGGCGGGAACATGATGCGAAGTTGCGGGTCCGTCCCCTCGCCCGCCAGGCCGTTCGGCCGGAAGCGCCGTAGCGGGGGCGGCAAGGTGTTGGTGCGCGCGACCAGCGCACCCCTCGGAGCCGGCGGGAGCGGCACCGGCATCATGCCGGTGCGAAAGAAGGCATCGAACAGGATCGGCGCTGCCGCAGCGCGGCCGAGCAGGCCCGGGACCGGCGCACCGTCCGGCCGCCCCACCCAGACGCCAATGGTGCGGTTACCGTCGAATCCCACCGCCCAAGCGTCGCGATAGCCGTAGGACGTGCCGGTCTTGAACGCGATCCGCCCGCCGGCCGCGTTCTCCGGCGGCGGGCTGCCCAACAGCACATTGCCCACATACCAGGCGGCGACGGGCTCCATCAGCCTCCGGGGCTCGCCTGGCTCCTCGCCCTGACGTTCGCTGAGAGGCACCGTCGTCCCGAGCCGCGCGATCCCGGCATAGAGCGTGACGAGATCGTTGAGCGTGATGCCGACGCCGCCCAATCCCATCGCCAGCCCCGGCGTCTCGCCCTTCGGCAGCACCAGCGATCCGCCGGCCTGCCGCAGGCGCGCGTCGAAGCGGCTCGATCCCACCTTGTCGAGCACCGCCACCGCCGGCACGTTGAGCGACAATTGCAAGGCGCGCCGCACCGTCACCGTGCCCTGGAAGGTGAGGTCGAAATTCTCCGGCGCGTAGCTCCCATAGCGGATCGGGCGATCGTCGATCAGCGTCTCGGGATGGATGTAGCCGTCCTCGAAACCGAGGCCGTAGATGAACGGCTTGAGCGCGGAGCCCGGCGAACGCACCGCTTGAGTCATGTCGACCTGGCCGGCGCGGTTCATGTCGAAATAGTCGGACGAAGCGACGCGGGCGAGCACATGGCCGGTCTCGTTGTCGACGACGAGAATAGCGACCGACATGTGCGGACCGAGCGTGCGCGCGCGTTCGCGCGCCAGCTCCTGGAGGATTTTCTGCAAGCCGGCGTCGATGGTCAGCCGGTGGATGGCGCGGCCGGGCTCGGCGTCCACGACCGCATCGGCGGAATGCGGCGCCAGCATCGGCATCGGTCGCCGGCCCTGCGGCACGCTCACGCTCATGGCGCGCGCGATCTCGTCGGCGGGAACGACACCGGCCGCCGCCAGCCGGTCGAGCACCCGGTTGCGAGCGTTGCGTGCTGCCTCGACCGAACGGTCGGGCCGGCGCGACTCCGGCGACTGCGGCAGCGCGACCAGCAAGGCGGATTCCGCAAGCGTGAGCCGACGCGGCTCCTTGCCGAAATAGGCAAGCGAAGCCGCGCGGATGCCTTCGAGATTGCCGCCATAGGGCGCCAGACTGAGATAAAGCGCGAGAATCTCGTCCTTGCTCAGGATGCGTTCGAGCTCCACCGCCCGCACCATCTGACGGAGCTTGGCGACGAACGTGCGCTCGGTGCGCGGCTCGAGCAGACGCGCGACCTGCATGGTCAGCGTCGATCCGCCCGACACGATGCGGCCGTTGGCGACCAACTGCACGAATGAGCGGCCGAGCGCCAGCGGATCGACCCCGCGATGCTGCATGAAGCGCTTGTCCTCGAACGCGAACAGCATCGCGAGGAAGCGCGGATCGACGTCCTCACGCGTCGCCGGCAGCCGCCATCGCCCTTCGGGCGTGGTGTAGGGCCGCAGCAGACGCCCCTCGCGGTCGACCACGAGGGTGGAATAGGCAAGCCCCTGCCCGGTCGGCGCCGGGCCGAGCGAGACGATCCACCATGACGCTGTGGCGGCCACGGAGACGACAACAAGCAACATGATTGCCGATGTGACGCGCCAGAATCGCCACGAGCGCTGCCCGTTCCCTCCCTCCTTGCGGGGGAGGGCTAGGGAGGGGGGTCGAGCACTCGCGCAAACGTTGCACGACACCCCCCTCCCGAC
>JBOHIG010000039.1:0-13480 GCA_050725815.1 Xanthobacteraceae bacterium
GAGTGGATTTGACATTCGCGACCCACCTGGCAGCGGTTCGCGACGCGAATGTCAAAAGCAAAACTCCACTAGCACGCAATACTTGCTAGTGGTCCTTCGATTCTAACATTCGCAAAATCGGTCGCCGAAACGGGATGCGAATGTTAGAATCGGACCACTAGCGGGCGCTAAGAACCATGACAGCGAGCAACAGCGCAAGCCGGAACCCTATCCGGCGAAAATCAGCCCCGGCGCCCAGTTGTTGAGCTTGTTGAGCTCGTGCAGCCCATAAAGGACGAGAACAAGGGCAACAACGTAGTTCAGCAGCCGGGGCATGATCAGGACCAAAATCCCGGCGATGATGGCCACAATCGGCATCAGTTCGTACTTCATGAAACTCTCCCGGTGAAATTCGGAACAATTGAAGCACCCCGGCGTCACTGTGCGCAATGCCGTCGCGAGCATGTTTCTACATTCCGCCGTCATCGCGCATCGGAATGGCGCTAGCCTTCGATTCGGGAAAAATCCGCCACCGCCCGCGTCGCCTCGCGGATTTCATTGAGCAGCCGCAGCCGGTTCTCGCGTACCGGCTTGTCCTCGACATTCACGGTCACCTTGTCGAAGAAGGCGTCCACATGCGGGCGCAGTTTCGCCATCGCGCTCATGGCGGCGGCGAAATCCTCGCGCGCGACCGCCGCCGAGGCCTCGCCCTTGCCGGCGTCGATCGCCTTGGCGAGCGCCCATTCCTCGTCCTGCCGGTAGAGCGAAGGGTCGGGCGCGCCGACATAGTCGCGCGCGTCCTTCTTCTCCTCGATGCGGATGATGTTGGCGGCGCGCTTGGTCCCGGCGAGCAGGTTCTTGCCGTCCTCGGTGTCGAGGAATTTGCCAAGCGCCTCGACGCGGCGGACGATGAGGAGCAGGTCGTCCTGGCCTTCGAGTGCAAAGACCGCATCGACGAGGTCGTGCCGCGCGCCCTGCTCGCGAAACTGGACCTTGAGGCGATCTCTAAAGAACTCTTGCAGATTCGCGGCGCCGAGCCCCTGAAATATTCTTGTGAGCGTTGCGCGAACGCTTTCTCCCTCTTGCTTCCCTTCCGCCACCCAGCGATCGATTCCAGCGACCACCCTAACGTTACCATCTTGACGATAAATTGTAGCGGCGCTCGAAAACGCATCCCACAGACGAACACGAAGTTCATTGGAAACAATTATGCGGATGATCCCCAACGCAGCCCGCCTCAACGCATACGGGTCCTTGCTTCCCGTCGGCTTCTCGTCGATGGCCCAGAACCCCACCAGCATGTCGAGCTTGTCGGCGAGCGCGACCGCGACCGACACCGGATCGGTCGGCACGCTGTCGTTGGGGCCGAGCGGCTTGTAGTGCTCCTCGATGGCGCGGGCGACCGCTTCATCCTCACCTTGAGCTTGAGCGTAATATTTGCCCATCAGTCCTTGCACTTCGGGGAATTCGCCGACCACTTCGGTGAGCAAGTCCGCCTTCGCAAGCTTCGCGGCTCGCTTCGCCTTTTCGACATCGGCGCCGACAATGGGCGCAAGCTCCGCCGCCAATCGTTCAATCCGCGCAATACGTTTCGCCTGCGTGCCCAGCTTCTCGTGGAAGACGATGTGCTCGAACTTGGGCAGGCGATCTTCAAGCTTCGTCTTCAGATCCGTGTCGTAGAAGAACTTCGCATCGCTCAAGCGCGCGCGGATGACGCGCTCGTTGCCGGCGACGATGGCCTTGCCGCCGTCCTTCGCCTCGGTGTTCGACACCAGGATGAAGCGGTTGGCGAGCTTGCCGCCCTCCTTGCGTTCTTTGGGATCGCGCAGCACGAAACATTTCTGGTTGTTGCGGATGGTGGCGCGGATCACCTCGGCGGGGATCGAGAGGAACGCCTCCTCGAATGAGCCCATCAGCACCACCGGCCATTCGACCAGCCCCGCGACCTCGGTGAGCAGGCCGTCATCCTCGACCAGCTCGAATCCTTGCGCGAAGGCGAGGTTCTTCGCGTCCGCCAAGATCGACTGCCGCCGACGCTCGGGGTCGAGGACGACCTTGGCCTTCTCGAGCTTGGCGACGTAATCGTCGAAGCGCCGGACCTTGATCGCGCCGGGCGCGAGGAAGCGGTGACCGTGCGTGGTGTCGCCGGCGGCGATGCCGTCGACCTTGAACGGCACGATGTCGGGCTCTTCCGTTTCCGGCCCGAAGGTGGCAACGATCGAATGCAGCGGCCGCACCCAGCCGAGCGAGCCGGGCTTTGCGGAGTCTTCGCCCCAGCGCATCGACTTCGGCCACGGGAAGCTCTTCACCACGTCCGGCACGATCTCGCCGATCACCTCGATCGCCGCGCGGCCTTTCTTCTCGATCGCCGCGACGTAGAAGTCGCCCTTCTTGGCATCCTTCTCGATCTTGGCCTGATCGATCGAGGCGAGGCCCGCCGCCTTGAGGAAGCCTGCGATGGCTTTCTCGTTGGCGTCGACGCGCGGGCCCTTGCGCTCCTCCTTCACGTCCGGCTGCCGCGCCGGCACGCCCTGCACCGTGAGCGCGAGCCGCCGCGGCGTCGCGAACGCCTTCGCGCCCTCATAGACGAGGCCGGCCGCCACCAATTTGTCGGTGACGAGCTTGCGCAAATCCTCGGCGGCGCGCGGCTGCATGCGCGCGGGAATTTCCTCGGAGAAGAGTTCGATCAGAAGGTCGGGCATAACGGCCTGCTAACATGCGACGTTCATCGCAGGTAGCAGGCGGTCGTGGCGTTGTCACGCCCTGGCGGATTTGCGCGCGCCGGGCGCGGCTTGCGCGCCTTCGTGCGCCGCGCGGACGTGCAACGGGGTGCCGGCGAATCGCAGCTTGCGGGCAAGCTCCGCCGCGGCGTCGAAAGCGGCCTGCCGGGTCGCGAATCCGTCGTCGGGCGCCGGCGTCACCAGGATCGCCCAGCCGCCGTCGCGGGACACGATGTCGTAGGAAAGCTGCGCCATGGCCGATGCTCCCGAAGGCCAATGGCGCGCGCAAGGGCGCGGTTCCGTCCCGGCGCGCGGATGGTTGGCGGGCGGTGAACGCTACGACTCAAGTTTGCAATGAATTGCCGCTACCACGACTCGCTGGCCGCTTGCTCCATCACCCTCCCCTGGAGGGGGAGGGTCGGCGCGCAACCAGCGCGTTTACGCGCGTCTTCGACGCACTATGGCGCGCCGGGGTGGGGTGAATGCCACGACTCAAAGTCGGATGAAATCGCTGCTAGCGTGACTCGCTGGCCGCTTGCGCTTCCCCTCCCCCTTGTGGGGCTTTGCACAATATCGCACGAATCTGACCGTGTTTTTGTGCAAGAGAGGATTCTGCACAAGAAGCACCCATGGAGAGGACTCATGTCTCTAGTCACTGATTACTCATGCACGGTTGGACCGCGCAAACATGACTACGCCAGCATTCCCGTTTACTGCGATGGCCATGATGGCAATCCGGTCCTGATAGGAACGTACCTTATTCCAGCGTCAGCGCTTGCCGAGATTGCGGAGGCGCGATGCCTCTTTGGCGAGGGCCGGGCAGAAGAATTTCTCGATAGACTCCTTGCGCTCCACCCGCTCACGCCGCTCTAGGCAGTGCGCGAACTCGTCCTCGATGTTCTCTGGGAATACGGTGAATTGATTTCGCCCCCTTTCCTGATAGCGCGCTTGAATACGGCATTTCGGACATTTGAATGCTGGCATGCCATATCCCATTATCGCCGCTGTCTACCGCCCCGCAGCGGCCTAGGCGGCAATTCATTCTTTCCTGGTGCCCTAAAGAACTCAATCAGTTCAGCGTCCAGTACCGCAGCAATTCTCTCCAGGATGCCGACAGTCGGATTTTCCTGGCCCCGCTCCAATCGACCAACATAGGAGCGGTCAACATTAGCGTCAGCGGCCAAATCCTCTTGCGAGAGGCTCCGCCGGACGCGCAGTCGCCGTAAATTCCATGCAACCAGCTTGGCCGCCTTCATTCAAAAAGGCGACCACCTTGAGGCACATTAAACCACGGGATATAGTCCCACTATTCTTCAGGTGGGGCCTATCATGCGGGTTTTGAAGTTGGTTTGGTGCGCCTGTCTCCTTGTAACGATGAGCATTTCTGCACATTCGCAGTCAATCATCGATGACTCGGGTGCCCGTTTAGCGCCGGGAGATGTCAAGCTGATCTCCGAACTTGTTGGCGCGCTGCTCAACGATCCCCATTCAGCGCAACTGCGCGACATACAGGACAAAGGCAATCGCCGTTTCTGCGGCAGGTTCAACGCGAAGAATGCGTTTGGTGGGTATGTGGGATTTCGCCTTTTCGCCGCCGACTTAAAATCGCGGTTGGTGTACATTGAGAGGCCGGTGCCTCGCAATCCAAGTTCCAGGGAGGAACTGGAGCGTGTGCGGGACGATCTGGGGATGGTCATAACAATATGTACGGGTAAGCCACCTGCATGAGCGCTGGTGACATTATGCTGGCGATGGTTTCCAGAAAACGGCGCTGACCCCGAGTTCATGCGTCTCTTGAATCAGGCAGCAGATGTTGTGGCAGATGATCTTGCAAAGGACTTCGTTTTTCATCGCCACGTCCGTCTTGCTGCGAACGTGATCGCGGAATTTGGCCTTGATCATTGAGAACGTGGACTCCACGTTACTCCGCTTGTGATAGTGGCGTAGATATTCATCGCGGTTGAATTGGAAGTAATGGAACATCTTCCGCCATAACCCACCGCCCTTGCCGGTATGGATAGACTTGAACGCGATATACGGGACCGCCCCGTGAGCCCGGATCGCATCGTAGTTGCTCAGGCTGCCATAGCCCTTGTCGGCTGACACTTCGTTCAGCACGAAACTCTTGGCCGTTGTGTTCACGAGGTCAGGGAGCAACTTGGTATCACTGGCATCTTTGTCCCTGATTTCAACGGCGGTAACGATGTTGGTCCGAACGCCGGTCATCAGGTGGACCTTGACCCACTCGTGCTGCTGTCTGGCGCCGTATTTGTGATCGAACCAACGATGAAATCTGGACGTGGTGAACCCTGACGAGTCGCAGGCGAAATCAACCTCGACCGATTTCAGCGGCAAACTGCTCTCGGTGATTAGCCCTTTCAAGATCAGCGTCACTTCGGGGCTTTCCAAGTAGTTCAGCACCGAATTGAAGTGGGGCGTCTTGGCGATGTAGCCCTTAGCTTGGGCTGCCCGAAGGTCGCTCATGAAGCGACGCGCGGAGACCGTGCTGTAAACCTTGAAGCAGGCCGCGAAGATCGCATCCTGAATTGGCAGTCGCGGCCGCCCATTCTTGGGACGGGGCGGCTCAGCCACGCCCGCGCATAGCTCGTGGAGCAGTTCTAAGAACTGATCCTTCTCTTGGGTCTGCGCCCTGTTGTATGCCCGCCAATCCTGCGGGTAGGTCTTACGGACTGACTGTTGCACGGTAAGAGTTTCGGTAACGGTCGTGCTGCCGTCCGCATTCCGCTCGCGGAGAAGCACGTACTCAACTGCAATGATGTGCTTGCACTTTCCGCCCCTCGTTTCGTGGTCGGGGCAATTGCAGTGCGGACTCTGCGGGTCAGGGCACACCGTGTAGCGACCCTTGCCCGACTGCGACGGCACAAGCCACGCGCCGCCCTTCTTCGTGATCTTGGCCGTCGCCGCGATCTGAAGTCCGCGCTGCTGTCTCGGATCGAGATTGACGTCCATGACCATCCCTCTATGTACCAAGAGGGAATATACCTTATAGGTATATAATAGTCAATGGTCTTAAGTGATTTACTTGACATATATCCCTTCAAGGTATAGTGTCTGAGCGATGGCAAAAATCCAGATTTGGGCATTTCAGTGCGAACGGTGCGGGCACATATGGATGCCTCGCGATATCGATGCCCCGCCCCGCGTGTGCCCTTCGTGCAAGAGCCCCTATTGGGATCGCCCGCGCCGGTCGGAGGTAAAGGCCAGAAAGAAGGGTTCAAAAAGTAGATGACGACTTTTGACATCGCTGCTATCGAAGTGTGACTTTATTGGCCGAGCGTGCCGGAATCGAACCGACCCCTCCTTGGGTGTGGCCCCGTCTCTCACAACGTGACTCAAGACCCCAAGGTATGCGTCCCATACACCTACGCTCGACGGTGTACGGCGGGCTACAGCCCCGCCGTAACCCCTTCAATCAATGACCAGCGACTTGTCTCCTCGTCGCGCTTGTATTTGACCCCCTCATAACGACGCAGTTGGTTCCCGAAAGACCGGATGTTGATGTCCGGGTAGAGCGCCATCCCGCGCTCCTCGATCTCGTGCACCGTCAGGTTCGGCTCCTTGGTGAGGATCATTCTCATCGCCGCGACAACCGAACCCCAGGATGATTTCGGCGCACCATTGGTCCGGATTGAAGCCGCGATCTCGTCATGGGTCGGGATGTTCAAGTCATCTGCCGCTTGCAGAATGGTGTCCCGCATGGCGGCACCGCCGGCGTGGAAGCCGCGTCCATATGCTAGCTTGATGGCCCGAATGACCTCGCCCACTAAATCATCGATGTTGTCTGTCTTGCTCATGTCGCTCCCAAATTCGGAGCGGCCAATTACCAGAAATGAATCGATGTGCAAGTGGCCGCTCCAATCTTGGAGGCCGAATTTCGTACCGTACAACTGTCACGCAATACGGTACGAGAGCCTGCCGAAAAGCTGAGCAACTTCAATGGGCCAAAACTAGCGGCGTGCTCAAAAAGCACCGTCAATCAAGTTTTGTTACGACGCGCTGTTGCACCAAGTTTTTGTGCAGCCGCGACCGTTTTTGTGCAGCATGGGGTATCTGTGCAAAGCCCCCTTGTGGGGAGGGGATAGGGGTGGGGGTCGTCGTGAGTGCACGCTGAATTTCCTCAAGCACCCCATCGATATTTCCAAGCACGTCGTTGTTCCAGAAGCGCAGCACGCGGTAACCGTCCGCCTCGATCACTCTGGTCCGTTCAGCGTCCGCAGCAGTTCGCAGGCCATGCTGGCCGCCATCAAGCTCCACGACAAGCCGTGCGGAGTGGCAGGCGAAATCGACGATGAAGCTCCTGATCCTCACCTGTCGTCGGAAATGCGTGCCAGACAGCTTGAAGCGATAGGCAGGTGCCACCACAGCTTGCGCTCCGCATCCGTTGGCGCAGCTCGCATCCGGCGAGCAAACTGGCGTTGCGGTTGCACGGGCATCGAGCGATCGAGTCTCGCCCAAGGCTGCGGCTCGTTCTCACTTGCGGACATAATGCGCGTGTCCTCGCTGCGACCCCCACCCCCGACCCCTCCCCACAAGGGGGAGGGGAGCGGCGGGGCAGTGCGTCCCCTACTCTATTGCAACTGCAAACCCAGAACTGCAATTGCAAACCCGGAGATCAACTCCCGCGCAGTTCACAGCTCGTCGTGGCTGTCGTCGCAGAATGGCGGGGTCTTGGTGCGCTTGCACGTGCAGAACGAGATCGGGCGCGAGCGCTTGTCGACATATTCCATCGGCTCGAAGCCGGTGCCCTCATGCGAGCCGTCGCAGAACGGCTGGCTCTTGGAGCGGCCGCAGCGGCACCACCAGTAGCTCTCGCCCTCGACCACGTCGACCACGATCGGCTCGGCGCCGCCGATTTCCGGTTCGCTCATGTCACGCCCCTCCCGCCTCGGTCGCCAGCCACGCCTCGCCGCAGGCCTTCGCCAGTTCGCGCACGCGCAGGATATAGCTCTGCCGCTCGGTGACCGAGATCACGCCGCGTGCGTCGAGCAGATTGAACACGTGGCTCGCCTTGATGCACTGGTCGTAGGCCGGCAGCGCCATTGCGTGCCGGCGCGCATTGCCCTCGGTCACCCAGCCGGCCGCGATGTATTTGCGGCAGGCATCCTCGGCCATCTTGAACTGCGCGAACAGCATGTCGGTGTCGGAATATTCGAAATTGTGCCGCGAGTATTCCGTCTCGGCCTGCAGGAATACGTCGCCATACGTGACCTTATCTTTGCCCTCGCGGCCGTTGAAGTTGAGGTCGTAGACGCGCTCGACCCCCTGCACATACATCGCCAGCCGCTCGAGCCCGTAGGTCAACTCGCCCGACACCGGCGCGCATTCGAAGCCCGCGACCTGCTGGAAATAGGTGAACTGCGACACCTCCATGCCGTCGCACCAGCATTCCCAGCCGAGCCCCCAGGCGCCGAGCGTCGGCGATTCCCAATCGTCCTCGACGAAGCGGATGTCGTGCAGCGCGGGATCGATGCCGATGGCATAGAGCGACTTGAGATACAGGTCCTGCAGGTCGGGCGGGTTCGGCTTCAGGATCACCTGGTACTGGTAATAATGCTGGAGCCGATTCGGGTTCTCGCCGTAGCGGCCGTCCTTCGGCCGACGCGAAGGCTGCACATAGGCGGCGTTCCAGGGCTTCGGCCCGAGCGCCCGCAGCGTGGTCGCCGGATGGAACGTGCCGGCCCCGACTTCCATGTCGTAGGGCTGAAGGATGACGCAGCCGTAGTCCGCCCAATAGCGCTGCAAGGCCAGAATCAGCCCCTGGAACGACCGCTCCGGGCGCATGTGGGCGGGCAGGTCGGCGTCGGCCATTGGGCGCGATTTTCGTCAGGATTCGCGGGATTCGAATGGGCGCGGACCCTATCGGCGAGGGTATAGCGGGTCAAGCTAGCGCCCAAGCCTTTGTATTCAATGGAATTTATGAATTTATGGCGATTCGCGGTTTTTTTGAATCTAGGAGAGCCGCCATTCGCCCGTGACAGGGTCGCGCCGCAGCGTCGGCAGCCCCCTGCGCGCAGCCGCGTCCATCGCCGGCGCCGCCTTGACCCGGCTGAGCTCCTCGTTGACGCGCCGCATCTCCTTCACGATCCAGCGCAGCACCGCGAAGCCGCCGAGGCTGACCAGCGTCCATTTGATCAGTGGCGGAATGACAAACGGCATGGCGGTCTCCTCTCTCCGGCCTGGGCCGGCCCTCACAATCCAAAGCGCGCCCACAGGGCGCGCGCTTCGAGCGCCGAGATGATCTCCCCCGCGAGATCGGCACGACCAAAGAGCCGATCAACCCCGCCCGCAGCGACTCCTTGACGCGTGCGGCCGAACCAGCCGCGCTCCGCAGCCACCAGCGGGGTCCGGACATTCTCGCCGAATCGCTCCCGCAGGGTTGCGCGCAATTCGCCGATGCCGTCGGCAATGCCGAGTTCGACCGCCTTGCGGCCGGTCCAGAATTCTCCGGAGAACAAGTCATTTTCGGGGCCGGTGAGCCGTACGCCGCGGCTCTCTTTCACGAGCGCGATGAAATCGTCGTGAATGGCGCGCTGCACTGTCTTGAGCCGCTCGACGTCTTCCGGCTTCTCCGGGAGGAACGGGTCGAGCATCGCCTTGCGGTCGCCCGAGGTATAGAGGCGGCGCTCGATGCCGAGCTTTTCCATCGCGCCGGAAAATCCGAACGACCCGCCCACCACGCCGATCGAACCGACGATCGAGGACACGTCGCACAGGATCTCGTCGGCGGCGCACGCGACCATGTAGCCGCCGGACGCGACGACGTCCTCGCAGAACGCAATGACGGGGCGCTTGTGCTCGGCGGCAAGCGCGCGGATGCGGCGATAAATCAGGTGCGACTGGACCGGCGATCCGCCCGGCGAATTGATCAGCAGCGCGACCGCGCTCGCGTTGCGGACCGTGAAGGTGCGCTCGAGCTGGCGCGCGATCCCGGCAAGCGTCAGCCCCGGCCGCAGCGGCGTCGAGAATCCGATGATGCCGGAGAGCCGAACCACCGGCACGACCGGCGCGGAGCGCCATCGGTCCGGCACCAGCGGCTTCAACGCCTCGCGCGCGCCGGCCATAAGCTGGCGCATATGCTCGGGCAGCCCTTGCTCAGCCATCGAACCCTCTTTTCAAACGAATTCAGCGGTCCGGTGACAATGCCAAGCATCGGCGGCTGGTTTCAATGTGCAGTACCGCAATGTCGCTCCGAACGCTCCACTCACAGCTCGCCCAGCAGCAGCGGCGCGCGCTCACGCAATACGGCCTCCGCCGCCGCCGTCGGTCGTCCCCGCTCATCATTGAGCATCAATCCGGGCAACAACATGAGCGGGCCGCGGCTTGCCTTTGCCGCTCGAACGACCACGCGGATTGCCGGTGACGACGCCTTCGGATGGACCGGCAGCACCGCAATGCTCCCGAACCCTGGCGCGAGCACGGCAAGGACGTCGCCCAGCGCATCGGCACGCCAGATCATTGTCAGCGTTCCGCGCGGGCGCAGCAGCCGCGCCGCCGTCCGAACCCAGACCGCAAGCTCGCCGCGCGGCGCGACATGCGCACGCCGGCGTCCTACATCCGGCGACGGACGCTGGACGGCGGGATCGTTGAATGGCGGATTCATCAGCACCCGCATGACGCTGTCGGGTGGCAGGCCGGCAGCAGCAAACGCGCGCGAAGGCGCCGACACGTCGAGCGCCACGGCGCGCACCCGCGCTTCCAGGCGATTGAGCTGCACATTCTCCGCGGCGAGCGCCGCAAGCTCTGGATCGATCTCGACCAGCGTGACGTTGGCGTCCGCCACACGCGCGGCCAATGCGAGGCCGGCGGCGCCGACGCCCGCGCCGAGATCGACCACCGCATCACCGGCGCGTGCCGGACACGCCGCCGCCAACAGGATCGCATCGTGGCCGACCCGATGGCCGTCGCGCGGCTGGCGCAGGCGCACCCGGCCGCCGAGCGCGGAATCCTCGGTCAGCGATTCGCGCCTACCCGGCATCGGGCCGCAGCTCGTGCGAGAGGCCAGCGTCCACCAGGAGGCGACGGGCGGCCGCCACGTCGGCGTCGCCGACGAGCACCCGGCGAGGCAGAATGCCAAGCGAGCCCTCCAGCACGCTCATGTTCTGATCGAGCACCAGATGCGGGATTTCGGCGCCCTTCAACAGGGCTTCGATCACTGACACCAGCACGGGATCGTTGGTGCGGACGATTTCGCGCAAGGCCTGCCCTCACTCCTGCCGCCGGTCCCAATCCTCGCCCGGCGACCGCTGCGCGAGATAGGACAGAAGCTTCATCTCGCGGCGACCGCGGGTAACGGTATCGAGGATAAGTCCTGCCGCGATGGAGAGGAACGCAAGCAGCATCATGCCGGTCGACAGGATTGCCGTGGGCATCCGCGGCACGTTGCCTTCCTCGATGAAGTGCACGATCAGCGGGATCGAGAGCCCGAGCGAGACCACCGCCATCACGATCCCGATACTGCCGAAGAACGGCAGCGGGCGCTCGGAGCGGTAGAGCTTGAGGATGGTGCCAACGATGCGCAAGCCGTCGCGCCAGGTCGACAGCTTCGATTCCGATCCCTCCGGCCGCGCGAAATAGGGCGTCGGAATCTCGGCGACCGCGAGCTCGAGTTCGAGCGCATGGACCGTCAGTTCGGTCTCGATCTCGAAGCCGCCCGACAGCACCGGAAACGACTTCACGAAGCGCCGCGAGAACACCCGGAATCCGGACAGGATGTCGCTGAACGCCTGGCCGAAGACGGTGCCCACGAAGCCCGTCAGCAGTCGGTTGCCGGTCAAATGACCCGGCCGATAGGCGGCCTCCTCCTGCTGCACGCGGGCGGCGACCACCATGTCCAGGCGGTCGTCGACCAACCGCGCGATCATCGCCGGTGCGCTGGCGGCATGGTAGGTTGCGTCGCCATCTACCAGAACATAGATATCGGCGTCGATGTCGGCGAACATCCGCCGGACTACGTTGCCCTTCCCCTGGTGGGTTTCCCGCCGCACGATCGCCCCGGCGGCGCGGGCGACCTCGGAGGTACGGTCGATGGAGTTGTTGTCGTAGACATAGATTCGCGCCTGCGGCAAAGCGGCGCGAAAATCGCCGACAACCTGGGCGATGGCGGTTTCTTCGTTATAGCAGGGCACCAGCACGGCGACGCGGGCCGCATATAGCGCGTTCTTCGTCTCCCGCGCCGGGAGCGGATCGCCGCCTGGAAATGTTGGCTTGCGTTCGAGGTTCATGCCCGTTCCGGCAATTGTGCACTTGCCGCCCAACAATAGCGTTTCTATTCTCCGGCGTCCCGCTAGTGCCCCGTTTCCGAAGTTCGTGATACGCTGCAGCCCGCTCTGACACGAACTTCGGAAACAAAAGGGCACTAGCAACGCTATGATTCTAGTGCCGCTTTCGATTTGAAGTTCCTAACCGAGTTTGCTGCAATCGCTGTAGGAACTTCAAATCGGCGGCACTAGTGTCCCGAATCCGAAGTTCGCAAGCGGCAATCCGCGAGTCCATTTGCGAACTTCGGATTCAAAAGGGACACTAGAATCAATATTGTTGCTAGTGTGGCTTTGGTTCAGAAGTTCGCTCTCGACCATGCCGCAAAGTCAAGCGACCTTCTGAACCGCCACACTAGATCGGAGTGCTCCTCCTTGGCCGTCATCGTTCCATTCGAGAGCCCATCGTCCCCGGCCATCGGCGGTCTCATCGACCTTGTCGCCGCCGACATGGAACGGGTCAACGCCACCATCCTCTCCCGCACGGGCTCCGAGGTGACGATGATTCCGGAGGTCGCCAACCACCTGATCGCCTCGGGCGGCAAGCGGTTGCGACCGATGCTGACTCTGGCGATGGCGGGCCTCGTCGACTATCAGGGCGAGGGACATATCAAGCTCGCGGCTGCGGTCGAATTCATGCACACCGCCACGCTGCTGCATGACGATGTGGTCGACGAGAGCGACATGCGACGCGGCAAGCTTGCTGCGCGCCTGTTGTGGGGCAACGAGGCGAGCGTTCTGGTCGGCGATTTCCTGCTCGGCCAGGCATTCAAGATGATGGTCGAGGTCGGATCGCTGCGGGCGCTCGAAATCCTGTCCGGCGCCGCCGCCATCATCGCCGAGGGCGAGGTGATGCAGCTCGCCGCCGCCAAGAACACGGCCACGACCGAAGACGAATATCTCAGCGTCATCCGCGCCAAGACCGCCGAGCTGTTTGCGGCCGCCTGCGAGGTCGGGCCGGCACTCGGCGGCCGCTCCAAGGACGAGCAGTCGGCCTGCCGCTCCTTCGGCATGAACCTGGGCATCGCCTTCCAGCTGGTCGACGACGCACTCGACTACGGCGGCAAGGCCGCCAAGCTCGGCAAGAACGTCGGCGACGATTTCCGCGAAGGCAAGATCACGCTGCCGGTGGTGCTGTCGTTCCGCCGCGGCTCGGAAACCGAGCGCGCCTTCTGGCGGCGGGCGCTTGAAGCCGGCGACTCGACCGACGCCGACCTCGAACAGGCGATCGATCTCATGGTCAAGCACCGCGCGCTCGAGGATACGGTGCAGCGCGCCCGCCACTACGGCGCGATTGCCACCGACGCGCTCGCCCTCTTCCCGGCCTCACCGATGAAGGACGCCCTGGAGGAAGCGGTCGAATTCTGCATCGCCAGGTCCAACTAAGTTGACGAACTAGGGCCTGTCCTCAATTGAGCCAAATGATAGCGGCGGCAAGGTGGATTGCGGCGAGAAAATTTCTCGCGGTTTTGTCGTAGCGTGTGGCGATGGCGCGATATTGTTTGA
>JBOHIG010000040.1:0-3751 GCA_050725815.1 Xanthobacteraceae bacterium
TCGCGTACCCGCGGACAAACTGGTAGCGAATGTCAAATCCACTCCACTAGCGAACTCCGGGCCCTCTCCGATGGCGCGCTTTCTGTCGCTTGCCGAGGCCGTGGAATCGACCGTGCGCGATGGCGACACGGTGACCATCGAAGGATTCACCCATCTCATTCCGCATGCCGCGGGCCATGAGATCATCCGCCAGCGCAAGCAGCGTCTGTCGCTGATCAAGATGACGCCAGACCTGACCTGCGATCAGCTCATCGGCATGGGTTGCGTGGAGCGGCTGGTGTTCTCCTGGGGCGGCAACCCCGGCGTCGGCTCGCTGCATCGCTTCCGCGACGCGGTCGAGAACGGCTGGCCGCAACCACTCGCGATCGAAGAGCATTCCCACGCCGCCATGGCCAACGCCTATGAGGCGGGCGCCGCCGGCCTGCCGATGGCGGTGTTCCGCGGCTATATCGGCGTCGACCTTCCCAAGGTGAATCCGCGCATCAAGCGCATCGCCTGCCCGTTCACCGGCGAGGAGTTGGCGGCGGTGCCTTCGATCCGGCCCGACGTCGCGATCGTTCACGCGCAGCGCGCCGACCGCGCTGGCAACGTAATGATCGACGGCATCGTCGGCGTGCAGAAGGAGGCGGTGCTTGCCGCGACGCGGTCGATCGTCACGGTCGAGGAGGTCGTGGACGATTTCGGGCCGCGCAGCTTCAACGCAGTGATCCTGCCGCACTGGACCATCGGTGCAGTCGTGGCGGTGCCGGGCGGGGCGTATCCGTCCTATGCGCAAGGCTACTACAAGCGCGACAACGCCTTTTACATCGCCTGGGACAAGATCGCCCGCGAGCGCGAGACGTTTCTGGCCTGGATGAAAGCAAACGTGCTGGACAAAGGACCCGACGTGTTCGCCGAGCACGCACGCAAACGGGCCATGGCAGCGGAGTGAGAATGCCCGACTACAAGCCCAACGAGATGATGACCATCGCGGCGGCGCGGGCACTGCGCAACGAGGACGTCTGCTTTGTCGGCATCGGCATGCCGTCGGCGGCATCGAACCTGGCGCGGCTCACGCACGCCCCGGACATCACGCTGATCTACGAGTCCGGCACCATCGCCACCAAGCCCGACGTGTTGCCGCTGTCGATCGGCGATGGCGAATTGTGCGAGACCGCGCTCACCACGGTGGCCGTGCCGGAGATGTTTCGCTACTGGCTGCAAGGCGGACGCATGACGGTCGGCTTCCTTGGCGGTGCGCAGATCGACAAGTTCGCCAATCTCAACACGACTGTCGTCGGCGATTATCACAAGCCGAAGGTACGGCTGCCGGGCGGCGGCGGCGCGCCCGAGATCGCCTCGTCCTGCGGCGAGATCTTCATCATCATGAACCAATCGAAGCGGAGTTTCGCGGAGAAGCTCGATTTCGTGACCTCGATGGGCCATGGCGAGGGCGGCGATCACCGCGCCCGGCTCGGCCTCAAAACCAAAGGGCCGACCAGGCTGATCACCGATCTGTGCATCTTCGAGCCCGATCCGCAGGCCAAGGAGATGACGGTGACGTCGATCCATCCCGGCGTGACGCGCGGGCAGATCGCGGAAAACACCGGCTGGGCCGTGCGCTACGCCGCGAACGTCGTCGAGACCAAGCCGCCCACCGGCAATGAGCTTGCCGTCCTGCGCGAGGTGCACGCCCGCACCGCAAGTCGGCTATAGCCGACTTGCGTAGTGTTAACTGCCGATCTCGGGTAAACCCGAGATCGGGCCATGTCCACGGCAGCGTAAGGACCCATCCCATGCCCGAAGCCTTCATCTGCGATGGAATCCGCACGCCGATCGGCCGTTACGGTGGTGCGCTTGCCAAGGTGCGCGCCGACGATCTCGCGGCGATCCCGCTCAAGGCGCTGATGGCGCGCAATCCGACCGTAGATTGGGGCGCGCTCGACGAGACCGTGCTTGGCTGCGCCAACCAGGCCGGCGAGGACAACCGCAATGTCGCGCGTATGGCGCTGCTGCTGGCTGGGCTGCCGGACACGATCCCGGGCGTCACCGTGAACAGGCTTTGTGCGTCCGGCCTCAATGCGGTCGGCGCTGCGGCGCAGGCAATCCGCGCGGGCGAGATCGAGTTCGCCATCGCCGGCGGCGTCGAATCGATGACGCGCGCGCCGCTGGTGATGGGCAAGGCGCAAGAGGCGTTCCAGCGCGCAGCCGAGGTGTACGACACCACCATCGGCTGGCGCTTCGTCAATCCGCTGATGAAGCAGCAATACGGCGTCGACGCCATGGCGGAGACCGCCGAGAACGTGGCCGAGGAGTATCAGGTTTCGCGTGCCGACCAGGATGCCTTCGCCTTCCGCTCGCAGCAGCGCACCGCGAAGGCGGCGGCAGCGAACTTCTTCGACGCCGAGATCGCGCCGGTCACGGTGCCGGGCGGCAAGGCCGGCCCGGCGGTGGTCGCAAAGGACGAGCACCCGCGCGCCGACACCACGCTCGAGGGGTTGGCCAAGCTGAAGCCGTTCGCGCGCAATCCCGGCACGGTCACCGCCGGCAACGCCTCCGGCGTCAACGACGGCGCGGCGGCGATGATCATCGCCTCGGAGCAAGCGGCGAAGGAGCACGGGCTCACGCCCTTTGCGCGCATCCTTGGCATGGCGGCGGCCGGGGTGCCGCCGCGCGTGATGGGCATCGGTCCGGTGCCGTCTACCCGCAAGCTGATGGAGCGGCTGGGCTTGAAGATTTCCGATTTCGACTGGATCGAGCTCAACGAAGCCTTCGCGTCGCAGGCGCTGGCCTGCCTGCGCCAGCTCGGGCTTCCGGACGATGCCGCGCACGTGAATCCGAACGGCGGTGCCATCGCATTGGGGCATCCGCTCGGCATGTCGGGCACGCGGCTCGCGCTTACCGCCGCGCATCAGCTCATGGCGCATGGCGGCAAGCGCGCTCTCGCCACCATGTGCGTCGGCGTGGGGCAGGGCGTCTCGCTCGCGATCGAGAAGGTCTAGGAGCCGATCTCCGGCCGATGATGTCGCCGCCAGCGGTCGATGGAATAGGGGCCGCCGCCCGCCACATAGAGGAAGCAGAAGCCCGCCACGATCATGATGTTCTTGATGAAGTGGTTCATCTGCGTCATTCGGGCTCCGCCCTCGAATTCCCAGAAGCGATGGCCGATGAAGGCCGCGACGATCGTGAAGGCGATCATCAGCAGCGCCGCCCAGCTGGTCGCAAAGCCGAACACGATGCAGAGCCCGCCGAGCGTTTCGGCGCCGGCTGCGAACGCAGCGAGCGCCGGGGCAATCGACTCTGGGATGCCGTTCTTGGCGAGCATGCCCGCGAATCCATCGAGGCCCATCAGCTTTTGCGCGCCGCTCATCAGGAACAAGCCGCCGAGCACCACCCGCGCCAGCAGCCAGATCATTCCGCCGCCGGCCACCCGGTCGGCCAGCGGAAGGGAGATGTTGTTTCGGGACATCGCCAACGGAAGGTTTGTCATGGGCGCACCTCTCTGCTGCGACAATCAACGCAGCGGCGCGACGGGGGTTCCGCCGGCAGTCGCTCGGGTCTAGTGTCCCGAATCCGAAGTTCGCATGCTCTATTCCGCGAGTCCATTATTCCGCGAGTCCATTTGCGAACTTCGGATTCAAAGGGACACTAGGGCCTGTCCTCAATTAGAGGATTCCCCTTGAGGATATTGCGTGATTCATAGGCTGTCAGCTGATTCGG
This sequence comes from Xanthobacteraceae bacterium, assembly GCA_050725815.1. Classification (GTDB taxonomy): domain Bacteria; phylum Pseudomonadota; class Alphaproteobacteria; order Rhizobiales; family Xanthobacteraceae; genus VAZQ01. The sequence continues at coordinate 3,700 of JBOHIG010000040.1, forward strand.
AGCTGACAGATGCGCCGCTATGCCCTTCGGGACGATCAATGGGAGAGGATCA
>JBOHIG010000041.1:0-6346 GCA_050725815.1 Xanthobacteraceae bacterium
GTATGGCGAACTTCTGAACCGCCACACTAGGACCGTTTCCTTTAGTCGTCGCCCGCGGGCTCGTCCCCCGCGGGCCGCGATCAGGAGGAGCGCGACTTCGGTTCGATACGGCTTGCGGTCCGTGCGCTGCCCTTGGCGCGGGCCGCCTTTTGTTTGGACGCAGGAGCTTCAGCCGCCCGCCCGCCGCTCGCGCACCAATCCTTCCTGCGCCACCGAGGCCACCAGCGCGCCGTCGCGCGCGAAGATCAGGCCGCGCGAGAAGCCGCGCGCGCCGGCCATGTTGGGCGAGTCCTGCGAGTAGAGCAGCCAGTCGTCGGCGCGGAACGGCCGATGCAGCCACAGCGCATGGTCGAGGCTCGCGGCCATGATGGTCTTCTCGAATACGCTGCGGCCGTGCGGGATCAGCGCGGAGTCGAGCAGCGTCATGTCGGAGGCGTAGGCCAGCACGCATTGATGGATCGCGGGCTCGTCGGGCAGCCTGCCGGTGGCGCGAATCCAGACGTTGAAGCGGCCGCCCTCGACCGCCTTGCCGAGATAGCGCCTGTATTCGACTGGGCGCAGCTCGATCGGCCGCTCGCGCTCGTAATAGCGCCGCACCGGCTCCGGCATCATCGGCAGCACGCGCTCGCGAATCTCGGCTTCGGTGGGAAGCTGGTCGGGGGAGGGCACCTCGGGCATCGTCGTCTGGTGCGCGAAGCCCTCCTCGGCGCGATGGAACGACACCGAGGTGATGAAGATCGGCTCGCCGTGCTGGATCGCGACCACGCGCCGCGTGGTGAAGCTCTTGCCGTCGCGCACGCGTTCAACCTCGTAGACGATCGGCACCTTGGGATCGCCGGCGAGCAGGAAATAGGCGTGCAGCGAATGCGGCGGGCGCTCGGCGACGTCGACGGTGCGGCAGGCCGCGACCAGCGCCTGCCCGATCACCTGGCCGCCGAATACCCGCTGCCACGTCGCCTGCGGCGAGCGGCCGCGAAACATGTTCACCTCGATCTGTTCGAGGTCGAGGATTTCAAGGAGGTTCTGGATCGCAGACGACTGGTTCGCGGACGGCTGGTTGGGGGAGGACATGGGTGGGTCATTCCTTGCCGATCTGAACGTCGAACGGCCGCTGGATCGGCCGCTTCTCGATCACGACGATGCTGAGGTAGCTGGAGATGCAGTAGGTTGTGCCGGCGAAGTCCATGAACGAAGCCTTCAGCGCGTCGTCCAGATACCACGCGTGCAGCCGGTCGATTAGCGCCTTGGTGAGCTCGATGAAAGTGTCGGCGCGCCGGTAGCCGCCCTCGAAGTCCTCCCAGTAGCTGCAATGCAGGTCCTCGCAGACATAGACGCCGCGTTCCGAGATGCGCGGATAGAGATACTCGAAGCTCGCGATCTGGTGGCGGCCGCGGTGGCTGCCGTCGTCGATCACGATGTCGACGCCGCCGCCGAGGCGCTCGATCGCCGATGCCAGTACGGTAGGATCCGACTGGTCGCCGATCATCACCGTGTTCTCGGGATCGACGCGCCCGGCGCAGATCGGGTCGATGTCGATGCCGACGATGCGCGCATTCGGGCCGAAATATTTCCGCCACAGCTCGAGCGAGCCGCCGCGGCTGACGCCAAGCTCGAGGATGCGCAGCGGCTGTCCCTGCTGCCGCAACGGCGCGAAGTGGCGCTCGTAGATTTCGAGGTAATGATGCCACTTCTGCACGATGCGGCCTTCGTGCGCGTAGAACAGGGCCTCCAGCTCGCCCGCCGGCTGCACCCGCTTGCGCGCATCGCGCGGCGACAGGCCCCAGGCGTCGCCCGGCGCGGTGCTGCGCTCCTTGCCGCGGATGCGGTCGATCGCGGCCTGCAACTTGCGTGCGAGCGCCGAGCTCATGCGCCTTGTTCCCGTAAAACGGCGCGCCACCTTGCCGCCGCATGCGCAAATCATCAATCGGCTCTATCCGTCCGGCGCTCAAACCGTTGCTTGAGCCGCAATTTCCGGCCATGAAGACGGCGATCATGCAACACCAAAGCGACCGGCAAGTCGATCTGGCAGCGCCGAAAATCCTCGATATCGGCGAGGCCCCGCTGATGCGCGAGGCCTATCCCGCCACGACCGAATACTGGTCGACGGAGCCGGTTACGTCGGTGCCGATGGGCCCGCAGGACCGGACGGTCGACGCCGCGACGCTGCCGCGCCTCATGCGCAGGCTGGCCGATCCGTCGCTCGACCTCATCGTCGTGCAGCCCACCAACCACGCGCCCTGGAGCCTGAGCTGGCTGGTGCGCTCGCTGTTCCGGCGCAGCACGTTGCGGGGAACGATGCCGTTCTTCCGTGCCTTCGGTCAGGAATTGCTGCGTGGCCGGTTCGGCGCGCCGCTCGCGGTCTGGGACTGGGAGGAGCAGCCGTTCGTCTTCCGCCACAATACGTTTCTGCTGGATCGCGCCACGCTCTATTTCAAGCGCGAGCTGCCACCGGATCATTGGCGGGTGTTCATGGGCTCGCAGCATTACCGGGTGCCGACGGCGCGCTTCCGCATGATCGAGCAGAACCGCGCGCGCGTCGCCAAGCTGCGCCCGATTTCGCTTGGCGTGCCGCGCGGCCGCCTCGACCTGCCGACGGCGCGGCCGCTGCCGGCGTCGGAAAAGACCGCCGACGTGTTCTTCACCGGGCGCGTGGAGGATTCGACCACGGTGCGCCAGCGCGGCCTAGAGGAGATGAAGGCGTTGCGGGCGAAGGGCATCCGCGTCGACGTCCCGGAGAACAACCTGGCGCTGACCGACTATCTCGATCGTTGCGCGCGGGCATGGCTGGTGTGGTCGCCCGAGGGTTACGGCTATGAATGCTTTCGCACCTACGAGGCCGCGATCTGCGGCTCGGTGCCGGTGGTCAATCGTCAGACCGTCGAGCGCCATCGTCCGCTGCGCGACGGGGAGCACTGCTTCTATTACGACGTCGAGCCGGGCGGGCTGACGCGCACGATCGAAACCGCGCTCGCGGACCGCGACCGCCTGATGGCGATGAGCGCGGCGGCGCGCGAGTTCGTGCTGGCCAACCACACGCTGGCGGCGCTCGCTCGCTACGTTGCGGAGACGACATTGGCCTCGGCCGGCAGGGCTTGAGCGGTTCGCGGCGTCAGCGGCCGGCGGTCTTTGCGCTCCCGACGAGCGCGTCGGCATTCGCCTTCACGAAGAACTTCGACCCGGCTTCGGTCAGGTGGGCGTAGTCCCACACCATCGGCTCGCCGCTGCCGTCAGGCACCACCAGCAGGCAGCCGTCGCCGTTGCACAGGGTCGATATCGGCGACACGACGGTCACCCCCGGCACCGACAGCAGCGCCTTGAATTGCGCATCGTGCGTGAACGTTGCGGGATCGAGGTAGCTCTTGTCGCGGTCGCGCATGGGCGACGCCGCCGCGGCGGAGAATCCCCATGCATCGCGGCGGTACATCAGCGCCCGTATGCGCACCGGGAACACGCGCCATACCGGGAACTGGCCGACCGCCACGATGCGCTTGACGCCGATGGACCGAAGCTTCGGCACCAGCGCGCGCAACTCGGAATTGTCGGGAGGCGCCGAACCGGCGAGCGTCGAATAGGACGACCAGTTGGCCGCCAGGATGACGGTATCCGGCTTCAGCTTGACGACCTTGCCGATAACGGCGTCGTTGATCGCCTGACATTCCTTCTGCTTGCCGCTCGGAACGAGATAGACCGGCGGGCATCCGGCGGCGTTGTACTGGGCAATCTGGAACGTGCCGGAGGCCCGCTGCAGCGCGGCCAGCCCGGGATAGAGATGCGACGCGTGGGAATCGCCCAGTAGCGCGACCGTGCGCACATCCGGGCGGGGCGGCGGGTCGCATGCCGGCGCGAAGGTCTTGACGCCCGTGTATCTGAGAATGAAGCAGGCGTCGCTGCGATTGGTTTCCATCGCTTCCTGCACAAAGTTTCGCGACAGCACCTGCGCTTGCGGCGGAAAGCGGGACGGGATTCCGTTGGTGGCGAAGACGAACAGACCGAAGCCGCCGGCGAACGCCATCGCGCACGACGCCGCGATCGGCTTGTAGGAGAGCGGCGCGCCAAAGCGGATCGGCCGCTCGATATAACGGTAGGTCAGATGTGCGAGACCGAACGCCGCGCCGATGGCGGCGACCCGCATCAGGTCGCTCGGCTCGCGCAGCGACACGGTGCGCAGGAACACCAGGATCGGCCAGTGCCACAGATAGAGCGGATAGCTGATCAGCCCGACATAGACGACGGCGCGATGGCTCAGCAGGTAACGATTGAGCGACGCATTTGCGCCGGCGAAGATCAGCAACGCTGCGCCCATCGTCGGCATCAACGCCCACCAGCCGGGAAACGCGCTTCTTGCCGTGATGAGGGCCGCGGACGCCACGATCAGCGTCGCGCCAAGCCAGGACGCGGTCTCGCGTATAGCGGCTTGATGGCGCCGATAGAGCAGCGCGAGACGATTGCCGTCCGCTGCTTCGGAGGACGCACGCCCCGCGCCGAATACCGCGAAGGCGAGCATGCAGCCCAGCATCAGCTCCCAGAACCGCGTGAACGGCAGATAGAAAGCCGCCGCCGGGTCGGTTGCAGTCAGCGCAACGCACCAGATCAGGGAGATTGCGAAGATGATCGCGGCGACTGCGATCGGCGCCTTGCGATACGGCCAGGCCAGCACGACCAACAGCGGCCAGACGATGTAGAACTGCTCCTCGACGCCGAGCGACCACAGATGCAGCAGCGGCTTGAGCTCCGCCGCGGTGTCGAAGTAGCCCGCCTCCTGCAGATAGGCGAAGTTCTCGACCGAACCTGCGCCGGCGGCGATGTGCTTGCCGAGGACGCGATAGTCGAACGGAAACAGGATCAGCCAGCCGACGATGGCGCTGGCGATCAGCACCACGATCAAGGCCGGGAAGATGCGCTTGATGCGCCGCGCATAGAACGCGAGAAAGCCGAAGTCGCCGTCCGCGAGTCCCTTGTAGATGATGCCGGAGATCAGGAAGCCGGAAATCACGAAGAAGATGTCGACGCCGACGAAGCCGCCGGTGACATGCTTCGGGAAGGCATGGAACGCGACGACGAGGAGCACGGCGACCGCCCGCAGGCCGTCGATATCGGCGCGATACTCGGTTTTCACTAGGCCGTCCTTGCCGTTTCCATGCAGCCGCGCCCGCTCGCATTGGCGGTAGGGCGCCCTATCTAACGAAAGCGACTATACTTTGCCGCCCCTTATCACGGCGAAACGCATGAAAACAGAAAATGCCCGGCAAATCGACGTGCTGATCGGCGGGGCCGGGTTTGCCGGCCTGTCGCTGGCGATCGCGCTCAAGCAGGCGCTGGGGCCGTCATTTGCCGTCGTGGTGGCGGACCCGGCGCTCGCCCGCGAAAGCCGGGACCCGCGGGCCTCGGCGATCGTGGCGGCGGCGCGGCGGCTGTTCGAGACCATCGGCGTCTGGCGGCAGGTTGCGGGACAGGCCCAGCCGATCCTCGACATGGCGGTCACCGACTCGCGTCTCGACGACGCGGTGCGCCCGACCTTCCTGACCTTTGGCGGCGACGTGGAGCCGGGCGAGCCGTTCGCACACATGGTCGAGAACGGTCCGTTGCTCGCGGCGCTGCTCGCGACGGCGAAGACGGACGGGGTCGAGTTGCGAAGCACGGCGTTTGCGGATTTTTCCTATCGCTACGGGAGTGACCCCCAGCCTCATTCCGAGGATGACCCCCACCCCCTCCCTCCCCCTTTCAGGGGGAGGGAGGACTCGCGGCACGGGCGTGCTTCGGCATCTACGACAGCGCCTGCATCAAGCCGACGTGGTGACGTGCAGCACGGTCATCCTCCCCCTGAAAGGGGGAGGAATGAGGAGGGGGTCTCAAAGCACATCGAGATCCGGCTGGAAAACGACGCAATCCTGTCAGCAAGGCTCCTGGTCGCCGCCGACGGTGCGCGCTCCTCGATCCGCGAGCGTGCCGGCATCGCGGTGCACGGCTGGGAGTACAGCCAGGCCAGTATCGTCACCACCGTGCGTCATGTGCGCGATCATCAAGGTCGCGCCGAAGAGCACTTTCTACCGGCGGGCCCGTTCGCGATCCTGCCGCTCAAGCGCGACGCCACCGGGCACCGCTCCTCGATCGTGTGGACCGAGGACGCGCGCGAAGCGGAACGCATCATCGCGCTCGCCGACGACGGCTTCCATGCCGAGCTCGAGAAGCGCTTCGGCCTGCATCTCGGCGAGATCGAGGCGGTCGGGGCGCGCCGCGCCTTTCCGCTCGGGCTGTCGGTCGCGCGCGCCTTCGTGGTCGAGCGTGTCGCGCTCGTCGGCGACGCCGCGCATGTGATTCATCCGATCGCGGGGCAGGGCCTCAACAT
>JBOHIG010000042.1:0-14631 GCA_050725815.1 Xanthobacteraceae bacterium
ATGCCGATAACACCAAGCGAGAAATAGATGCCGATGACGGCGCCAAGTGCCGCGCCTGAAGATGCGCCGAGGATATCCGGAGAAACCAGCGGATTGCGGAACAGCCCTTGAAACGCGGCGCCGGCAACCGCGAGCGCGGCGCCGACCAGCACCGCTGCGATCACGCGCGGCCCGCGCACCAGCAGGATCACGTTCTCGGTGGCCTCGGGCACCGCCGGCGCACGACCGCTCGCGCGCGACCACAGCACGTCGAACAACTCACCGAGGCCGACCGGATAGCGCCCCACCGCGAAAGCGACGATCAATCCCGCCACCAGCACGGCGGTGGCGATCATGAGCCCCGGAACGAAGCGATGAGTCATGCGTCAATCGCGTCCCGCCAGCACGCGGTCGAGCTGCGGGTCGCTCAGCGGCACATGATAGAAGCGCTGATAGAATTCGCGCGTCAGCGTCTGGAGGTTCTCGGGAAACTGCTCCGGATAGAGAATCTTCGCCAGCCACCACAGCCCGATCAGCCGGTTCACCGACGGTGGAAAGTCGACCCAGCCGAACGGCAGCTTCGGCGACAGATGCACGCGCCGCGCCTTCACCGCCGCGACCGAGGCCCAGACCGGCTCGTTGTAGACGCCGGCCGCGAAGTCGCGGTCGATGGTCACGATCACCTGCGGATTCCACGCCAGCACGTCCTCGATCGATACATTGACGAGCCCGCCGCGTGTGCCGCCGGCGACGTTGCTGGCCAGCCGCTCGATCGTCTCGACATTGATCGAGCCGCCCAGCCCGGTCTGGAGGCCGCGCGGCCCGCGCGCGTAATAGACGCGCGGCCGTTTCGCGTGCGGGATCGCGGCGATGCGCCCATCGATGGTTTTGACCGTGTCCTCGGCGTAGCGCGCCAGCGCCTCGCCCGCGTCGCCGCGTCCGGTCAGTTTGCCGATGATGCGATATGCGGCGGGAATGCCGTCGAAGCGGCCGTCGAGCAGCGCATAGGGAATGCCGGTCTGCTGCTGCACACGCTCGGCGAGCGAGATGTAGGTGTTGTTGACGATGCCGATGTCGAGGATGAGATCGGGCTTGAGCGCCAGCACCACTTCGAGATTGGCGGTGTTGCCGCGCCCGGTGATGCGGCCGACCTCCGGACGCGCGCCGATCTTGGGGTCGAGGAACTCCCGCTCGTCCACGCGGTTGGCGCGCGGCCAGCCCAGCAGCAGATCGGGCGCCACCGTATAGAGCGTGATCGCGGCCGGCGGCCCGGCCGGGAAGACCCGCGACACTTTGGCCGGTATCGGCACCGTGCGGCCGGCGCTGTCGGTCACTGCGGCGGCGCGCGCAGGCTGTGGCGCAATGAGAAGGCCCGACAATCCGGCCAGAATGGTGCGGCGATCAATGGGCATATGCACCCTATGACGATACGGCCGGCTATGGTTGTCAACGGGCGTTTATGAATCGGTTGCGACGGATCGCGATGCACTCGCGAGTTCCCGCCGTTCCGTCTCAGGCTGCGACCGATTGAACGTCCGGCGGGAACGAATGCCCGCGCGCGGCGTTGAACCGTCGAGCGGGGGAGTAGCAATGCCATCCAAACAAGCCTGCCTGCAACATGCCGCCGAGCTAGTGCGGATCGCGCAGGATTGCGACGATCCAGGAAAGAAGATCCGGCTGATCTCGATGGCCAACGCTTGGCTGAAGTTTGCCGAGCGCGTAGAGGCGCGAGACGCGGCGCGCGACAACGGCCACGACGGAGTCAGCGGAAAAAACGATGGCGGCGACACGAACGCGTGAACGCGCCAATGGAACTCATGCATTCGGCTGCGAGTTTTTTCCTCAACAGTCATTTTCAAAGGGGTGTTGATGCAGGACCCCGCGAAGTTGAGGGAATATGCGGAAGAATGCAGAAGGCTCGCAAAGACCTTAAAGCCAGAACACAAAGAAGCCTTGCTGAAGATTGCGGCTGCGTGGGACGAATACGCCGACGAAGCCGAAGAACGTGCGAAGCATTCGCGTAACAAATGATTCCGCAATGATGCCAGCGCGCGCTGCCGTGCGTCGGGAGCGCGGGCTGCATCATGGATCGCGCATCATCCGCGCAGCAACGGCCGGATCATGAACAGCTCGCTCGGCGTAACCAGCAGGCCGATCGCGAAGCGAATCCCGACCGCGAGCACCAGCAGCCCAAGCAGGAAGCGAAGCCGCTCCGCCCTCATCATCCGTCCGGCATTGGCGCCGAATTGTGCGCCGATGCTGCCGCCGACCATCAGGATCAGCGCCAGCACCGCGTCGACCTGCCGGTTGGTCACGGCATGCATCACCGTCGCCGACGCCATGGTCACGAGCGTCAGCACCATGGAGGTGCCGATGACGGTCGCGGTCGGCACCCGGATCACGTAGACCAGCATCGGCACCAGCAGGAACCCGCCGCCGATCCCCATCACCGAGCCGATGAAGCCCATGCCGAATCCGATCCCCCAGATCGGGATGACCGAAACGTAGAGGCGCGAGCGTTTGAAGCGCATCTTCAGCGGCAGATGGTGCAGCCAGGTGTGGCTGCCCGGACGGCGCAGCTCGACCGGCCTGCCTTGCCGCGCGCGAATCATCGCACCCACGCTTTCGTTCACCATCACGCCGCCGACGCCCGTCAGCAGGACGACGTAGGAGAACGCAATGGTCACGTCGAGCTGGCCGAGGCTGCGCAGCAGCGTGAACAGCCACACGCCCGCGGCGGTGCCGATCGCGCCTCCGGCCAGCAGCACGAAGGCCAGCGGCAGATCGATTGTGCGCCGCCGCCAGTAGTTGAGAGCGCCGGAGAAGGACGACGCGGCGATATGGCAGGTGACGCTCGCCACGGCCACCGCCGGTGCGATGCCGATAAAGATCAGCAGCGGAATCATCAGGAATCCGCCGCCGATTCCGAACATTCCGGAGACCACCCCGACCGCCAGGCCAAGCCCGAGGATGACGAAGATGTCGACCGAAAAATCCGCAATCGGAAGATAAAGCTGCACGCGCTTGCGGCTCCGGCGGTTTGAGGCTTGCGGGAACGCGCACTCATACTGCCAATGGGGCGATCCCGGCAGGCCGGATCGTCATGGGTGACATGCGAATTCCGCCCGGCCCTGGCGGCCGAATCTCAATACTGGCGGATGCGCCGCCTGTCATGTGCGGCGATACACTGCTGACGAGCGCCTGGGAAGGCTGGTAGCGTTCCACGTCGCGTTCGGGGAGGAATGCCATGATATCGATGTTTCGCGCGCTGGTGCTGACCGCTCTGCTGGCTGGCACGGCCGACGCCGCCCTGGCGCAGAACTGGCCGACGCGGCCGATCAAGTTCATCGTCTCGCAGTCGCCGGGCAACGCCACCGACATCATCGCCCGCGTCACGGCCGACAGCCTCAGCGCCCGGCTGGGCCAGCCGGTGGTGGTCGAGAACCGGCCCGGCGGCGGCAACGTGATCGGCACCCAGGCGGCGGCCCGCTCCGCGCCTGACGGCTACACCTTCTTCTTCGCCACCGCGGCCGCGCTGGTGACAGACCCCTACACGTTCAAGTCGCTGCCCTACGATCCGATGAAGGATTTCGTGCCGGTATCGAAGATCGCGGAGGTGGCGTTCATGGTGATGGCCAATCCCTCGGTACCGGCCAAGACCCTCGACGAGTTGATCGCGCTCGCCAAGAAGCAGCCCGGCAAGCTGACGATCGCGACCGACGGGACGCGGCGCTTCTCCGGCATGATCGTCGCCTGGCTCAACAAGCTCGCGGGCATGAACATCCAGCAGGTGCCCTACACCGCGCAGACGCGCGGTGTTCAGGACGCGATCGGCGGCATCGTCAATTTCGTCATCGTCGCGGCGCCAGTGGCGCGGTCGCATCAGCAGAGCGGCAAGCTCAAGGCAATCGCGATCACGTCGCTGAAGCGAATGCCGCAATATCCGGACGTGCCGGCGGTGGCCGAGAAGTTTCCCGGCTTCGATTTCACCGGCTGGTTCGTGCTGGTTGCGCCGACCGGTACGCCAGCCGGTGTGCTCGAGCGCATGAACCGAGAGATCAACGCAGTGCTCAAGTCGCCCGGGGTGGAATCGAAGCTGCGGAGCATGCAGTTCGCCGTGCAGGGCGGTTCGCTCAAGGAGGCGCGCGACTACGTAAATTTGCAGCACGCCACCTGGGGCAAGGTGGTGAAGGAAATCGGCGTGACGCCGCAGTAGGGCTTTCGTTATTGTGCCCTCTCCCCTTGCGGGAGAGGGCATGAATGAGATTCCACGAGTCATGATGGGTGAGGGGGTTTCTTAGTTAGAAGATTTCTTTGCGAAGATACCCCTCACCCGACATTCCATTACTGAGCTTCCGAGCTGCCCTCTCCCGCCATTAGCGCGTGTACGCGCGTCTTCGACGCGCTATGGCGAAATCCGGGACAGCCTTACCGCGCGGGGAGTCGGCCCCGTATTCCGCTTCGCTTCATACGGGCTACGATGACGGCGCCCGATACTCCCTGATCCCGGCCACGCTCCGGCCTTGCGGGATCTTCGGCGTCTCCGCGGTGCCGGGGGTGTAGACAAATGCCGCTGCCGGCCGCGCCATCAGCCGCGCGTACCAGTCATTGAGACGCGGGTACGTCGCCCGCGGCAGCATATCTGGGAACAGCTCGAAGCAGCGATGGATCAGCGAGGCCATGCTGATGTCGCCGAGCGAGAACACCTCGCCGGCGAGCCACGGCTCGCGCGCGAGATCGCGCTCCATGCGGTCGGCGACAAAGTGCATGTGCGCCGTCGCGATCTCCATCTCGGCCTCGGAATGCCCACCCGAGGTCTGCTGCTGCCAGTGCTCGCGCCGCGCCGGCACGGGCATCCGCTCCAGCACCAGCGCGACATCGGCCGCGCTCATCGCTTCGACCGAGGCCTTCAGCTTGCGATTGCGTGTCAGCCGCGCGCCCTGATGGTGCGCATCGTCGGCGGTCCAGGTCCACAGGCGCATCCGCGCGCGCGCCCGCGGATCGGCGGGGGAGAGCCGCGGTTCGGAGAAGGCCTCGTCGATGTATTCGTTGATGCAGGCGGAGTTGATGACGACATGGCCGTCATGCACCAGCGTCGGCACCACGCCGTTCGGATTGAGCTTGAGATAGTCCGGACTCAGGTGCTCAAACCGCAGCAGGTTGATGTAGCGGCTCTCATAGGCGAGCCCTTTTTCGCGCAGGCAATGGCGCACCTGCTTGGAGCAGGTCGTCAGTCCGCTGTGATAGAGCACGAGCATTGCTGTCCTCCGGCATTCGGCTTGCCGGCATGTTAGCGCATTCTGCGATTGCGACGCGCGCAGAAATCCCGCAACGTTCGCGTTGAATCAGAACGGGACCGCATCCATGAAGATCGGGCTGGTGGGACTGGGCCGCATGGGCAGCGCCATGCATGGGCGGCTGACGGAGCAGGGCTGCGAGGTCACCGCGTGGGACCGCGATGCCGGCGCCATGAAAGCCGCCGCCGGACGCGGCGCCAGGCTTGCCGCTACGCCGCGCGAGGTCGCAGCCGCCGGCGATGTCGTGATCTCGATCATCACCGAGGACAGCGGCGTGCGGCAGGTGTTCCGCGGCGCGGATGGGTTCCTGTCGGGCGACGTGACCGGCAAGCTGTTCGTCGAGATGAGCACGCTGCAACCGATGACCGGGCGCGAGCTTGCGCCGGTGGTGGAGGCGGCCGGCGCGCGGCTGATCGATTCGCCACTGCTCGGCTCGATCCCGACCGTGCGCGAGGGCAAGCTCTTCGCGCTGGTCGGCGGCAAAGCCGAGAACCTTGAGCGTGCGCGTCCCGTGCTCGGCAAGCTCACGCGCAAGATCGCGCATATGGGCGGCAACGGCGCGGGCTACGCCATGAAGCTCGCGGTCAATCTCGGCTTCGCGGCCTTCATTCAGGCTACCGGCGAGTCGCTCGCGCTCGGCCAGCGCGAGGGCCTGGGCTTGCAACAGATGCTCGACGTGCTGGGCGAGGCGCTGACGGCCAATAGCTGGCTTCAACGCAAGAAGGGGCTGCTGCTCGGCGAGCCCGATGACATCACGCTCGACATCAGGACGCTGCGCAAGGACATCATGTCGGCGATGGCGACCGGCGCGCTCAACGGCACCGGCCTGCCGCTCACGGCCGGCGTGCTCGCCTCGCTGTCGGCGGCGGTGGCGCAAGGCTGGGGCGACAAGGATGTCGGCGAGCTCGCGCGCTTCTTCCGCGAGGAGATGGGGCAGCGGTTCGAGTGACGGCTAAGGCGCCCGCTCACTTTCCCTTCAGCAACCCGATCACCTTGTCCTTGACCTCCTTCGGCTGGGTCAGGATCTGCTTGATCGCGGCGTCCATCTTCGGGCCGGGCAGATGAGTCGGTTCGATCCGCGCAACCCGTTTGGTCTCGGCCCGGAAGGCCGGGTCCTTGGCGAGGCTCGCAAACGCCGCTTGCAATATCTTGGCACGTTCCGGCGGAACGTTCGGCGGCGCGAAATAGGGCCGCGCGAGATCGATGATCGGGTTCACCATCATGAACAGCTTCTTGTGCGTCGCCGGAACGACGTCCATGACCCAGGGTACCTTCAGCTTATCGAGCTCGGGGTCGCGATCGCCTGCAACCTGCAGCAGGATCTTCACCTTGCCTTCCTGCATGAGTTGGCGCGGTCGTCCGCCCATGAAGCCGATGAGGTCGCCGCCGGACGCGTGGATCTCGCCGCGCTCCACCGCGACGTTGATGGCGCTGCTGCGGTAGCCGTAGATGAGGTCCATGTTGAGCCCGAACGCGTCCTTGACCAGTTCGGGCACGAGGCCGTAGCCGGTGGAGCCGCGCGCGGTGGCGCCGAACTTCAGCGTCTGCGGACAGCGCGCGAGCGCCGCGAAGGTCTGGCACGGGAAGTCCGTGCGCATCCAGAACAGCACGGTGGCGCTGTAGAGATTGGCGATCCAGGTGAACTTGCCCAGGTCGAAGCGGATATTGGGCTGCGAGATCGCGCGGCTGAGCAGGCCGGACGAACCGGTGCCGATGGTCAGCCCGTCGGGCGCAGCGATGTTGAAGATGTAATTGGCGCCGGCGATCGACTCGGGCGCCGCCATGTTCTGCGCGATGATGTTGGGCTTGCCGGGGATGTGGTTGCCGAGATGGCGGGCGGCGATGCGCGCCAGGATGTCCACGCCGCTGCCCTCGCTGCTGCCGACGATCAAGCGGATGGTCTTGCCCTTGTAGAAGTCGTCGGCCTTCGCCGCCGCGGGGACGAAGATCGCCGCCACAACTGCCGCCAATGCCAGCGCGCACCTTCCAAGCGTCATGGTCGTTTCTCCCCTTGCTCATTCTTCAGCTTCGCGTCGGGCGAATGATATCGCCTTTTCGACGGCGGGGAACCTGGATGCGACAAACGGCTCGGCCGCGCAGTTACGCAAACCCGCGATGCATCCCGCATGAACAATGGAACTCGCTTGCGGGCGGAACGGATGCACGCTGTCATCGTTGGTGCTAGCGGAGGGCAAGATAGGAGGCGTTATGAAATCGGTTATGATCGCGAGCGTCGTGCTTGGGCTGGCGGTTTCGTCCGCCATTGCGCAGAACACGGGCGGCTCGGCGAAGGATTTCGCGCCCGGCCAGCAGCAGGGCCCGGCCAAGAAATACGCTCCCGGCCAGAAGCAAAAACAGCCTGGACAGGCGAAGGAATTCGCACCCGGTCAGATGCAGCGCGACGACAAGACCACGGGGCGGGGCAACAAAGCGCCTGCGGACGGCCGCGGCGGCTCGCGCGGGAAATAAGCGCCGTCCGTGCTTCATGCCCGGGGTTGAAGCATCATCACGCGCCCGACGCACTCGCGTTGGGGAAGAATAGCTGCTCGCCGTTGCGCTTGTAGCCGGCGATCGCCTTCTGGCCTTCCGCCGACACGAGCCAGTCGATGAAGGCCTGGCCTTCCTCGGCCTTCACGTGCCGGTGCTTCTTCGGGTTGACCAGCATCACGCCGTACTGGTTGAACAGCCGCTTGTCGCCTTCGACCGAGATCATCAGCGCGCCGCGGTTCTTGAACGCGATCCAGGTGCCGCGATCGGCGAGCACATAGGCGTTGGAGGCCGACGCGGTGTTGAGCGCGGTGCCCATGCCCTGGCCGATTTCCTTGTACCAGGGGCCCTTCTGCTTCGCGATGTCGATGCCGGCCGCCTTCCAGAGCCGCAGCTCCGCCGAGTGCGTGCCGGAGCGGTCTCCGCGCGAGATGAAGGCCGCCTTCTTCGCCATGATCTGCTTGAGCGCGGCGACGATGTCCTTGCCGCCCTTGATGCCGGCGGGATCGCTCTTCGGCCCGATCAGGACGAAGTCATTGTACATGACGGGGTGGCGCTTCACGCCGTAGCCGCCGGCGACGAATTTCTCCTCCTGCGCGCGCGCATGCACGAACACCACGTCGGCGTCGCCGCGGCGACCGGTGTCGAGCGCCTGCCCGGTTCCTTGCGACACCACCTTCACGTCGATGCCGGTCTTCTTCTTGAACAGCGGCAGGATGTGGCCGAACAGCCCGGAGTCCTGCGTCGACGTGGTCGAAGCGACGACGATGGATTTGTTCTGCGCAGAGGCAAGGCTCGTCGCAACGACGAGCGCAGCGATGCCGGCGAGCGTGATGAGCCGCCGCCGTGTTGCTCCGATCGAATCCAAGCTGAAAATCGTCATACGCTCCTCCGACTGCATGCGGCGCATCGATAGTCGCGCGCAGGCTATGCAGTCGGTGAACTGCAATCAACAAACTGTTCGTGATGAAGAACGCTGAATACGCAGGCGAATGAACAGGGCTGCATCGGCTCCCGGGCTGCGACGCCGTGGCCGTCAGCGGGGATGCGATCGTCGCGCGGCGCGAAAACTTATGCCGCCACGCGCAGGCGCACGCCGGCGCACTTTTGCAGATAGCCGATGACGCTGAACAGGGTGTCCTGGCCTGCGGGTTGCAGCGCGGGCCGAACATGCGGATCAGGCTCTTGGGCGGCGTATCGGTCGCCTCGCCGAGCTTCTCGTATCCGACCGTCGCCTTGATGTAGTCGCGCAGAACCGTCTTGCCGGCTCAGCATGGCGTCGACGCCTTCGCGCAGCAGGGCTTCGGCGAATTTCCTGTCGCGCTTGACGTGAGACTGCACCAGGTCCTTGAAACTCTTGGCTCTCGCCATGTCTTCTCCTCCGTTCAGCGCCGTCCGCGCTTGCTGTGCGCAGCGCCCTACGACCTTGCAAAAGCGGTAAGTGGTCCAAAATTGTGATGGTCGGCCGCTTGGAGCGCGTCGATATAAGCTTTCCGCGCATTACCGGACGCTTGGAGATTGGCGCCACCCCAACTGAAGCGCGAACGACCTTGTCCCGTCACCAGTAAATCCGCAGCCAGACGGGACCAGCGTCCATTCCCGTTGGGAAATGGGTGCACGAGAACGATCATATGATGAAAGCGGACGCCCAATTCATCCGGCTCATAAGATTTGTGTTCAACCCAATAGCGGACATCATCAATCGCCTGAATCAAGTTTGGCTGAATGAGATGTGGTTTCACTCCGAGGTTGCGTTCCGTCTTGGATACTCCCCCGCCCAGCGCCAGACCTGATTAAACATGCGACGGTGAAGCCCGCGTAGAAAGGCTTCATCCAGAACATTGCGTTTGCGCTCAAACGCCCAACCATTCGCCTCCGCGATGTTCTGTTGTTCGAGTTCATTCAGCTCATGCCGCCGCGTGACATGCGTCGGAATGAGTTCTTCGCGCTCCTCTGGTGTGAGCGGTGTTGCGACGTCATTGGCTTCGAACGGGCCTGTCATTTTCATCCCAAAGCCGCGCTGGTCGCTTCAACAGCTGCTCGACTTGCCGGCGATGAAGCTCCTTAGCAATTTCTTTGCTCTTCACCTCTTGATCTTCAAGTCGCATGCTTTGAGCAACGGCGAGCATCCGGCGCGTGGCGATAAGATCTGCGCGCTCTCGCACGATTTCTGCGAGAGGCCGTTCCGGAAC
The DNA here is from genome assembly GCA_050725815.1 of Xanthobacteraceae bacterium. Lineage (GTDB taxonomy): Bacteria > Pseudomonadota > Alphaproteobacteria > Rhizobiales > Xanthobacteraceae > VAZQ01. Next base: position 9,956 of record JBOHIG010000042.1, read on the forward strand.
CAGCGCATAGACGAGCCGACACCCGAGCGCCTCTGCAGCGCGTTGCAGCGTGTTCAGCGTGACGCTGCCGCTCACTTCCGATTGCTCAAGCTCCACGATTCTCGGCTGAGACACGCCGATCCTCCGCGCGAGCTGAGCGGTGGTCATGCCCAGCGCATCGCGGACGGCCCGGAGCCAGCCCTTCGGCGGTCGGGGACTTTTGGCCAGGGGCCGCAAAGTGGCGAAACGCTTGTCGAGATGGCGTATGGCGTCCTTCATACGATAAGATATAACCTATATTTCTCTAAGAAATCAATAAGGAATATCTTATCGATAAAGAACAATGATATAAGGTATATCCTATTAATACTCTGGCCCAAATCCTGCATCGATTGCTTAAATCGCGCCTCGTCGTTACACCAGCAACTCCCCCACTACGAACCGGCGCGCCTCCTCCGTCTTCGGCGCCCCGAAGAACACCGCCGCCTCGCTCTGCTCCACCACGCGGCCGCGATGCAACAGCACGATCCCGCCGGCGAGCCGTTTCGCTTCGCCGAGATCGTGGGTCGACATCACCACCTTGATGCCGCGCGCGGCGACCGCGTGCACCACGTCCTCGACCGCCTTGGTGGCGGCGGGGTCGAGGCTCGCGGTCGGCTCGTCGAGGAACAGGATCTCCGGCTCCTTGGCGAGCGCGCGCGCGAGCGCGAGGCGCTGCTGCTCGCCGCCGGAGGACAGTAAGGAACCCCGACGTTCTCGGAGCGCGCACTTCACCCGTGCGTCACGACAACGCAGCGGGCAGCACGGAATCACCGTATTCAACGAATATTCAGCGAATGATGTCACATGGTGACAACCAGTTTGCCGGGAACGCTGAAGTGCGACGATGCGATCTTCAAGGCCGCTGCTCATAGTTGCCATCGTGGCCGCCGCACCATCCGGCTGGGCCCAAGATTCAAAGCGCGATTCGCGACCGTGTCAACTGACACAGATGGTCGAATGGCGAGCGGCCAAGGCCATGCTCGCTGAAATCGGTCGGCTCACCAAGCAGCACACCAATTGCATCGTCGCCTCCAAGGGCGGCTGCGAGCCAATCCGAGTAAAGCTGCGGGAGGCTCGTCGCGGGCACAGCGACATGAGCAGCAAGGCTCACGTGGCCGTGCGGCAGTGCTTTGCGGCACGGCAGAGGCAGAAGCAAGCCGAGCAGCGCGAGGTCGCTTGCCAGGACATGCAGCCAGCTGGTGGAGGCGGGAACTCGCCGCCGTTGGAAAATCCCGACCGGGCGGCGCTGAAGAAATTTCAGGATCAGATCGCAAGCATGATGCTGGACGCGTCAATTAAGGAGTTGATCAAGGGGCTGGCGCCTCCCATCGCCCAGAAGATTTTCACGCTGCTGACGGACACAGTGGAGAGCTACCGGACCGCGGCCACAAGAAATGCGCTGGCGCACGTCCGCTCTACCTACCACGTCGAGGCCGGCAAGATCGTCGCCCTCGAAATCCGCGCCGCGGGCGCACGGCGGCATCGTTGGGATCATGATGCGTCGCGTCAGCTCCTGCGCAGCATGGGTGGTACAGTGTGGATCGAGGATGTCCCAATCGCGACGGACAGGAAGGCACAGGGCGTGTTCTGGCATCCCGATCCCGATTTCCAACCCCACGCCGGAAGCAGCGGTCGCCTGTCGATGTACCGCCCGGAGTGCACAGCCGACCGGCCATTCGGGAATCAGGAACGCGGATCGGTTTTGCGCGCCCGCTGACATCATGCCGATCAATCGAGCTCGAGCTTCTGGCCGATGTTTTTTTCGATCATGATGCCTTCGATCATGATGTCGTAGGCTTTCAACGCCCAGTCTTTCATGTGCCGCCCGTTCTGGCAGCGCCTCCGCCATTGGAAGAAAATTCTTTGCTTCGTAAGAGCGGTGATGATCTTCATCCGGTCAAGCTCAAAGCTGAGCAATTCTTCGTCGCCTGTCTCGTGCAGGGCACGGTAGATCGGCGTACCGGAAAACTTGGTCTTGAAGATGAGTCGTGAACTCTTCGTCTGTTGAGGAGTGTCCAATGCCAACGAATGCATCGTCATTCCTTCGAACCAGATCAATTGCGTGGCTTGGAGCTTGAATTGGTTCAAAAACCTGCTGTGGGAGAATTGCCTGGCGGATTCGTCGTACACGAACAATTCCGGCGAGCAATCTTGTACGAGGCTGTAGACGCCCGAATATCTATCCAGTTTGCCGCTTTCCTCCCGCGCGGCCCGCTTAAACGCGGCCGTCAGCGCCTGCCTTTTTCGCTTGAGAGCGTTGAGATCGTCGAATTCCGTTCCGGCCTTCCCGCTTCTTGGATTGCCCGCGGGTGGCGCGTCGCTGCTTGGAGGCGCGCTGTATGGTGGCGACTTTGCGACCCGCGCCGATTCGTTGCCTTCAGCTCGCTGCGAGGGCCCTTTAGGCGCAGGCTGGCCGGTCGGTGTTCCCCGGGCACGTTGGCTCGGATCGCGGATAAGCTCGCATTTCCGGGTGGCGAGGTCGTAGCGATGGCTCTGACATCCGGTCTGCTTGGCGCAGATATACGCGCAGTCCGAATCGGTGCCTACATAGGTGTAGTCATAGCTGCTATCGGCGGCCTGAGCTGCGGCGGACGCCTGCCGCGGAGGCTTGGAAGCAGACGCCTGAAGCGATGCGATCTTTTTTCGGATGCGCTCGGCGCGATTGCCCTTTGGTTCAAGCGCCAGTGCCTTCCACAGATCCGAAAGCGCCCGCTCGATCTGGCCGCTCCGAGCATAGACGGAGCCGCGGTTGATGTAGCCGCTCACGTAGTTGTCCCTCAACTCGATCGCCTTGCTGTAATCAGCGATGGCAAGCTCGAACTGGCCCGTCGCCTCATATGCCAACCCACGATTGTTGTAGCCGGCGAAAGCGTTTGGACCGGCGGGCGCCAGGCGGATCGCCTCGCTGTAGGCGTTGATGGCAAGCGCCGGCCTCTTCGTTAGAAGATAGGCACCTCCCAACCGGAAGTACGCCTGCGTCAACGAGAACCGACGCGTGTCCCGCCGCTTGTCGATGATCTCTTTGCACGCACTGATCTGCCGATCGGCATCGCCATGCTTGCCGAGGCACTCTTCGTATACGTCAGCGCGAGCTTCGCCCGTTCCGACGACGAGAACGGCAACAATTGATGCACGGAGTAGTGCCTGTGGGCGCAACAACGCAATTCTGCAAGCGCTCATTTCCGGACTCCGCCGGTGGTCCAATATGCTCAGAGTCCCCATTTCGAGCAATCCAGTGACGAACAATGCGGGTTATTCGCACTGCGATTGGATTTGCACCAGGCGCACCATGCATGTCCGGCGCTCATCGTTCCGCGATTTCGTCCAACTCGATACGTGCAAGCCAAAGTTCCGTGCGGCGTGCGCTCCTTGGACCAGTTAGGCGGGCAGAATGGTCGGGCCGTTGGTCGCGTTCTTGTTCCCGACGGCGTGCGTTTCCGTCGCCGCTCCAATTCAGCGTCGCGTTTCGCTCTCCGGTTAGCCTGTTCGATCGCTTCCTGGCTCTTACGCCGTGCGGCCTCCATTTCTGCCGCGCAGCAGGATTGAAGATAGCGCCTTCGTTCGTCCGCGCTCATCTGATCGAGTATCTCGCCGTAACGCTTCCAGGCCGCACACTGGGGCTCATCCGGAAACTTGGGGCACCACGCCGGCGCGTTGCGCTGGGCCGGCCGCCAGCGCTCGGCTTCGCGGGCGCGCTGGGCCGCCGCCGACGGCGATTTGCTCTTTTGCGCCTGCCGTTCTTCTTCCTGTTTCAGGTACTCGCTGTGCTGCTTGCGCGCCAGGCTGTTGCGCACCTCGAGGGCTTCGCGCTGCTTCTCGCGGCATTTCCTCAGGAAGGCGTTGTAGGCATCTATCTGCTGGTTGATCTCGGAAACTCTCTTGTTGCAACCACGTGCGAAACTTTCTTTGTAGTAATCTTTCCCGCATGCTTCGCTGCGACTCACCGGATCGACGCGCGTGAGATTGGCCGGGCATTTGCCGGCCTCCATCTGGGCCTGCATCTGCTTCAAGGTGATCGCGTCGGCTGTCGGTACGACGGCAAGAAAAAAAGTGGCACAGGAAGCGCAGAGGCTCGTCAAACCAAATGATAGTCTCATCATTTGCCTCACCTCGTGTCCGTGGATTTGCTAACGGACATGGAGGCGGGCTAACCTTGAATCGGTTCACTATCCTCCCAGCTGATTTCTTCGGCTGCCTGCCTCGGGTGTTCACTCACTATAGCGAGACCGCCGCATTGCAACACAGGCGACACCTTGACGCGATGGAACGATCGCTCAGCCGCCCGCTGTGGAATTAACCTCACACCAGCAACTCCCCCGCCACGAACCGCCGCGCTTCCTCCGTCTTCGGGTTGCCGAAGAACGTCGCCGCGTCGCTCTGCTCCACAACGCGGCCGCGATGCAACAGCACGATCCCGCCGGCGAGCCGCTTCGCCTCGCCGAGGTCGTGGGTCGACATCACCACCTTGATGCCGCGCGCGGCGACCGCGCGCACCACATCCTCCACCGCCTTGGTGGCGGCGGGGTCGAGGCTCGCGGTCGGCTCGTCGAGGAACAGGATCTCCGGCTCCTTGGCGAGCGCGCGCGCGAGCGCGAGCCGCTGCTGCTCGCCGCCGGAGAGCCGGCGCGCCGCACGGTCGTCGAGGCCGGTGAGCC
>JBOHIG010000043.1:0-14409 GCA_050725815.1 Xanthobacteraceae bacterium
GGGCGCGGTCGAGGAGGTGCGCACGCGGCACCTGCGCGAGCAGCTCGGCGAGAAGGTCATCGCCGCCGCCGGCCTCGACTTTGTGGCGCCGATCGCGGAGCGGGAGGCGCGGCCGCAAGCGTCTTCCTTGCCCCGTCACTCTGAGGTGCGAGGCGCAAAGCGCCGAGCCTCAAAGGGCGACGGTCCGGGACAGAAAACAGGCATCGGCCGTGCATCCTTCGAGGGCCGTGCAAGGGCGCGGCCGCCTCAGGATGACGGATCGAAGAAGCAGGCAGCGAACCGGTCGACGAAACGCAAGGTCCGCCGCTCGGAGGCCGAATGGCTGGGCCAGCCGGAGCTGGCGCGGCGGGAGCGCAAGCACGGGCGGCGTCCCCGCCGCGGCAAACACTAGCAAACGCGAGTCTCTTGCGCTGAACATGATCTTTTCCGAAAAGTGGCATCCACGCCGGATTAAGTCCGGGCCTGCTTTTCGGGATCATGCTCCGATGCGCATCGTCGGCGGACAGTTGCGCGGCCGGCCGCTCGCGGCGCCCAAGTCGCATGTTTCCAAGTCGCAGGCGATCCGGCCGACCTCGGACCGGCTGCGCGAGAGCCTGTTCAACATCTTGGCGCATGCCTATGACGACGCCGCCTCCGGTGCGCGCGTGCTCGACCTGTTCGCCGGCACCGGCGCGCTTGGGCTCGAAGCGATGTCGCGCGGCGCCGCCTTCGCGCTGTTCGTGGACGAGGGCGCGGAGGCGCGCGCGCTGATCCGCGAGAACGTGGCCTTGCTCGGCCTCGGCGGTTCGACCCGCATCTTCCGCCGCGATGCGACCAGGCTCGGCGACGCACATCCGGTTGCGCCGTTCACGCTCGCCTTCCTCGATCCGCCTTACCGGCAGCACCTTGCCGAAAAATCGCTCGCGTCCCTGCGCGCGGGCGCGTGGCTCACCGAGGATGCGTTGATCGTGGTCGAGGAAGCGGCCGATGCCGGCTTCAAGGCGCCGGAAGGGTTCGACGAAGTCGAGCGGCGCAAATACGACGACACGGAGTTTATTTTTCTACGTCTGGGTGCTCCGACCCGACAGGCCGCTGAACGCCTCTCGGACGAAAATGCTTTCTCAGGCGTGTAGGGTGGGCAAATCGCCATATCGTCCTGCGTGGGCACAGCGCGTGCACGATTTTGCCCACGCGGCAGAGACAGAATGTGCGCCTTTGCCCAGCCTACGCACCTAATGACTCGTCATGATCGGACTCGTCCCGGCTATCTCGCTCAAAGCCCGCGGGTGACGAAGGAGATGCGTCAAGTCGGGCCGTGGCTATTGCACCTTGATGCCGGCGGCCTTGATGACCTTCTTCCAGCGGTCGACTTCCTGCGGCAGGTACTTGGCAAGGTATTCCGGCGTGCGGTTTTCGCGCGGCACGATCTCGAGACCCAGTTCGTCCAGACGCTTGGCGATCTTGGGATCCGCGATCATGTCGTTCATTGCCTTGTTCATCTTGCGCACGATTGCGTCCGGCGTGCCCTTCGGGAAGAAGAAGCCGTTCCACACGGTCGCTTCCACGCCCGCGAGTCCCTGTTCGCCGGTCGTCGCGAGATTCGGAATGATCGGCACGCGCTTGGGCGCCATCACGGCAATGCCCTTGACGGTGCCGGCCTTGGCCTGCACCGCGCCGGTCTGGATCGTGTCGCAGAAATAATCCACGCGCCCGCCGATTAGCTCCTGCATTGCGGGGCCTGCGCCCTTGAAGGGGATGTGGGTCACCTTGACGCCGAGCGTCATGTTCAGGAGCTCGCAAGGCAGATGCGTGCCGGAGCCGACCCCGGCGGAGGCGAATTGCATCTTGCTCTGGTTCTTCTTCACGTAGGCGACGAATTCCTGCAGGTTGTTGACCGGCAGGGTCTTGCGCACGAGCAGGATGCGCGGCGATTCCGTCACGAGGCCTACCGGCGTGAAGTCGGTCACCGAATTGTAGATCGGCTTGAGCCGCATGCCCTGGCTGTAGGCGTGCGTGCCGGAATTGCCCATCAGGAACGTGTAGCCGTCGGGCGGCGCCTTGGCGACGCGCTGCGAACCGATGGTGCCGGCGGCGCCGCCGACGTTCTCGACCACGATGGTCTGCTTGAGCGCTTGGCCCATGCGCAGGGCCTGGATGCGCCCGCTGCCGTCGATGCCGCCGCCCGGGGCGAAGGGGATGATCAGGCCGATGTTGCGGCTCGGCCAGTCCTGTGCGCTGGCAGATCCGGTCAGCACGGCAATGGTGGCGGCGAGGGCGGCAATCGTTGGCTTGCGCATGGTTTTCTCCGTGTTGGTTCTCCAACCTCGCCTGCCGTCTGCTGCGGATCAAGGGCGCTCCAGCCACAGCGGGCACAAGAAAAGCCCAGGCGGAGTTCTCAATGCGATATGAATTTATTCAACCTTGCTCACCGAGGGGGCGTATTCCGGAGACGTGGGGCAGGCGAAGCGGGCCAGGGAAGGAGGGTCAGGCCCTGCGCCCTCCGCCAGCGGGGCAGCGAAGCGTTGGCCTGCGGAGTCGAACATCGTCGATGCGGAGAGCGCGTCACGAGGCAAGCGATGGCACGCCGCGCTCCTCGCGCAGATAGCCGCAGAACCGCTGCACCGGCTCGTCGGTGGCGGAGAACAGGATGGCGTCCGCGTCCGCTTCGTGCACCACCGGCCGCCAGCACGGCACGACGAACACGTCGCCGCGCCGCCATTCAAAGGTCTTGCCATCGATCGTCGACCGTCCGCTGCCTTGCAGCGGCAAATAGAGATAGTTGGCGGAGCTGCGATAGCTTGTGGTGCGACTGCCCTTGCCGAGCTTCTGCATGTGCAGCGCCAGCGTCGGCAGCGCGGGCTTGCCGAGCTCGATACGCGCTCCGAAGCAGCCGTCATTGCCGGGCCGCGCCTGATCGAGCCGCGCCAGCGTCTCCGCCCATGGAAACAGCAGGGGCGAAGCGGTGACTGCTTCCGTCACCGGCTCGTGGCCGTCGGGGTGGTAATCTTGGAACAGCGGCTCCAGCATGATGGTGAGCGGGCGGTCGAGGATGTCGAGCCACATGCAGGCGTCCTTGCCTTCGACGCCATGCCAATGCCAGTCGCCGCCCGGCGTCAGCACGACGTCGCCCGGACGCATCGGCAGCTTCACCCCATTGACTACCGTATAGCTGCCTTCGCCTTCGAGGATGACACGCAGCGCATGCGGCGCGTGCCAGTGCGAGCGCGTGGACTCGCCCGGCAGCATGATCTGGTAGGCGCTGATCATGGTGCGCAGCGTGCCGTAGACGTGGCCCTGCGCGGGATTGCGCATGATGAGATTGCGCCGCTCGCAGTGTTCGGGCCCGAGCACGGACGCGAGCGTATTCAGCGCGTCGCGCCCGTCGGTCCAGGTCCAGAGCGCGGGCTCCAGCGCCTTCTTCGGCTCCTTCCAGATCGACACATTGGTGACCCGGAAGCCGGGGTCGAGATAGAGCGGATCGAGCTTGGCGTAGAGTGCGTCGAGCTCCGCCTTCATCGACTCCGGTGGCGTGCGGTACTCGGCCATGGAGCGGCTCTCTCCCTGGATCGCGTGCTATTTCTTGATGCCGGCGATCGCACGGGCGCGGACCAGCAGCTTATCATCGGCCGACAGCACCTCGCCGATCACCTTGGCGAGCTCCGCGCCCGACTTGGGCTGCACTTCGAGCTTGGCCTTGGTCACCTCGGCGATGAAGGCCGGGTCCTTCATGGTGGCGTCGAAGGCCTTGCGCCAGGCCGCGAGGCGGTCGGCCGGCACGCCGGGCGGCATCAGCGCCGGCCAGCCCACAGTGGCGCCCGACTCGATGATGGCGAGCAACTTGCGGCCTTCGGGATTGGTCACCAGCTCGCTGAACAGCGGTACCTTCGGCAGATCGTGCTGGCGGCGCTCGCCGCCCTGCGCGATCACCGACGCCTTGCCGGAGGTGACCCACTCGCCCTGCTGGCTCTTGAAGCCGCTCCACGAGGTGATGCGGACATGGGCCTCGCCGCGCTCCATTGCGAGGTTCATGTCGGCCGCGCCGCGATAGCCGGTCACCAGCTTGAACTTGGTGCCGGCGAACTCATTGAGCAGCACCGCGAGCTGCGAGCCCTGATGGGCGCGGCCGCTGGTCGCCAGGCTGACCTCGCGGTTCTTGGTGTCCGCGATCGTCTTGATGCCGGATGCGGTCCAGCTTGCGAACACCGCGATGTACTCGGCGAAGCTGCCCACCCAACTGAAGCGGCGGGCGTCGAAGCGGATGTCCTTCGGCCGCAGCGCCTGTTCGAGCGCAAGGTCTTTGGTGACGGTGGCGATGGTGCTGCCGTCCTTCGGTGCGGCGTTGTAGAGATGATTGGTGGCGCTGATGCCGCCGGCGCCCGGCATGAACTGCACCACGATCGTCGGCTTGCCCGGCAGGTGCTTGCTGATATGACGGGCCGCAAGCTGAGCGTAGAGACCGTAGCTGCCGCCCGCGCCGTAGGACACGATCCAGGTGATCTGCCGGCCGGTGAAGAAATCGGACAGATCGTCCGCCTTCGCCGGCGCCGACGTTGCGACTGCGCCGATGGCGAATGCCGCTGCAAGACGGCAGAGCTGGGCTTTCAGCATCGAAATCATCTCCTTGACTGTCGTCGCCGGATTGCGACGGGCTTTAATGGTTGGATTTGTTCTCACCATATCGTGCCGGAGGGACCCGGCAAGGGCCGGGCCGCAGTCGGCTCGGCGCATGCGCGCATTCATCGCATCGTCGTGAAAGGCTTACCGCCGCCCGAACAGCCGCTCGATGTCGGAGAGTTTCAGCTCCACATAGGTTGGCCGGCCGTGGTTGCACTGGCCGGAATTGGGAGTCGCCTCCATCTCGCGCAGCAGCGCGTTCATCTCCTCGGGCTTGAGGCGTCGCCCGGCGCGCACCGAGCCGTAGCAGGCCATGGTCGCGGACACATGCATCAGCCGCCGTTCGAGCGGCAACGCCTCGTCCCATTCGGCGATATGCTCGGCGAGATCGCGCACGAGCGCGCGCGCGTCGATCTCCCCCAGCATCGAGGGCGTCTCGCGCACGGCTACGGCGCCCGGGCCGAACGGCTCGAGTGCAAGTCCGTAGCGCGCAAGCTCGTCACGGCGCCCGAGCAGCCGCTCGACATCGGCGTCGTCGAGCTCGACAATCTCGGGGATCAGCAGGATCTGACGCGCGACGCCGGTCTTCTCTAGCGCCGCCTTCATGCGCTCGTACACGATGCGCTCGTGCGCCGCGTGCTGATCGACGATGACCAGCCCGTCGCGGGTCTGCGCGACGATGTAGGTTTCGTGCACCTGCGCGCGGGCTGCGCCAAGCGGATGGTCGACCAGCTCGGGGGCGGGCTCGGCGACGTCGACACGCGCATCGGCGGACGGATCGCCCACGTCGAAAACGGCCTGTGCGGCTTCGGCGAAGCCCACATCGCCGCGCGCCGGCAGCGAAAATCCGCGGGGATCGGGCCGCGCCGGCGAGCGTCGCCAGTCCCAGCCGCGCCGCGGCGCAACCGCCGAACGGAACGCGGCGACGGTGGCGCTGCCGCCGGTGGTCGCCGCGCGCTGACTTTCGCGGGCAAGCCCGTCCTTGAGCGCATGCATCAGCAGCGCGCGCACCAGCGTGGCGTCGCGGAAGCGCACCTCGGCCTTAGCGGGATGCACGTTGACGTCCACCTCGCGCGGCGGCAGCGTTACGAACAGCGCCACGACCGGATGGCGGTCTCGCGGCAGGTAGTCGGAATAGGCGGCGCGAACCACGCCGACGAGAAGTTTGTCCCGCACGGGCCGGCCATTGACGAACAGATATTGCCCGAGCGAATTGGCGCGCGTGTGCGTCGGCAGCGCGGCGAAGCCTTCGACCGTGACGCCGTTGCGCTCGATTGCCACCTCGATCGCATTGGCGCGGAAATCGGCGCCGAGGATATCGGCGAGCCGCGCCAGCCGTCCGTGCGCGCCGGGCAAAGCGGCGGCCCATGTCACGGGCTCGCGGCCTTCGCCGGCGAGCGTGAAGGCGGCGTCGGGCTGGCTCATGGCGAGCCGACGCACCGTCTCGCGGATGTTCTCGGACTCGGTGCGGTCACTCTTGAGGAATTTCAGCCGCGCCGGCGTGGCGAAGAACAGGTCGCGCACCTCGACGCTAGTGCCCTGGCCGAGCGCAGCGGGCTTCACGTCCGACTTGTCGCCGGCGTCGACGGTGATGCTCCAGGCGTGCGGCTCGGTAGCGTGACGCGTCGCGATCGAGAGCCGCGCAATCGAGCCGATCGACGGCAGCGCCTCGCCGCGGAAACCCAGCGTGCGGATGTCGAGCAGGTCATCGTCGGTGAGCTTGGAGGTAGCGTGGCGCTCGACGGAAAGCGAAAGGTCGCCGCGCGTCATGCCGTCGCCGTCGTCCGCGACGCGGATCAGCCGACGTCCGCCGCCATCGGTCGTGATCTCGATCCGGGTCGCGCCGGCGTCGAGCGCATTCTCGACCAGTTCCTTGACCACGCTCGCGGGCCGCTCGATCACTTCGCCAGCGGCGATGCGGTTGACGATACCCTCGGAGAGCTGGCGGACAGGCATTGTCGGAACCCGATTCGAATGGAGGGATTTTATCGGCACCGGACGCCACACGCGAGCGCTGCCGCTTTTCCGCCCCCGCTATTCGAACGCCGGCTTGCGCTGCCGCAATCCCTTGACGGTCGCGCGCCGCTTCTTCCCTTCGAGGCGGCGCTCGCGCGAAGCCTTGGTCGGCTTGGTCGGCCGGCGTTTGACCGGCGCGACGGACGCCTGCCGGATCAGCTCGATCAGGCGGTCGCGAGCGTCCTCCCGGTTGCGCTCCTGCGTACGGTGACGTTGTGCAGTGATGACGAGTACGCCGTCGCGGGTGAGCCGTTTGCCGGCGAGCCGCATCAACCGGATGGCCACATCGTTTGGCAACGACCGCGAGCCGCACACGTCGAAGCGAAGCTGCACCGCGGTCGAAAGCTTGTTGACGTTCTGCCCTCCCGGACCCGAGGCGCGGATGAAGCGCTCCTCGATCTCGTCCTCGTCGATGCTGATGGCGCCGGTGATGCGGATCATGGCCCGACAATACCGCCTAGTGCAGCGATTCGGTTCGCTCTCGCCGGAAATCCGGCCATGATGGCGGGCGGATCAGCCGCGGCCGGCGAAATAGCGCTTCGCCAGCACCTTGCCTTCCTCGACTGCGGGCTGGTCGAACGGGTCGACGCCAAGGAGGTGCGCGGCTATGATCGTCTCCAGCATGAAATGCATCAAGAGCTCGCCGAGGCTCTCCTCGTCGAGCCGCTCGATGTGGATGGTCCGTACCGGGCAGCCGTTCTTGGCCAGCGTCTCCGCGGTGGCGCGGCCTTGTGCCGCGACCAGATCGCCGATCGCTTTGCCGGCGAAGTCCGGCTCGCCCGCAAGCTTCGCAAGATCGGCGTCGATGCGCGGCCCGCGGCCGGCGCTCGAGACCGTGACGATGGTGAACAGCTTGTCGCGCGGCCCGCCGATGAAGAGCTGGAGCTGGCTGTGCTGATCGACCGGCCCGAGCGCGCCGATGGGCGTCGTGCCGTTGCCGTCCTTGCCGAGGCTTTCGGCCCAGAGCTGCACATACCAGCGCGTGAAGCGTTCGAGCCGGTCGGCATAGGCCATCAGCACCGTAATCGGCTTGCCGAGCGCGGCCGACAGCGCGGCGCCGACGGCGACCGGGACTTCGGTGGGCGCGGCCTTGCCGAGCACCGGCGCAAGCGCCTCGGTGGCGCCGGCGCGCACCGCATCGATGTCAAGGCCGAGAACGGCAGCCGGCAGCAACCCCACATTGGTGAGCACCGAATAGCGGCCACCGACGCCGGGATCGTGGTCGAGCATCGCGATCTTGTGCTCGTCGAAGAGTACGCGAAGCCCGCTGCGCTTGTTGTCCTTCGCTTGCTCGGTCAGACCGAGGAACAGGTCCGGGATGCGTACCGCAAGCCCGGCCTTCTTCACCGCCGTCAGCGCGGCCGCGACCTGCATCAGTGTCTCGCCCGTGCCGCCCGATTTCGAGATCGCGACGAAGCGGGAGCTGGCGAGCGGCAGTTTGCCGAGCAGAGCGCCATAAGTCTCCGGATCGAGATTGTCCATGAAATGCAGGCGAGGGCCTGCGCGCAGCAGGCCGAGGCCGGGCACCGCATGATCGGCTAGCTGCGCGAGGGTCTGGCCGCCGAGGCTCGATCCGCCAGTGCCGAGGATGACGATATCGGTGGCGTCCGCGGCGAGGCGCCGCCCGGCATCGCGGATGGATTCGAGATCGCCGCGGGCGGACGGCAATCGCAGCAGCGGCAGGCTGCCGTCCGCATGACGGTCCCGTAACCATGCGAGCGCGTCAGCGGTGCGCGCGAGCGCCTGGTCGAATGCGGCGGCGTTGACGCCGACGGGACCGATCCGCTCGGCGCGCGCCAGGTCGATGGATTGTTGCAGCGGCATGCCGATCGCACCTGTTGTGGTTAGCAATGTATGGCGTCGGCGCGCCCGGCAAAAGGCGGCAATTTGCGAAGCGGTACGCGGACAAAATCGACCGCCAGTGATCCGATTCTAACATTCGCATCCCGGTCGCGAGCGACTTTGCGAATGTTAGAATCAAAGGACCACTAGCCGCCGGGACCGCGCGGCATAAGGCCATTGGGCCGTCCGACCACGACGGTCAAGAAGCCGCTGTCGAGCAGTCGCTTCGCGACCCGGCGCGCATCCGCAAGCGTCACGGCGTCGATCAGAGCGGCGCGGCGCTCGATATAGTCGATGCCGAGGTCGTCAAGCTGAATCTGGACGAGCTGGTTCGCGATTTTGGTCGACGTATCGAGCCCGAGCACGAACGAGCCCTTGAGATAGGTCTTCGCCTCGTTGAGCTCCTTCTCCGTCGGCCCGTCCTTGGCCATCCGCTGGAACTCATTCTCGATGACTTTGATCGTCTCCGCCGCAGCGTCGGCGCGTGTGCCGGTGTTGCCGACCAGCAGCGCCGTACCGTGCAGCCAAGTCAGGCTGGTGTAGACGCCGTAGGCCAGCCCGCGCTTCTCACGCACCTCGGAGTAGAGCCGGGACGAAAACGAGCCGCCGCCGAGAATGTGATTGACGACATAGGCGGTCATGAAATCGGGATCGTTGCGGGCGAGCCCGGGGCTGCCGAACATGATGACGGCTTGCGGCACGTCGAGCTGCACGACCTTGAGCGCGCCTTGCCCTTGCAAAGTCGCGGAGGGCACCGCCCGAAGCTCGGCTTTGGCGGGCAAGGAACCGAAAGCAAAATCGATCAGCCGGCCGGCGTTGGCGGCGTCGATGTCGCCGACTACAGCAAGCTTGAGCGTGTCGCGCGCCAGCACGTGCCGGACATAGGCCCTGAGGTCGTCGACAACGATGCGCGGAACCGAGTCGAGCGTGCCGTTGCCCGAGCGGCCGTAAGGGTGGTCGGGAAACGCCGCCTGCCACCAGTTGCGGCTGGCAAGGTTGTTGGGATTGGTGCTCTGCCGCTGCAAGCGCGAGATCATCTGGGAGCGAACGCGCTCCACGGCGTTGGCATCGAAGCGCGGCGCGGTGAGCGCCAGCCGCAGCAGATCGAACGCTTCATCCTGGTTTTCCTTGAGCGTCCGCAAGGTCCCGCGTACATGGTCACGGCTTGCGCGCAATTGCAGCTCGATCGCCTTGCTTTCGAGCCGCTTCTGGAAAGCCGGCCCGTCGAGATCGCCAGCGCCTTCGTCGAGCAGCCCGACCGCCAACTCCGCAACGCCGGCCTTGTCGGCGGGATCCTGGGAGCTGCCGCCGCGGAACGCGAAATTGATTGCGACCAAGGGCACAGTCGCGTCGCGCACCAGCCAGAATTCGATTCCGCCAGGGCTAACGACGCGTTCGATCTTGGTGGCGTGGGCGGGCGCGGCGAGGGAGAAGAATGCCGTGGTAAGCAGCGCCACAGCACCGAGGCGCACCGTCCGGCCAAAGGTCTGGAGCATTGAGATGGTCACGAGCGGTTTTCCCTGGGGGTGGCGGACTTGATGAGATAGCCGGTCACCGAGCGGCGCTTGTCCAGCCACCGCTGTGCGGCGTTGCGCACGTCGTCCGCGGTGACGGCGCGCACCCGGTCGGGCCAGGTCTTGACCTGCTCGACGGTCGAGCCGGTGGTCAGGGCGCTGCCGTACCAGCGGGCGAGCGTGCTCTGGCTGTCCTGCGCATAGACCGCATCGGCGAGCAGGCGGTTCTTGGAACGCTCCAGCTCCTCGTTGGTCACGCCGGTCTTGAGGAAATCGGCGATGACGTCGTCTATCGCCGCTTCGAGTTGCGTGAGAGTCGTGCCAGGCTTCGGTGTGCCGTAGACATTGATGCGGGTCTTGTCGAGCGCGGTGCCGTAGTAACTTGCGCCGGCGCTGACCGCGATGGCCTTCTCGATCACCAGCTTCTGGTAGAGCCGGCTGTTTGGTCCGCGCCCCAGGATATGAGCCAGGACGTCGAGCGCCTCACCCTCGGAAGGTCGGCCACTCGCATAGGACGGCGCGAGATAGTAGCGCTGGAAGCTCGGCTGAGTGACGCGCGGATCGGACAGCGTGACCGTGCGCGGTGCTTCCTGCGCCGGCTCCTGCGGGCGCGCACGCGGCGCAACTTCGGCGACGCGCGGAACCTTGCCGTAGGTTTCCTCGGCGAGTTTCCTGACTTCGTCGGCCTTCACATCGCCGGCGACGATCACGATCGCGTTGTTCGGCGTGTAGAAGCGGCGATAGAACTCGATCGCGTCCGCGAGCGTGAGCTTCTCGATTTCGTGACGCCAGCCGATCACCGGCCGGCCGTAAGGATGGTTGAGGTAGAGCGCCGCTTCCATCTGCTCGGCAAGGCGAGCGCCTGGATTGTTCTCCACCCGCATATTCCGTTCTTCGAGCACAACCTTTAGTTCGGGCCGCACCACTTCGTCGGTCAGTTCAAGGCCGGTCATGCGGTCGGATTCAAACTCCATCATCAGCTTGAGCCGGTCGCGGGTGACGCGCTGGAAGTAGCCGGTGTAGTCGTTCGACGTGAACGCGTTCTCCGAGCCGCCGATCGCAGCAACAGTGTGCGAGAACAACCCCTGCGGGTTCTTCTTGGTGCCCTTGAACAGCAAGTGCTCGAGAAAATGGGCAAGTCCGGACTTCCCGGGGGTCTCGTCCGCTGCGCCGACCCGGTACCAGACCATATGGGTGACGACCGGAGTGCGATGGTCGGGGATCACCACCACTTCGACGCCGTTGGCGAGACGGAAATGGCTGACATCGGGACCGGATGCGGTGGCGCTTCCGGTGAAGCCGGCCAGGAACAGGACGGCCGCCGCAGCGGCAAGAAGATTGGCTGCGCGTCTTATCGCGTGGGGCACGACGGGTCCTCGTGGATTGAGCATTGGGCCGGTGGTCAAATGGCGAACCGGGGCGTTCGCCGCAAGAGCGCGCGTCGAATAAGGCTCAAATACGACCGCTATTGCGCCCCCACGGCCGGATCGGCGGGCCTAACTTTCCCGTATTCGATGCGGCGCGTCACGCCATAAGGCTGCGACGGGGAGGGGGTCTGATAGCCGGCCGGGGGCGCGGTTAGCGCGGCGCGCGGCGGCTCGCCCTTGAACGTTCCGACCTCGTCCTTCTGAGGGCCAATGCCGAAGCCGAACGCGCGGCCGCTGAACAGGCCCCCGACATAACCGAGTTGGGAGGGCAGCAGTGGATTGGGATTGAGCTCACCGCCCGGTCCGCTCGGTGCGGTACTGCCCGTCGACGCGCCGGCGGGATCGAGTTCGGCCGGCGTCAGGTTCCGGGGGCTGCTGACGGTATGATCGAAATTGCCGCCCGTCCGTTTGCGTTTCGCGTCCGCGCGGGCCTTTGCGCGCTTGGCATCAGGATCGACCGGCCACGCCGGGCCGTGCGGCACGGCGCCGGTTTGCGGCGGCGGCAGATCGCGGCTCGGCGGCACGACCAGCGGTGATCGCTCGCGGTAGTCGATCGCTGGCGCATTGGGATCCACCAGGCCGAGGCCGGTGGTGATGTTGCTCCAGATGCGCTTTTCCCAACGGGTGAGGGCGTTATCTTCCTCGTCGTTCTGGGCGCGGGCGCTGCCAGGTGCGATGAGGGCCAGCACGACCAGCCCGAACATGCTCGTCAAAGCGGCGTGACCGACGCCCCGTTTCCAGCCGGATTGCTGCATGATCGTCCCCTCAAAGCGGCAATTGCGGAGCGCCGCCGACACCCTCATGATTCCGCATTATGCTCGGGATCGGGGCACTTTTGCGGCGCGTCCGCCCCACAGGGAATCATACAAGAGACCGGCGACCCCGGCAACGATGGCGGCGTCGGCCAAGTTGAAGACGTACCACTTGAAGCTGAAGGTATTGGTGGTGATGTGGAACAGGATGAAGTCCGCAACCGCCCCGTGGGCTATCCGGTCAACGGCGTTGCCGATGGCTCCCCCGATTATCAGGCCCAAGGACAGCGCGGTCAGCCGCGAGGGCGAACGCGCCAGCCATATCCACAACAGCGCAATTGCGGCAGCCGTGAGCGCCAGCAGCGCCCATTGCCCCAGCGGACCGTCCTGTTGGAACAGGCCGTAGCTGATGCCCTTGTTCCAAATCAGGACAAGGTCGAGAAACGGCGTGACGCGCACGATGCCGCGAGCCTCGAGGTCCATGCCGTGAAGGAGCCCCAGCTTGAGCGCCTGGTCGAGCACGGCGCTCGCCAGAGCGACCGCGAGCCCAAGCCGGGTGAACGGACCCCAAGCCAGCGAGGATGGCGGGCCGGCGGCGTCTGCGCCTACGTGCCGGTCCTCGCGCAACGGCGCGCTCACTCGGCCGCGCGGCTGCGCGCCGCATCCCATTCACGCAGCGCCTGCGCATCACGCGGCGTCACGTCCGGATAGTCGGGGTCGGCACCGACCGCCGGCGAGATTTTCCACGAGCGCGCGCATTTGCGGCCCTCGGCAAGATTGGTGACGACGGCGACGCCGGCGACATCGGGCAGGCGGAATGCCTCCGCCGGGCCTTCATCCGATACCAGCGTAGCGGCCGACGTGATACAGATCTCGGCCAATTCGATGTCGACCAGCGCGGCAAACAGATCGGGATCGCGGACATGCACGATCGGGTCGGCTTCGAGCGACGAGCCGATGCGTTTGCCGGCGCGCTCGATCTCCAGCGCGCCGGTGACGACGCGGCGCACGGTGCGCACCTTGCGCCACTTCTCGGCGAGCGCATCGTCGCGCCATGACGCCGGCGCTTCGGGAAAGACCTCGAGATGTACCGAGCCGTCGCTGGAGGGATGGCGTGCGAGCCAGGCTTCCTCGGCGGTGAATGCCAGCATCGGCGCCAGCCAGGTCACGGTGGCGCGGAAAAGATGGTCGAGCACCGTGAGGCACGCCCGCCGCCGCGACGACGACAGCGGGTCGCAATAAAGCGTGTCCTTGCGGATGTCGAAATAGAACGCCGACAGGTCGACCGTCATGAAGATGTTGAGCGGCGCGAAGATGCGCTTGTAGTCGAAATCGGCATAGGCCTGGCGGACCAGCCGGTCGAGCTCGTAGAGCCGGTGCAGCATCAGCCGTTCCAGCTCCGGCATTTTCTCCGGTGCGATGCGGTCGTCGTCGTGGAAATGCGCGAGCGATCCGAGCATCCAGCGCAGCGTGTTGCGCAGCTTGCGGTAAGTCTCGACCGTGGTCTTGAGGATCTCGGGCCCGATGCGCAGGTCGTCGGCGTAGTCGGAGGCGCAGACCCACATCCGCAGGATGTCGGCGCCCGACTGCTTGATGACGTTCTGCGGCGCGGTGACGTTGCCGAGCGACTTCGACATCTTGCGCCCATTCTCGTCGAGCACGAACCCGTGCGTGAGCACCGCGTCGAAGGGCGCGCGTCCGCGCGTGCCGCAACTCTCCAGCAGCGAGGACTGGAACCAGCCGCGATGCTGGTCGGAGCCTTCGAGATACATCACCTGGTCTTTGCCGCCGTCGTGCTTGCGCTTGAGCCCGGCGAAGGCGGGGAAATCCTCGAGGTCCTCCAGCACGAAAGCGTGCGTCGAGCCGGAATCGAACCAGACGTCGAGCGTATCGTCGACCTTCTGCCACGCGTTGGAATCGTAGTCGGGCTTGAGAAAACGCGCGGCGGCGCCGGTCGCGTACCAGGCGTCGGTGCCCTCCTTTTCGAAGGCGTCGGCGATGCGCTGGTTGACGCGCGGATCATTGAGGATCTCGACCGAGCCGTCGTCCTGCTCGCGGATGAAGATGGTGATCGGCACGCCCCATGCGCGCTGGCGCGAGATCACCCAATCGGGCCGGCTCTCGACCATGCCGGTGATGCGGTTCTCGCCCTGCGGCGGCACCCAGCGCGTCGCCTTGATGGCGGCGAGCGCACGGGCGCGCAGCGTGTCGCCGGGCTTGGCCTTGCCGTCCGCGCCAAGGATGTCCTTGTCCATGGCGACAAAC
>JBOHIG010000044.1:0-3114 GCA_050725815.1 Xanthobacteraceae bacterium
GTACCAGCGCGAGCAGGATGGAGGCGGCGCCCACCATGAATACGGAGCGGCGGTCGACGCCGGTCACCAGCGCGCTCCATTCCCAGATCACGACCAGAGCGGCCAGGCCCCAGAACACCTCGAACGCCCAACCCCCGACATAGGCGGACAATACGGCAAGCGGCGCCAGGATGAGCGCAGAGGCCATGCGTACCGCCAACCCGCCGCCAGCGTACGCAGGGGCGGATTGCGGACGCACGGGATCCGCGTCGGTCATGCTCACGAGCCGGTCTGCGCGATCAGACCGCCAAAGCGGCGTTCGCGGCGGCGATATTCGGTGATCGCGCTTTCCAGCGCCGCGCGGTCGAAATCGGGCCAGTAGGTGGGAACGAAGACAAGCTCGCTGTAAGCGGCCTGCCACAGCAGGAAATTCGACAAACGCTGTTCGCCGCTGGTGCGGATGATGAGGTCCGGATCGGGCAGCTCCGGCGCATCAAGATGAGCGGACAGCCCCTCCGCAGTGATCGCCTCCGCCGGCAGCTCGCCAGCCGCGACCTTGGCCGCCAAGCGCTGCGCCGCGCGCGCGATCTCCTGCCGGGCGCCGTAATTGAAAGCAACCACCAGCGTGAGTTTGTCGTTGTAGCGGGTGAGCTCTTCCGCCTCCTCAAGTAACTTCCTGATCTCCGGATCGAGATCGCCGCGCTCGCCGATGACGCGCACATGCACGCCGTTCTTGTGCAGTTCCGCCAGGTCGTGACGCACGAACCGGCGCAGCAAACCCATGAGATCGCGGATCTCGGACGCGGGCCGTGCCCAATTCTCCGCACTGAAGGAGAAGATGGTCAGGATGCCGATACCGATGTCGCCAGCGGCGCGCACCGTGCGGCGCAAAGCCTCGACGCCGCGCCGGTGCCCCTCGCTGCGAGGAAGGCCGCGTGCTGCGGCCCAACGCCCATTGCCGTCCATGATGATCGCCACGTGCCGGGGCACGGCGAACTCAGGAGTGCGGATGTTGAGAGCCTCGGGCTTCGACATTCCTTCGATCCTCACACCGTGAGGATTTCCTTTTCCTTGGTCGCGAGCATCTTGTCGATCTCGACGATGACCGCGTCGGTTGCCTTCTGAACTTCGTCGGAGGAGCGCTTGCCCTCGTCCTCGCCGATCTTGTGATCCTTCTCCAGCTTTTTGAGCACATCGAGGCCGTCGCGCCGCACGTGACGCACCGCGACCTTAGCCGCTTCCGCGTATTTATGGGCAACCTTGACCAGTTCTTTCCGGCGCTCCTCGTTAAGCTCGGGGATGCGCAGGCGCAGTACGTCGCCTTCCGTCGACGGCGTCAGGCCGAGATTGGAGGCGTGGATGGCCTTTTCGACCGCATGCACAACAGAACGATCCCAGACTTGAACCGAAATAAGGCGTGGTTCTGGCACGCTTACGGTTGCGAGCTGATTGAGCGGCATATGCGTGCCATAAGCCTCGACCTGAACAGGCTCCAGAAGGCCTGCCGAGGCGCGTCCGGTGCGCAGCCCGCCGAGTTCCTGCTTCAATATATGTATGGCGCCTTGCATGCGCCGCTTGAGCTCGTTCATGTCATGTGTTGCGGTTGCCATGGCGACCCCCTGAAAAAGCACATGCTCGAATCGACGACCGCCTTGTCCGGTCCGATCGCCGACTTGACGGTCTCTCACGAAGTGACGACGGTGGCGCGTCCTCGGCCGCTCAGCACCGATTCGATTGCTCCGGCTTCCCGGATCGAGAACACGATGATAGGCATCCGGTTCTCGCGGGCAAGCGCGAAGGCGGTCGTATCCATCACCCTGAGATCGCGTTCGATGGCCTCCTGATGACTAAGGCGGTCGTAGCGCTTGGCCTTCGGGTCCTTTTTCGGATCGGCGCTGTACACGCCATCGACGTCGGTCGCCTTCAGCACCGCTTCCGCGCCCAGTTCGGCCGCCCGCAGCACTGCCGTCGTGTCGGTGGTAAAGAACGGATTGCCGGTGCCGCCCGCGAGCAGCACCATCCGCCTTTCGTCGAGATGACGCAGGGCACGCCGCCGCTCGTAGGTTTCGCAAACCTCCGGCATGGTCACGGCCGACATGGTGCGCGCCGGCGCGCCCTTTGCCGCGAGCGCGGTTTCGAGCGCCAGCGCATTCATCACGGTCGCGAGGATGCCCATCATATCCGCAGTCACGCGCGGGATGCCCTGGCTGGACACCTCGACCCCGCGGAAGATGTTGCCGCCGCCGACCACGATGCCGAGGCCGATACCCAATGCGTGGGTCGCCACCAGATCGGCGGCGATGCGCTCCAGCGTCGGTTGATGGATACCGAAATTGCCCGGCCCCATGAGCGCTTCGCCGGACACCTTGACGACCACGCGGCGGTAGATCGGCTCAGCCATGGTGCACCCGCCCTGTCCGCTTACGCCGCGCCCCCGCTGCCCTGTCCTCAGGTCTTTCCGGCTGTCGCCGCGACTTCGGCGGCAAAATCGGAGTCGGGCCGTTCGATCCCCTCGCCGAGCGCATAACGCACATAGCCGGTCACCTTGATCGGAGCCCCCACCGTGCCTTCGGCCTCCTTGACCGCCTGCGCCACGCTCTTCTTGTCGTCATGCACGAAGGGCTGCTCGAGCAGGCACACCTCCTTGTAGAAGGTCTTGAGCCCTGATTCGACGATCTTGTCGATGACATTCGCAGGTTTTCCCTGCGCCTTGGCCTTCTCGGCAAGCACGTCCTTTTCGCGCCGGACGACCTCCGGATCGAGCCCTGAGGAATCGACGGCCTGCGGATTACTGGCGGCAATATGCATGGCGACCATCCGCCCGAAGCGGGCAAGCTCGGCGGCATCGCCATTCGACTCGAGCCCCACGATGACGCCGATCTTGCCGAGGCCTTCGAAAACCGAGCTGTGCGCGTAGCGGCCGATCGCACCCTTGCCGACGGACAGCGTTGCGGCGCGCCGCAGTGTCATGTTCTCGCCGACTTTGGCGACCGTGTCCGCGATCGCATCGGCGACCGTGATGCTCCCGGCCTTGGCGGCTTTGATCTTCTCGACGTCTGCGCCAACATCGAGCGCCACGTCCGCGATCATCTTCACGAGACCCTGGAACAGATCGTTGCGGGCGACGAAATCGGT
>JBOHIG010000045.1:0-2017 GCA_050725815.1 Xanthobacteraceae bacterium
CCCAACAATTTCCTCGGCGGGCAGATGAAGCTCGACGCCGAAGGCGCCGCCCGTGGAATCGAGGAGAAGGTCGCCAGGCCGCTGAAGATGGACACGGTCGCCGCCGCGCAGGCGATCGTCGAGATCGCGATCGCGAAAATGTCGCTCGCGGTGCGCGAGGTGTCGGTCGCCAAGGGTTACGACCCGCGCGACTTCGCCCTGGTCGCCTCGGGCGGTGCCGGCCCGCTGCACGTGATGGCGATCGCGCGCGAGCTGTTCATCCCGACCGTGATCGTGCCGCTGTTCCCCTCGCACTTCTCGGCGCTCGGGATGCTGGTCGCCGACGAGCGCCACGATTTCATCCGGACCTCTTATTCCGATCTCGCCGGCATCGACTTCAAGGCACTGGTCAAGGTCTACGAGGAGATGCGCGCCCAGGCGCGCGAGAGCCTGCGCAACACCCGCAACTCCGAGGAGCAGATCCAGCTCGACATCCGCTATGTCGGACAGGAGTTCACGCTCTCGGTGCCGGTGACGCTCAAGCAATTGCAGAAGGGCGACCGCAAGGCCATCCGCACCGCCTTCGACAAGCTCTACGAGCACCGCTACGGCCATGCCTCGCCGGAGGACCCGGTGGAGATGGTCAATATGCGGCTCGGCCTGATCGGCAAGCGGCCGCGGCTCAAATTCCCCCGGCTCGGCAAGGGCAGCACGTCAAAGGTCGCGCAACGCCGCGAGGTCTATTTCACGGACGCCAAGTCACCGGTACGCTGCCCGGTCTACGCTCGCGAGGCGCTGAAGGCCGGCACCCGCATCGCCGGGCCGGCGCTGATCCAGGAGCACGGCACCACGACGGTGATGTTCAAAGGCGACCGCTGCACGGTCGCTCCGTCCGGCGAGCTGATCATCAAGGTCGGGAGCGCATGATGATGAAGAAACGCAAGAAGGCCGCCGCGGCGCGCTCGAAGTCCAGCGGGCGTAGTGCCGTGAAACGCAAAGCGCTCGACCCGGTCACGCTGGAGGTGATCCGCAATGCGCTGCCCGCCGTCGCCAACGAGATGGCGGCAGATCTCCAGCGCACCTCCTACAACATGATGATCTACGAGGTGCGCGATTTCTGCACCGCGCTCATCGACCCCGCCGGCAAGCTGGTGTCGCAGAACGTCGGCGGCGTATCGCATTTCGTCGCCGATCTCGGCGTCATCATCGACGACGGCATGAAGCGGTACGGCGCCAAGGGCTTCAAGCAAGGCGACGTCATCATCACCAATCACCAGGCGGTCGCCGGCCAGCACCTCAACAACGTCGTTATCTACGCGCCCTATTTCTACAAGGGCGAGCTGCTGATGTTCATGATGGTGCGCGCGCACTGGATCGACATCGGCGGCATGTCGACCGGCTTCGGCGCCGGACCGACAGTCGCCGATCCCTGGCTCGAAGGGCTTCAGCTCGACCAGCTCAAGATCTACGAGGCCGGCAAGGTCAACGACACGCTCTACCGCGTGCTGAAGGACAACATCCGTTTTCCGGAA
This sequence comes from Xanthobacteraceae bacterium, assembly GCA_050725815.1. GTDB lineage: Bacteria > Pseudomonadota > Alphaproteobacteria > Rhizobiales > Xanthobacteraceae > VAZQ01. The sequence goes on from JBOHIG010000045.1 coordinate 1,512, forward strand.
TCCTCCCTCGGCGACATGAAATCGCAGATGGCCGCCTGCCGGCTCGCCGCGCGCCGCCTCGACGAGCTGTTCGACAAATACGGCCGCGACACCATCCTGGCCGCGATCGAGACCATCTTCGACGAGACCGAGCTGAAGTGCCGCAATGTGGTCTCGCAGCTTCCCGACGGCGTCTACGAGGCGGAGTCGGCGGTCGACGACGATGGCATCCTCAAAGGCGAGCCGGTGCCGATCCGGGTCAAGGTCACGGTCAAGAAGGGTGAGATGACCATCGACCTGTCGGGCTGCTCGCAGGAGCGCAAGTCGGGCATCAACTCGCGCACGCTGGCGGGCGCGCGTGTCGCCTACAAGGCGCTCACCGGCCCGCTCGATCCCGTGAACGAGGGCTCCTTCCGCGCGCTCAACGTCATCATTCCGGAAGGCAACGTCATGATGGCGCGCTACCCCGCGCCGATGTCGTCGTGGAGCCTGATCGTGCCGATGGTGGTCGACACCATCGTCAAGGC
>JBOHIG010000046.1:0-8783 GCA_050725815.1 Xanthobacteraceae bacterium
ATGCAGGGTCGTGCCGTGATACAGCAGCCGGTGCCGTCCGTCGGCGGTGTCGATCACCTGATGAACTCCGAAGAAACTGCGCGCGGTCTCGACCCGGTTGTATCCGGGCTGCCAGAGGCCAGACAGAACAAACGCGAGCACTACGAGCGCTACGAACCGCGCCGGCCGACGGCGCTGCAACAGCATCACGGCCGCGAGCGCAACCAGCCCGATCCGGAACGGAAGCTCGACGGCCGACGGCAGGCGAATGTCGAACATGACGTTGGCGGCGACCGCGGCGGCAGCAATACCGATCGCTGGACCGGCTTCCCGCAGGATGCAGCGCCAGCCCCCCGACCAGACGCCCGGCAGCACCAGCACCGCCGCAACGATCAGGATCGGGTATTCATAAATCCGCACAAAAATATGCGGCGCGATGAGTGCAGAAAAAGTCCCACCGATGACGCCGCCGACCGATACCAATAGATAGAACTCAGTCAGGCGCGCCGGCGCCGGACGCCGCTGATAGAGCGCGCCATGGCACATCAACGCCAGCAGGACGAAACCGACAAGATTGATGATGGCCATCGCCAGCCAGAACACGTGATCGCGTCCGAGCAGCCCAATAGCGAGCGGCGCGACAATGAACGGAACGGCCCGTGCAACGGTTTCCTGCGCTATCCACGCGCGGTCGCGAAAGACAGCGACAAAGGTCAGCAGATAAAGCGCAAGAGGTAGCACCCATAGGAACGGCGCGGCCGCGACGTCAGTCGTCAGATAGGACGTGACGGCAATGACCAGACCAGCGGGAATCGCTGAAAATGTCATCCATGCGAAACGATCGCGCCATGACACCGCAGCCACGTTGTCTCCGGCAGCACGCAGGTGCGGCTGGCGCGCAATGAACAGGCTCGTGAGCGCAACAAGCACGGCCACCGCCGCAAATCCCAACGACCAGAATTCCGACTGGCCCCGCAACGCCAGAAACGGTTCGACGGCAACGGGATAGGCCAGGAGTGCGGCGAATGACCCAAGGTTGGAGGCGGCGTAGAGAAAATAAGGATTGTGCGCCTGGGGATGCCCCGACGCGGCAAACCATCCCTGCAGTAGCGGAGCGCTGGCTGCGAGCGCGGCGAACGGCAGCCCAATCGAGGCGACAAACAGCCCGATCAGCCAAACTGCAATGCCGGATTCGGGCGGCACGCCGAAGCCTTGCGCGATCCCGATCGGCAGCAGCATTGCGGCGGCGGCCAGAAGGCCGAGATGGACGAGGGCCCCCATCCCGAGCGGCGCAAACCGGATCAACAGGTGGGCGTAGGCATAGCCGGCGAGCAGCGCCCCCTGGAAGAATACCATCGCCACCGACCAGACGCTCGGCGCGCCGCCAAGTCGCGGCAGCACCATCTTTGCGAACATCGGCTGGACCGCGAACAGCAAGAGCGCGGAGAGAAACAGCGTCGCTGCATAGAGCGGCACCGCCAGCCGCAGGATCTCGGGCGTGACACTCGCCGACTGCGGCGTTGTTGGATGGACGGTGGTCATCGAAGCCCCAGGAAGCAGTCGTAATCCTAGGCACAGGGGCGTTAAGCACCGCTTACCCCCCGGTAGATCTTGTCGGCCCGCTGCTCGAAGGCGGCGGCAAAGCGCCGGAACGCCAGGTCGAACATGGCGCCCATCAAAAGGCCAAGCGTGCGGCTGCGGAACTCGTAGGAGATAAAGAATTCGACGTCGCAGATGCGCTCCGCGATCGGATGAAAGGTCCAACGGTTTTCCAGATGGCTGAACGGCCCTTGGAGATACTCGACCAGGATTTGCAGGTTGGGGCGATCCAGCGTGACACGGCTGGTGAACGACTCGCGCACAAGCTTGTAGGCGATCGTCATGTCCGCGACGATCACCTCAACGCCTTCAGGCTCCTCGATGCGGCGGCGCACCTTGAGCGAGCGGCACAACGGCACGAACTCGGGATACCGCTCGACATCGGCGACCAGATCGAACATCTCGGCAGCAGCATGCTTGACCCGGCGCGTGGTGGTGAACTGGGGCATCAGAGAACCACCGGAATGCGGCGCATCGGTCGCTCAGCGTTGTCCAGGACTGCCATCACGCGCAGCCTTCAGCCGCGCGAAATCCTCGCCCGCGTGGTGCGAGGAGCGGGTCAGCGGGCTCGCGGCGACCGTCAAGAAGCCTTTGGAATAGGCAATCGTCTCATAGGTCTTGAATTCATCCGGCGGAACGAAGCGCATGACCGGATGATGCTTGCGCGTCGGTTGCAAATACTGGCCGATCGTGAGGAAGTCGACGCCCGCAGCGCGCAGGTCGTCCATGACCTGCATGACCTCGTTACGTTCCTCGCCCAGCCCGACCATGATTCCAGACTTGGTGAACATCGCGGGGTCGATCTCTTTCACCTGTTGCAACAGGCGGACCGATGCAAAATAGCGCGCGCCGGGACGTACCGTGAGGTATTTTGACGGCACGGTTTCGAGATTGTGGTTGAACACGTCAGGGCGCGCCGCCACGACGGATTCGACCGCGCCTTCCTTGCGCAGGAAATCGGGGGTGAGCACTTCGATCGTGGTCGCCGGACAGCGGGCGCGGATCGCGCGGATCGTCGCAGCGAAGTGCCCTGCGCCGCCGTCTTCGAGATCGTCGCGGTCGACGGAGGTGACAACGATATGGGCAAGGCCGAGTTTTGCTGCCGCCTTAGCGACGCGCTCGGGCTCCGCCGCGTCGAGCGGCCCGGGCAAACCGGTTTTTACGTTGCAGAAGGAACAGGCGCGCGTGCAGGTGTCCCCCATGATCATGAAGGTTGCGTGCTTCTTCTCCCAGCACTCGCCGATATTGGGACAGCCGGCTTCCTCGCAGACCGTGTGCAGGCCGTTCTCGCGCACGATCCGCTGGGTTTCGAGATAGCCTCTCGAGACCGGCGCCTTGACGCGGATCCAGTCGGGCTTCGGCAGCGCGGGCGCGTCAGGCCGATGTGCCTTTTCGGGATGGCGCGCGCGCTGCGGTCCGTTGATGATGTCGAGCACGACAGCCATTTGCCGCTCCGGACTCGTTGCGATTGTTCGACTCTTACTTACGGGCGCTCAGGCTGGGCCACAAGAGCCAACGGCACCCTCCGCCTGCAGGCGTCAGGCGTTCAGCACGCGGCCATAGGCGTCGAGCACTGCTTCCTTCATCATTTCGGACAGGGTCGGATGCGGGAACACCGTGTGCATCAGCTCCTCCTCCGTCGTTTCCAGATTCATGGCGACGACGTAGCCCTGAATCAACTCGGTGACCTCCGCGCCGACCATGTGCGCGCCGAGGAGCTGGCCGGTCTTCTTGTCGAAGATCACCTTGACCATCCCCTGGTCCTCGCCGAGCGCAATGGCCTTGCCGTTGCCCGCGAACGGGAAACGGCCGATGCGCACCTCGCGCTTCTGCTCCTTCGCAGCCTGCTCGGTCAGGCCCACGGAAGCGATCTGCGGCGTGCAATAGGTGCAGCCGGGGATCAGGCGCTTGTCCATCGGATGCGGTTTCAAGCCCTTGATCGCCTCGACGCAGATGACTCCCTCGTGCTCGGCCTTGTGAGCGAGCAGCGGCGGGCCGGACACGTCGCCGATGGCATAGATGCCCGGCACATTGGTACGGCTGAGCGCGTCGACCACGATGGCCCCGCGATCGGTCTTCACGCCGACCTTTTCCAGGCCGAGATTCTCGATATTGCCGACGACGCCGACCGCGGAGATCACCCGTTCGACGGTCAGCGTCTGCGTTCCACCCTTGCCGTCGTCGATGGTGGCGGTGACCGAGTCGCCTTTCTTATCGAGCCTGGTGACCTTTGCGCCTGTAAAAATCTTGATGCCCTGCTTCTCGAACGCCTTGCGCGCGAAGGCGGAGATCTCCGCGTCCTCCACCGGCAGGATCTGCGGCAGCACCTCAACCACCGTCACCTCGGCGCCGAGCGTGCGGTAGAAGCTCGCGAATTCGATGCCGATCGCGCCCGAGCCGATGACCAGCAGCGACTTCGGCATGCGGTCCGGAACCATCGCTTCGAAATAGGTCCAGACCAGCTTCTTGTCGGGCTCGAGGCCCGGCAGGATCCGCGGACGAGCGCCTGTCGCGATGATGATGTGCTTGGCCTGGTAGGCGCCCGCGCCGAGGGCGTCTTTCGGTGCATCGGCCTTCGAAGCCTTGACCGTGATCTTGCCGGGCGCATCGATTGCCGCCTCGCCCCAGATCACGGAAACCTTGTTCTTCTTCATCAGGAAGCCGACGCCGTCGTTGAGGCGCTTCGACACCGCACGCGAGCGTGTCACAACGGCCTTGGCGTCAAAGCCGACCTTCTCGGCGGTGAGCCCGTAGTCATTGGCGTGTTGCAAATAGTGGAAGATCTCCGCCGACCGCAACAGCGCCTTGGTCGGGATGCAACCCCAGTTGAGACAGATGCCGCCGAGATGGGCGCGTTCGACGATCGCGGTCTTGAACCCGAGCTGCGCCGCGCGGATCGCAGTCACATAGCCGCCCGGACCGGATCCGATGATGATAATGTCGAAATTCGTGTCGGCCATGCCGTTGCTCTGAGCCTCATCGCCTAGATATGTCGCCCCGCAATCAGATACAGCGGGAGCCCCTACATTGGGCGGTCTTTTGCCGAATTCACGCAGTCGGCGTTCATGCTGCTGAATATCCTGTCGGCGGTCTCGAACAGCTTGGGCACGCCCTCTGGAGGCGTCTTACGAGCGTCGTTGAGCGCCTTTTCGACCGCCGCCGACAGCTCCGTGTAGCGTTCCCGGATGGAGTCGTCACGCAGATTGGCAAGGTAGGTACCGAGCGCCGCCATCCTGGCGACTGCGCTCGCACCCGCGATCTGCTGGGGCGTCAACGCTCCTCCGGCGCCCGCGTTGTTGCGATCGCGGCTGATGATGTCGGCGCGAAGCTTCACCTGGAAATAGGCGTCGATGACCTCCTTGCAGGTCCGCAGGTACTCGCCGCGGCCGAGATTGCGCTGGATGATGTCGACGAATCTGGAGTTGAGATAGCCGTTGAAGATCGACGTCACCAGCGAAAGCACCGCGATGAACATCGGGAAGTAGCTCATCAGCACCGATCGAAGATTGGATTCGCGCTCGCTCATCATGCTGTCCGCGTTCCGGTGCGTCACACCACCATCATCACCGGATTCTCGATCAGCGCCTTGAACGCGCCAACCAGTTCGGCACCCAGCGCGCCGTCGACGGCGCGATGATCGGTCGAGAGCGTCACCGACATGATCCAGGCTGCTTCGATCTTTCCGTCCCGGGCGATCGCCCGCTCCTCGCCCGCTCCGACCGCAAGAATGGTCGCGTGAGGCGGGTTGATGACGGCGGCGAAGTCCTTGATGCCGTACATGCCGAGATTGGAGACGGCGCTCGATCCGCCCTGGTATTCCTTGGGCTTGAGCTTGCGCGCCCGCGCGCGCGCCGCGTAGTCCTTCATCTCGTTGGAGATGACGGAGAGCGACTTCGCCTCGGCATGGCGAACCACCGGCGTGATCAGCCCGCCCGGGATCGACACCGCAACACCGATGTCGGAATGCTTGTGCTTGAGCATGCCGCCTTCGGTCCAGGTCACGTTGGCGTCGGGCACGCGTTGCAGCGCAAGCGCCAGCGCCTTGATGAGGAAATCGTTGACCGAGAGCTTGTAGGCGGGCTTGCCGTCCTGGTCCTTGGGCGCGGCGGAATTGATCTCCTCGCGCGCCGCCAGCAGCTTGCCGATATTGCAGTCGACCGTGAGGTAGAAATGCGGAATCGTCGCCTTCGCCTCGACGAGCCGCCGCGCGATCACCTTGCGAATATTGTCGTGCGGGACGACCTCGTAGCTTCCCTCCTCGAACAGCGCGCGGATCTTGTCGTCGGACGGCGGCAGGACCGCGGCCGGCGTGCCTGGCGCCGCAGTGAGGCCTTTACCGGACTTAGCGGCTTCGACATCGCGAGCGATCACACGCCCATGCGGCCCGGACCCCTGGATGCGCCCGACGTCGATGCCGGCGTCGCGCGCAAGGCGCCGCGCCAGGGGCGATGCAAAGACTCGGTTCGCGCCATGTACGGGAGAACCGGTGTCCCGTGTTGCGGGCGCCTGACGTGGCGCTGGCTTCAGCTCAGCCGGTTGCTGCGTCGATGGCGCTTTTTGTGGCTCGGCCGGCTTTTTCACAGCAGGCGCCGGACGTTGCGCGGCGGAGCTCGCGGCCTTCGGGTCTTCGCCCTCCTGCGCTAGCACGGCGATCAACTCGTTCACCGGCACGTCCTGCGTACCCTCGGGAACCACGATCTTCGCCAGCACGCCATCGTCGATCGACTCGTATTCCATCGTGGCCTTGTCGGTCTCAATTTCGGCGATCACGTCGCCGGCCTTGACCGCGTCGCCCTCCTTCTTGAGCCAGCGGGCAAGATTCCCCTTCTCCATGGTGGGGGAGAGGGCGGGCATGAGGATGTTGACCGGCATCGACGTCTGGCTTTCTTACCGGTAACAGACGGCCTTCGTCGCCTCGATCACGTCGGCGACGGAAGGCAATGCGAGCTTCTCGAGATTGGCCGCATACGGCAGCGGCACATCCTTGGCCGTGACCCGCAAGACCGGCGCGTCGAGCCAATCGAAAGCAAATTCCGATACATTGGCGGCGACCTCGGCACCGACGCCGGACTGACGCCAGCCTTCCTCCACGGTCACGATGCGGCCCGTTTTTTTCACAGACTCGACGACCGTGTCGATATCCATCGGCTTGAGCGTGCGCAGGTCGACGACCTCGGCATCGATGCCGTCTTTCGCGAGTTCCTCCGCAGCCTTAAGGGCGTGCACCATGCCCATCGACCAGGAGACGATCGTAATGTCGCTTCCGCGCCGCGCGATCTTGGCCTTGCCGATCGGGACGAGATAGTCGTCGAGCTTGGGCACCGGGAAGCTGTGTCCGTATAGAATCTCGTTCTCCAGGAACATCACCGGGCTGGGATCGCGAATCGCCGATTTGAGCAGCCCCTTGGCGTCGGCTGCGCTGTACGGCGCGACCACCTTCAGGCCGGGAATGTGAGAGTACCAAGCCGTGAAGTCCTGGCTGTGCTGGGCGGCGACGCGCGCAGCCGGCCCGTTCGGGCCGCGGAAGACGATCGACACGCCCATCTGCCCGCCCGACATGTAGCGGGTCTTGGCGGCTGAATTGATGAGCTGGTCCATTGCCTGCAAAGCGAAATTGAAGGTCATGAATTCGACGACCGGCTTGAGGCCGGCAAATGCCGCGCCGATCCCGAGACCGGCGAAGCCATGCTCCGTGATTGGCGTATCGATCACACGCTTGGCGCCGAACTCCTGCAACAGGCCTTGGGTCACCTTGTAGGCGCCCTGATATTCGGCGACCTCCTCCCCCATCACGAATACTGTATCGTCGCGCCGCATCTCTTCCGCCATGGCGTCGCGCAGCGCCTCGCGCACGGTCATACCGACCATCTCGGTGCCTTCCGGAACGTCGGGCTCGGGCTCTACCTGCGGCTTCGGCTGCACAGCGGCGGCGTTAGGAGCAGTGGGCGCACGCGCCTCCTTTGCAGCCGGCGGCGAGGATTCGGCCGCCTTTTGCTGCGGCGCGGGCTTGCCGGCATCCTTGACCGCGCCAACATCCTCGCCCTCGCCCAGGATCACTGCGATCGGTGTGTTGACCGCGACGTCCGTCGTGCCTTCGGGCACCAGGATTTTGCCGAGCGTGCCTTCGTCGACCGCCTCGACCTCCATGGTCGCCTTGTCGGTTTCGATTTCGGCAATTACATCGCCCGACCGGACGGCGTCGCCTTCCTTCTTCAACCATTTGGAGAGATTGCCCTTCTCCATGGTCGGCGAAAGGGCAGGCATCAAGACTTGAGTCGGCATAATGCTACTAGCGTTTCAGTTGGAGTGTGCCGTGACCGGCCGGCCAGCTCATGAATAAACGTCGGTGTAGAGCTCGGCCGGATCCGGCTCGGGATCATTGGTCGCGAACTCGGCCGCCTCGTTGACGATCGCGCGCACCTCGGTGTCGACCTTCTTGAGCGCATCCTCGGTTGCCCACTTTCTGCTGAGCAGGCGGGCGCGCACCTGCTCGATCGGATCGTGCCCGGTGCGGAATTTGTCGACTTCTTCCTTGGAGCGGTACTTGGCCGGGTCGGACATCGAATGTCCGCGATAGCGGTATGTGAGCATTTCCAGGATGATCGGGCCGTTGCCCTCGCGGCACCACGCCACCGCGCGCTCGCCGGCAGCTTTGACTGCGCGCACATCCATGCCGTCGACCTGTTCGCCGTCAATATCGTGGGCGCTTCCGCGCAGCGCCAGGTTCGTCGTCGCCGATGCGCGCGCGACCGAGGTGCCCATCCCATATTGGTTGTTCTCGATGATGTAGATCACGGGCAGCGACCAGAGCTTCGCCATATTGAAGCTCTCGTAGACCTGGCCTTGATTGGCGGCGCCGTCGCCGAAATAGGTCAAGCTCACATTGTCGTTGCCGCGATATTTGTTGGCGAAGGCGATGCCGGTGCCGAGCGGCACCTGCGCGCCGACGATGCCATGGCCGCCGAAGAAACCCTTCTCGACGGAGAACATGTGCATCGAACCGCCTTTGCCTCGGGAATAGCCCCCGCGCCGGCCGGTAAGCTCCGCCATGACGCCCTTGGGATCCATGCCGCAGGCGAGCATGTGGCCGTGGTCGCGATAACTGGTGATGACGGTGTCCTTGGGCTCCAGGGCAGACTGAATTCCCACCACGACAGCTTCCTGGCCGATATAGAGATGGCAGAAGCCGCCGATCAGGCCCATGC
>JBOHIG010000047.1:0-11902 GCA_050725815.1 Xanthobacteraceae bacterium
GGATCATCATGATCCCGTCGATAATGAGCGTACGGTTGATCTCTTCGTCGACGAGCTTGAGGTGCAGCTTGTCGGCAAGCGGCAGGCAAATCAGATTGGCGACCGCCGCGCCATAGAACGTCGCGAGAAGCGCGCCAGCCATGTAGGGGCCGAGCTTCGAGGGGTCGGTCATGTTGGCGAACATCTGCACCATGCCGATCAGCGTGCCGATCATGCCGAAAGCTGGCGCGCAGTCGCCGATGGCGCGGTAGATCTTCTGGCCTTCGTCGAGATGGGTGAGGAAGTTGTCGCGATCACGCTCGAGATTGTCGCGGATGAAGGTGTTGTCGTAGCCGTCGGCAATGAAGCGGACGCCCTTGGCGAGGAAGGGATCTTCGATCTCGACCTTTTCAAGTCCCACCGGCCCTTGCTTACGCGCGATCTCGGCCAGGCCGGCGATCTCGTCGACGAGCTCGCGCTGCGTCATCCGGCGCAACGTGAAAGCGTATTTGGCGCCCAGGGGAAGCCCATGAAAGATGGACGATAAAGGAAACCTGATAAGCGTTGCCGCGAACGAGCCGCCGAAAATGACGATGGCGGCGTGGTAGTCCACAAACATTCGCATGTCGCCGCCCATCAAAATCAAGGCGGCCATAACGATCCCGCCGGCCAAAAGGCCGAGACTCGTGGCAATATCCATGGACTAACCCACCCGTACGCATACGCGCGCTGGCCGTCGCCTGGCAGCACCGCCTTGAAGCTAGCGCCTGTGCGCTTAAGGGACGGTTACTGAATACTAACGCTTGGCAAATGGCCGCCCCGGCCGGCCGTTTGCGTTGGCGGGCAGCCGTGCTCCAAAATGCATCCCGGGCCCCCGGAAAAGCGGCCGGGGACGACCAGGGGAGAAGACCCATGCGCGAAATCGGCCACTTCGTCGGCGGCCAGCCTGTGGCGAGCGCCTCGGGCCGGTTCGGCGACGTCTTCAATCCCGATACCGGCGAGGTCCAGGCCAAGATCGCCTTCGCAAGCCGTTCGGAGGTCGAGGGCGCCATCGCAAGCGCCGACAAGGCTCAGCCCGGCTGGGCGGCGCTCAATCCGCAACGCCGCGCACGCGTGCTGTTCAAATTCCTGGAGCTGCTCCAGCGCGAGTTCGATACGCTCGCGAAGCTGCTCTCGTCGGAGCATGGCAAGACGGTCGCCGACGCCCGCGGAGACATCCAACGTGGACTCGAGGTGGTCGAGTTCGCCTGCGGCATTCCGCATCTGCTCAAGGGCGAATACACCGAAGGCGCGGGCCCGGCGATCGATCTGTTCTCGTTCCGCCAGCCGCTGGGCGTGGTGGCCGGCATCACGCCGTTCAATTTCCCGGCGATGATCCCGATGTGGAAGTTTGCGCCGGCGATCGCCTGCGGCAACGCCTTCATCCTCAAGCCATCGGAACGCGACCCGTCGGTGCCGATGCGGCTGGCCGAGTTGCTGGTCGAGGCCGGACTACCGGCGGGCGTGCTCAACGTCGTAAACGGCGACAAGGAAGCAGTCGATACGCTGCTCGTCGATCCGCGCGTGAAGGCGGTCGGCTTTGTCGGATCGTCGGCGACCGCCGCCTATGTCTATGCAACCGGCTGCGCCAATGGGAAGCGCGTGCAATGCTTCGGCGGCGCCAAGAACCACATGATCGTGATGCCCGACGCCGACCTCGACCAGGCGGTCGACGCGCTGGTGGGCGCCGGCTACGGCTCCGCCGGCGAACGCTGCATGGCGGTGTCGGTGGCAGTGCCGGTCGGCCAGAGAACCGCCGACGCGCTGCTCGAACGGCTGATCCCGCGGGTGGAAAATCTCAAGATCGGCCCCTCCACCGATACGCAGGCCGACTACGGCCCGCTCGTCACGCGCGCGCATCTCGACAAGGTCAGGAGCTACGTGGAGCTCGGCGTCAAGGAAGGCGCCAAGCTCCGTGTCGACGGCCGCGGCTTCAAGCTGCAGGGTTACGAGAACGGCTTCTTCATGGGCGGCTGCCTGTTCGACGAGGTGACGCCCGACATGCGTATCTACAAAGAGGAGATCTTCGGGCCCGTGCTGTCGGTGGTGCGTGCGCGCGACTATGAGGAGGCGGTGCGGCTCCCGTCCGCGCACGAGTACGGCAACGGCGTTGCGATCTTCACGCGCGATGGCGATACCGCCCGCGACTTCACCAGCCGCGTCGACGTCGGCATGGTAGGCGTGAACTTCGCTATTCCGGTGCCGCTGGCCTATTACACCTTCGGCGGCTGGAAGCGCTCCGGCTTCGGCGACCTCAACCAGCACGGTCCCGACGCGATCCGCTTCTATACGCGCACCAAGACGGTGACTGCGCGTTGGCCGTCGGGCACCAAGGAAGGCGCCGAGTTCGTCATCCCGACGATGAAATGAGACGGCGCGTCAGCTCAGGCACACGCGCTTCTTGCCGTCGCTGTTGCGGCAATGGCAGCGCGGTGGGCGTTCGAGCACCGAGACCGTCACCGAGGTGATGCGGTCCTTGCGCACGACGATCTCGCAAAGCACGGTGAGATGGCCGCCGGCGTCGCTCGCGAGCTTGGCGGTACCGGCGCGCTGCTTAAGAACGGCGACGCCCTTGCGGATCGGATCGAGCTTGACCTGATCGAGATAGAAGGACGGGGTTGCGCGCGCGCTGACCGGAACGGTCTTGATCTCAACGTAACCGGTCTCTCCCGGGATGCAGCCCGCCAGGCTGCACGACGTCACAATGGCGACGGCGACGGCGAGCTTGCCGAAATCCGGCATGAACTCACGCCCCCGGCGACTTGATTCCACCGATGAGCCTCTTGAGCTGATCGGAAGCGTCGCGGATATCCCCGGTCAGCCGCTTGATGACCTCAAGCGCCTTCTGCGCCTGGCGGATCTGGACCAGCTCGTCGATGAAATCCTCATTCGCCTGAAGCTGGCGCAGCAGGTCGGAGAATTGCCGGCGGGCGTCTCCAAGCTCGTCGGCCGCCGTTCCAGTTTCGGCTGCGAGCCTCCGCCACTGCTCGATCAGGAATTGCCGCTCCTCCGGCTTGAAGCGGGTGTCGTGCTGGAGCGCGGTAAGTTTGTTGCGGGCATGCGCGAGGGCACGCGCGCCCAATTGCGACACGACGCCATTGTCGGAGACCGCTCCGAGCGCCGCGGCGACCAGTGCGCGCAGCTCCGCGATCTCCTTGCGCGCCGTATTGACGTCGGTCCAGCGCTCCACCGACGACGTGCTTTCCTCGATGCGCTTGTTGAGATCGGGAATGGTCTTCTTGAACTGCTCGAGCTGGCGGGAGAACTCCTCGACCGGTGTCAGCGCATCGGCCGGAGCCTGGGCGCCGGACTGCGCTTGCGGCGTCGTCTGCGTCAGAGCAAGCCGCGCGGGCACTGTTGCCAGCGTGAGTACGACCGCGGCCAGCATGATGTTGGCCGGCCACTGCGCGCGGCGGCCATGAGCATCGTTCGTCATTGCATCCTCCCCGTCCATCGACATGTGTCGACGAGGCCTGTTGGTTAATTCTCGTTTACACCTTGGCGGAAGTACGGCGACCGCCCCGAAGCCGGCCCCCCAACCATTGCCACGCCTGTCAGTTCAGCCGCGAAGGCCGATCGGAGTCTTCGGACGGCGGCTCGGGCACCGTCGGTGGAGGTTCGTTTGCAGCCGGCAACGCCGTGGCCTGGCCGGAGCCGGCGGCCACAGCGCCCGCAGCCTCGCGCTCGTAGTTGCGGTACGAGACAATGCCGAACGGAAGACTCGCGAGATAGATGGCGGTGCCAATGGTGAGCACCGACCACGGATACGCGATCAGCAGCGCGAAGAACAGCACGACCAGAACAAAGACGGGCAGCACCATTTCAGGGGCGACGCGCTGGCCGATCTTCTTGCCGGAAAACACCGGCAACCGCGACACCATCAGGAAGGCGATCGCCAGCGTGTAAAGAAACGTCACCGGCGCCACAAAGGCGAGTCGCGGCATCCCGAGGAAGAACACGTAGATCGGCAGCAGCACGGTGATGGCGCCCATCGGAGCCGGCATTCCGACGAAAAAGTTCGCCGCCCAGGCCGGGCGGTCCGGGTCGTCGATCATGACGTTGAAACGGGCAAGCCGCAGTCCTGCGCAGATCGCGAACACCATCGCCGCGATCCAGCCGACATTGCCAAGTTCGTGCAATCCCCAAAAATAGAGGATGAGTGCTGGGGCAACACCGAAATTGAAAAAATCGGCGAGGCTATCGAGCTCGGCGCCAAAGCGCGACGTGCCCTTGAGCATTCGCGCCACGCGCCCGTCGATGCCATCGAGCATCGCGGCGAACACAATCGCCGCAATGGCCCATTCGAGCTTGCCCTCGATCGCGAGGCGGACGCCGGTCAGCCCTGCGCACAATGCGAGCAGCGTGATGAGATTCGGCAGCAACGTCCGCATCGGAATGCGACGGAACCGTCGCCGCCGTTCTGCCACTCGCTCGGGCTCGAAGGGGGAAAAGATCATCTTCCCAATATAATCGGTTCCTGCACCGCATGCCATGGCTTGATGGCGGGGCATTAACCGTAGTTCCATGCGCCGTCAGCCGATCCGGAAAGTGCGCTCCCGCTCGCGAGCCCGCAGGTCCGCGATCACTGTTTCGCCGGCGACCGCAGTCTGCCCTTCCGCGACCAGGGGCCGCGTTCCCTCGGGCAGATAGACATCCACCCGCGAGCCGAATCGAATCAATCCAATGCGCTCGCCGGCGCCGACGCTCGCACCCTCGCGCTGGAAGCAGACAATGCGTCGCGCCACCAGTCCCGCGATCTGAACGACCCCGATGCGGTTGCCGCCGCTGAGGATGACGAAGGAATTACGCTCGTTGTCCTCGCTCGCCTTGTCGAGCTCGGCATTGATGAAGGCGCCGTGCTTGTAGACGATCCGCTCGATCCGGCCGCCGACCGGACTACGGTTCACATGGCAGTCGAACACATTCATGAAGATCGACACCCGCGGCATCGGCCGGTCGCCAAGATTGAGTTCCTTCGGCGGCACCGCGTTGATGATCTTGCTGATGCGGCCATCGGCAGGCGCAATCACCAGCCCTTCGCCCACCGGCGTCACCCGTGGCGGATCGCGGAAGAACAAAGCGCACCATACGGTGAGAACCGTCCCAACCCAGCCAAGCGGCGTCCAGATCCAGAACAGGACCAGGCTGACCAGCGCGAAGACACCGATAAAAGGATAGCCCTCCCGATTGATCGGAACGAGGGCTGAACGGATCGAGGCGACGACGGACATCGGCTTCACTCCGCGGCGTCGACACGTACGATGGGAGGGTCGACCGCCGTCTCTACGCGCTCGACAGCGGGCTCTTCCACGACGGGCGGATTGCGGTTGGGCGCAGCCGGTTCGTCGTCCACCTCCGCCAGCTTCTCGCGCGCGGCCTCGGCCTCGCGCTGGCGGTTCCACATGCTGGCATAGAGGCCGCCTTCCGCCAGCAGCTCGTAGTGGCTGCCGCGTTCGGCGATCACGCCCTGGTCGAGCACGATGATCTCGTCGGCAGCGACGATGGTGGACAGCCGGTGCGCGATCACCAGCGTCGTGCGGTTCTTCGAGACGCGCTCCAGCGCATCCTGAATCTCCTTCTCGGTGTGGCTGTCGAGCGCGGAGGTAGCCTCGTCGAGCAGCAGGATCGGCGGCCCCTTCAGGATGGTGCGCGCGATCGCGACGCGTTGCTTCTCGCCGCCGGAAAGCTTCAGCCCGCGCTCGCCCACCTCGGTCTCGTAGCCCTTGGGCGACATCCGGATGAAAGCATCGATCTGGGCGAGCCGTGCAGCCTCCTCGACTTCCTGGTCGTTCGCCTCCCAACGGCCGTAACGGATGTTGTAGCGGATGGTGTCGTTGAACAGCACCGTATCCTGCGGAACCACACCGATAGCGGCGCGCAGCGAGGACTGCGTCACGTCGCGGATATCCTGCCCGTCGATGGTGATGCGCCCATCGGTGAGATCGTAGAAGCGGAACAGGAGGCGCGACACCGTGGACTTCCCCGCTCCCGAAGGCCCGACGATCGCAACGGTCCGGCCGGCCGGCACCGTGAAGCTCAATCCCTTGAGGATCGGCCGCTGCGGCTCGTAGGAGAACCACACATCCTCGAAGCGGATCGTGCCACTCGTGACATCAAGGTCCCTGGCATCCGGCTGGTCCTCGATCTCCGGCTTGCGGGAGAGGATCGCGAACATGGTTTCGATGTCGATCATTGCCTGCTTGATCTCGCGATAGACCATGCCCATGAAGTTCAGGGGCTGGTAGAGCTGGATCATCATCGCGTTGATCATCACGAAGTCACCGACGGTGTTGTGCCCGTCGCGGATGCCGTAGGCGCACATCACCATGGCGACGCCTAGTCCGATGGTGAAGATCGTCGCCTGACCGGCGTTGAGCACGGAGAGCGAAACGTAAGAGCGAACGCTCGCCTCCTCGTAGCGCTCCATCGAGCGGTCGTAGCGGTGCGCTTCGCGCTCTTCGGCGCCGAAATATTTCACCGTCTCGTAATTGAGAAGCGAGTCGATTGCCTTGACGTTGGCGTCGGTGTCGCTCTCGTTCATCTTGCGGCGGATGCCGATGCGCCATTCGGTGGCGACATAGGTGAACACCGTATAGCAGGCGACCGTGACGAAGATCAGCACCACGTAGCGCCAGTCGAACTGGTAGAGCAGCACGGCCACGATCAGCGCAACCTCGATGGTGGTCGGCACGAGCTGCATGATGACCATGCGCACGATGGTCTCGATCGCGTTGCGCCCGCGCTCCAGCACGCGGGTAAGCCCGCCGGTCTTGCGCTCGAGATGGAAGCGCAACGAGAGCCGATGCATGTGCTCAAACACCATGAACGCAAGCCGGCGCACCGCATTCATCGCGACCTTGGCGAACACGCCGTCGCGCAGCTGCGTGAACACCGCCATCAGGATGCGCATGCCACCATAGGCGATGGTCATCGCGACCGGCGCCGCGATCAGCCAGAACAGCCAGTTCTCGGGCGCAACCGGGGCGCTACCCTGCCCGGTCAGCGCGTCGACCGCCCATTTGAAGGTGAACGGCACCGCGATGGTCGCGAACTTGGCGACCAGCAGCAGCGCCATGGCGATCAGCACGCGCTGCTTCAGGTCGCGCCGGTCGGAAGGCCAGATATAGGGCCAGAGCCCGATCATCGTGCTCAGCAGCGAGCCGCCGCTGTCGCCCGAGATCTCGCGCTTCAGAGAGGCAACCGATCGGAAAGTACCATCGCTCATTGGGGGCCCGGCACAAGACGGGCCGCAGCGAGGACCGTCAGACCCCACTGATATAGAGAATTTCCCGCCTGCAAACAGCCCTGCCCCACGCTATCCACCCGGAGCCCCGCAAGGGCGTGGCTTGACGCTTCCGCCCCCCTGCGCCACATGCAATCAATGGCCACGATCAAATCGGTCTGCGTCTATTGCGGCTCAGGCCCCGGAACCAACCCGATCTTCGTTCAGACCGCACGCGCATTCGGCCGCATCCTGGCCGAGAACAGGATTCGCCTGGTCTATGGCGGCGGCTCGATGGGACTGATGGGAGCCATCGCCGAATCGGTGATCGACCATGGCGGAACGGTAACCGGTGTCATCCCGGATTTTTTGACGGGACGCGAATTCATGTTCCAGCGCGCCCAGGAGATGATCGTCACCCGCGACATGCACGAGCGCAAGCGACTGATGTTCGAGCACGCCGACGCATTCGTGGCGCTGCCGGGCGGCGTCGGCACGCTGGAAGAGCTGGTCGAGCAGCTCACCTGGGCACAAATCGGCCGCCACAAGAAGCCGATCCTGATAGCCAACATCGAGCGCTTCTGGGATCCGCTGTGCGCGCTGTTCGATCACATGACGTCGCTCGCGTTCATCCGCGCGGGCCTGAGCTTCAATCTCTTGGTCGCGGAGCGCGTCGAGGATATCCTGCCCGAGCTGCGCAAGGCGGCGGGCGCCGTTCCGGAATCGGACGAAGCGATGAAGCCGGTCGCCGCCGAACGGCTATAGGTTGCACGCAACGCCCTCGATCCCTCGGAGCAACAACGAATGTCCGACGCAATGCCCCGCGGGCCGCGCCGCCGGCCGCTGGTGATCGACTTCCACGCGCACACGGTCCACGAGGAGGTCAATGCCGCGACCTACGGGCGCTCGCTGATCGGGCAGATGCGCGCGAAGGGCGCAGGCGGCGCCATCCACGCCATGCCGGAAGTGCACTGGAAACGCATGACGGACATGGCGACGCGGCTCGCCGACATGGACACGATGGGTGTCGATGTCCAGGTCATCAGCCCGAACATCCTGCACAACTGCACCTATTCGCTGGACCCGCAGGAGGGCGCCCGACTCGAGCGCATCGGCAACGATCACATCGCCGAGACGGTGGCGAAGCAGCCGGACCGGCTGCTCGGGCTCGGCTCGGTGCCGATGCAGGATACCGCGCTGGCGATCGCGGAGATGGAGCGCGCGGTCGGCGCGCTTGGCCTCAAAGGCATCGTCGTCGCATCGCGGGTGCGCGAGACCGAGTTGGGTGACGCGAGCCTGCGCCCGTTCTGGCGGCGGGCGGAACAGCGCGGCGTGCCGATTTTCGTCCACCCTGCCGGCAATCCCGATCCGCGGCTCGCCAAGCATTCGATGCTGATCTCGCTCGGCCAGCCGATGGAGGAGGCCTACGCGCAGTGCTCGCTGATCTATGACGGCGTGATGGACGAGTGCCCGCGCCTGAAGGTCGCCTTCGCGCATGGCGGCGGCTTCATCCCCTATTACACCGGCCGCTTCGACTGGATGTACAGCCGCGGCACCATCAAGCACGTGAAATCCGATTTCAGCACCTATCTCCGCGGCTTCCATTACGAGAGCGTGGTGTTCGATCCCGCCGTGCTCGAACGCCTGGCTGAGACCGCGGACGCAAGCCGCATCATGCTCGGCAGCGATTATCCATTCGGCGAGTGGAAACCGGTCGAGCTGGTGCGGAATGCGAAGCGGATCCCGGAGGCGGCGCGGGAGGCGATCCTCGGCGCCAACGCGGCGCGATTCTTGGGCATCGATATTTGACGCTCTTGTAGCCCGCATGGAGCGAAGCGAAATGCGGGGCCGGCCTCGCGATCCGGCGCCGTCGATCCCGGATTCCGCCATAGCGCGTCGAAGACGCGCGTAGACGCGCTTATGGCTCATCCGGGCTACAGCTACAACCGCTACGCCGTCGCGCCGGAGCGCACCAGTTTATAGACGATGGAATCCATCAGCGCCTGGAACGAGGCGTCGATGATATTGGGCGAGACCCCAATGGTGGTCCAGCGCTCGCCGGTCTCGTCCTCGCTCTCGATCAGCACGCGCGTCACCGCCTCGGTGCCGGCGTTGAGGATACGCACGCGGTAGTCGGTCAGCTTCAGCCCGGCAATGTATTTCTGGTACTTGCCAAGGTCCTTGCGCAGCGCCACGTCGAGCGCATTGACCGGGCCGTTACCCTCGGCCGCCGAGATCACCGCCTCGTCCCCGACGGTCAGCTTCACCACCGCCATCGACACCGTGACGCGTTCGCCCTTGGCGTTGATGCGATGTTCGATATTCACGTCGAACTTCTCGACGTCGAAATAGCGCGGCACCTCGCCGAGCATGCGCCGCGCCAACAGCTCGAAGCTCGCGTCCGCCGCCTCATAGGCGTAGCCGATCGCTTCGCGCCGCTTCACCTCGTCGAGCAAATGCGCGATCCGCGCATCGTCCTTGTCCACCTTGAGCCCGATGCGGTCGAGTTCGGCCAACACATTCGCCCGCCCGGCCTGGTCCGACACCAGAACCTTGCGCTTGTTGCCGACCGCCTCCGGCGTCACATGCTCGTAGGTCGCCGGGTCCTTCATGATAGCGGAGGCGTGGATGCCGGCCTTGGTCGCGAACGCGTTCGCACCGACATAGGGCGCGTAGCGGTTGGACGAGCGGTTGAGCAGCTCGTCGAGCGCGTGCGAGGCATGCACGAGGCCCTTGAGCTTGTCGTCGGACACGCCGGTCTCGAACTTGTCGGCGTATTCGCGCTTGAGCTTCAGCGTCGGGATGATCGAGACCAGGTTGGCGTTGCCGCAACGCTCGCCGAGCCCGTTGAGCGTGCCCTGGATCTGGCGCGCGCCCGCGCGCACCGCGGCGAGCGAGTTCGCCACCGCCTGCTCGGTGTCGTTGTGGGCATGGATGCCGACATGGTCGCCCGGGATCGCCTTGCACACCGCGCCGACGATCTCCTCCACCTCGTGCGGCAAGGCGCCGCCGTTGGTGTCGCACAGCACAACCCAGCGCGCGCCCTCGTCATAGGCCGCCTTCGCGCAGGCGAGCGCGTAGGCCGGATTGGCTTTGTAGCCGTCGAAGAAATGCTCACAGTCGAGCAGCACTTCCCGCCCCTTCGCCTTGGCCGCGCGCACGCTGTCGCGGATCGAGGCGAGGTTCTCCTCCTCGGTCGTCTGCAGCGCGACCTTCACATGATAGTCCCAGCTCTTGGCCACGAAGCAGATGGCGTCGGCCTTGGCCTCGAGCAGCGCCGCGAGCCCCGGGTCGTTCGAGGTCGAGCGGCCGGGCCGGCGCGTCATCCCGAAGGCCGTGAACGTCGTATCGAGCTTGCGCTCCGCTCCGAACAGTTCGGTGTCGACCGGGTTGGCGCCCGGATAGCCGCCCTCGACATAATCGATGCCCAGCTCGTCGAGCATCGTCGCAAGCGTGAGCTTGTCGTTCAGCGTGAAGTCGACGCCGTTCGTCTGCGCGCCGTCGCGCAGCGTGGTGTCGAAGAGGTAGAGGCGTTCGCGGGCCATGGCCTTGTCACCAGAGATAATAGTTCATCGCCAATGCAACGGCGACCAAGATTGCGACAAGCGCGATGACGATATGGTGCAGGCGCGTCATTGGCGTCACAACACGCGATAGGCGACATAGAGGGCAAGCAGGACCGCCGCCCCGATCACCACGTATTTGAGCACGATGTAGTAGAGCCAGTGACGCGGGAACGGCGTTTCGGGCTTCGTCATTGCGCGGTCTCCTTCGCAACGAGTTTCTTTTCCATGGTGGTGTTGGCGAGCCACTCGCCGCCGAGCGGAATGCTGTTGCGCCGTTGCGCGACGAAGCCGCGACGCTTGAAGAAATCCTGCGCGCTGTCGCTGACGTCGGCGGTTAGGCGAGTGGCGCCGCGCGCGGCCGCGAGCTTTTCCAGCGCTTCGACCAGCATCGTGCCGACGCCTTGCCCCGCGATCGCCGGATGCACATACAGCATGTCGATCTCGTCCTTGCCCTTGAGCGAGGCGAAGCCGACCGGCGAGCCGTCCATCGTGCCGAGCAGCGTCAATTGTCCCTCAAGGCGCGCGCCGAACTGCTGCTCGTCTTCGGCGGCGGCCGCCCAGGCTTCGCGCTGGGCGTCGCTATAGTCCTCCGCCGCCAGTTCGTCGATGCTGGCGCGGAAGATCTCGATCAGCAGCGGCGTGTCCGCCGGCAGGAACGGCCGCAGCGCCAGCGGTGCGTGGGCGCGGGCGGTCATGGGGCGATCCTTGCGCGGTTGTGCAAAGTCTCCAACAGCGATGTCAGAACACCTTCAAGATTCCGCAAAACCTCATTGTTCCAGAAGCGCAGAACCAGAAAATCATTCGCAGAAAACCAACGATCACGCTGCTCATCGCTCTTGGATTCCGAGTGCTGTCCTCCATCGACCTCCACCACCACTCGCACCTTGTAACAGATGAAATCGGCAATGAAGGGACCAACCGGCACCTGGCGGCGAAACTTGAAATTTGTGAATCGCCGATCGCGCAACGCAAACCAAAGCTTAGCTTCCGCATCGGTCATGTGAGCGCGCAACGAGCGTGCCCGCAATACCGGCACCGACTTTTTCGACTCGCGAGCACCGGGCTCCGTACCCTCTCCCCTTGCGGGAGAGGGTGG
>JBOHIG010000048.1:0-10326 GCA_050725815.1 Xanthobacteraceae bacterium
CGCGATCTTTTCGCCGTCTTTCGTCACGCAGGGCCTTTCGCGCAAGGCCAGGTACTGGGCCTGGCGGCGGGCGCGCAGCCGCACGCGCTCGGCATAGGCGGTCTCCACGTCGGGCGGCGGCCGCACGTGCAAATCGCCGGTCGCGCCGTCGACGATGATGGCGTCGCCCGGATCGGCGATGCCGGTGGCGTTGGCGATCTCGCCCACGGCGGCAATGCCGAGCGCGCGCGCGACGATGGCGACGTGGGAGTTGGGGCCGCCTTCCTCCAGCACCAGCCCGCGCAGCCGCTTGCGGTCATAATCAAGCAGCGCCGCCGGGCCCATGGCGCGCGCCACCAGGATGGCATTTTCCGGCAACTGCTCGCGCCGCGGCGCGTAGTCCCGCCCGAGCAACTGGTGCATCAGCCGGTTGGACAATTCGTCGAGGTCGTGCAGGCGTTCGCGCAGATAGGGGTCGGTCGCGCGCAGCATGCGGGCGCGGGTGTCCGACTGCACGCGCTCGACGGCCGCTTCCGCTGTCAGGCCGGTCATCACCGCTTCATGCAGCCGGTGCTGCCAGCCACGGTCGTAGGCGAACATGCGATAGGCCTCGAGGACGTCGCGATGCTCGCCGCCGTCGGCAACCTCGCCGCGCTCGAGCAGGAGATCGAGGTCCGACCGCATGGTCTCGGTCGCGGCGTCCAGCCGTTTGAGCTCCTTGTTGACGTCGTCGGCAATGAAATTGGTGATGACGAGGCGCGGCTCGTGCAACACCACGTGGCCGAGCGCGATGCCGTCGTTGAGCGCGACGCCGCTGAGATGCAGCGGCCGGCGGGCGGCCGGTTCGGGCGCACCGGGGCGGGCGAGCGCCGACAGTTCGCCCGAGGCGATCATCTCTGCGACCACCATGGCGGTGGTCTGCAACGCCTCCTCTTCCTCTTCCGAATAAGTGCGTCGCGCCCGGTTCTGCACCACCAGCACGCCGAGCGTGTTGCCGGCGCGCAGGATCGGCACGCCGAGGAACGCATTGTAGATCTCTTCGCCGGTTTCCGGCCGGTAGGAGAAGGCCGGATGCGCCTGCGCTTCGGAGAGGTTGACCGGATTGGCTTCGGTTGCGACCAGGCCGACCAGGCCTTCATCGGCGGCCAGCACGGTATTGTGCACCGCCTGCGGGTTGAGGCCCTCGGTGGCGTAAAGCTCGAGGCGGCCGTCCACGCGCAGCACGTAGACGGAACAGACCTCCGCCACCATGTTGGCGGCGATCAGCACCACGATCTTGTCGAGGCGTTCCTGCGCGCTGACCGGCTCCGCCATCACCTCGCGAAGCCGGCGTAACAGCACGCGTGGACCGCCGAGCGCACCACGCATGGCGGGTTTCCTCGGGGCGACCGATACGGCCGGGTTTGTTCCCCGGCACGACGCAGTTCGGAAGAGAGGAGCCGCGGGGCCGATCACCCCGGCCGCCTCTCACTCATGGGCTATAGCGAATGGGCCATGCAAACCGCAAGCCAAAGCAGCACCGCCGCCGTGGCCGCCCTTAACCCTTGTCCAGCTCGTACAGGCTATGCAGCGTCCGCACCGCCAGTTCCGTATAGGCGGCGTCGATCAGCAGCGAGAACTTGATCTCCGACGTGGTGATGGCGCGGATATTGATGCTCTTCTCCGCCAGCGCCTTGAACGCCCGGGCCGCGACGCCGGCATGGCTGCGCATGCCGACCCCGATCACCGACACCTTGGCGACGTCGGTCGAGCCGTCGAGATGGTCGTAGCCGATCTCCTTGCGCGATCTCGCGAGCACGTCGGCGGCGCGCTCGTAGTCGGCGGCCGGCACCGTGAAGGTGAGGTCGGTGGTGGCGCCGTCGGGCGAGACGTTCTGGACGATCATGTCCACATTGATGTTGGCTTCGGCGAGCGGGCCGAAGATCGCTGCCGCGACGCCCGGCTTGTCGGCGACGCGCCGGATCGAGATTTGCGCCTCGTCCTTGGAGAAGGCGATGCCGGTGACGAGCTGCTGTTCCACGATTTCCTCCTCGCCGCAAATGAGCGTTCCCGGGGGCTCCGCATGCGGATCGACGTTCTCGGGCCTGTCGAAGCTCGAGCGCACGAAGATGCGCACATTGTGCACCATCCCGAGTTCCACCGAGCGCACCTGCAACACCTTCGCCCCGAGCGAAGCGAACTCCAGCATTTCCTCGTAGGCGATCTTGTCGAGCCGCTTGGCGCGCGGCACCACGCGCGGGTCGGTGGTGTAGACGCCGTCCACGTCGGTGTAGATGTCGCAGCGCACGGCCCCGATCGCGGCTGCGATCGCCACCGCCGAGGTGTCGGAACCGCCCCGGCCGAGCGTGGTGACGCGGCCGGTGTCCTTGTGCACGCCCTGGAAGCCGGCGATCACCGCGACCTCGCCGCGCTCCGTGAAGCGGGTGACGATCTCACCGCCGTTGATGGAGAGAATGCGCGCCGAGCCGTGCGCGTTCGAGGTGACGACCGGAAGCTGCCAGCCCTGCCAGGAGCGGGCGTTGACGCCGATCCCTTCCAGCACGATGGCCAGCAGCCCCGCGGTCACCTGCTCGCCCGACGCCACCACTGCGTCGTATTCGCGGGCGTCATGCAGCGGTGCGGCCGCCCGGCACCAGTCCACCAGCTCGTTGGTCTTGCCGGCCATGGCGGAGACCACCACCGCCACCTCGTGGCCGGCATCGACCTCGCGCTTCACGTGGCGCGCGACATTGCGGATGCAGTCGAGATCGGCGACCGAGGTTCCGCCGAACTTCATCACCAGGCGAGCCATAAGGGGCGGTCTCTGATACGGATCGGCGCGGCGGCCGGAATTGTCGCGAGCCGCTGCGCCAAAAGGCGCGTATACATAGCGGCGCGGGCAGGGGGCCGCAACCGCGGCCTGGAGATGCATCGATGACCATGGCGAGGCCCGATACCAGCCCCACCGTCGATCCCGCCGAGATCGCCCGCTTCGAGCGGCTGGCGGCCACCTGGTGGGACCCGCGCGGCAAGATGGGCGTGCTGCACAAGTTCAACCCGGTTCGGCTCGCCTTCATCCGGGACGCGGCCTGCCGGCAGTTCTCCCGCGATCCCAAACGGCTCGACAGCCTCGCGGGTTTGCGCATTCTCGATATCGGTTGCGGCGGCGGCATCCTCAGCGAGCCGCTGGCGCGGCTCGGCGCCGAGGTCGTGGGCGCGGACCCGGCCGGCGCCAATATCGAGGCGGCGAAACTGCATGCCGCCGAGGGCGGCCTCGCCATCGACTACCGGGTCACCACCGCCGAGGCGCTTGCCGACGCCGGCGAGCGCTTCGACGTTGTGCTGGCCATGGAGGTGGTCGAACACGTCGCCGACGTGCCGCTGTTCGTGAAGCGCTGCGCCGAGATGGTGAAGCCGGGCGGGATGATGGTCGCGGCCACGTTGAACCGCACGCTGAAGAGCTTTGCCCTGGCGATCATCGGCGCCGAATACGTGCTGCGCTGGCTGCCGCGCGGTACGCACCAGTGGGACAAGTTCGTCACGCCCAACGAGCTTGAAGCTGCGATCGAGCGTCACGGGCTGCGCGTGATCGAGGAGACCGGCGTGATCTACAACCTCATTGCCGACCGCTGGCAAATCTCGACCGACATGGACGTGAACTACATGGTCACGGCGGTGAAGGCGGCCTAGTCGATGCTCGACTCGCCTTGGCTCTGGGTCATCTTCACGCTGATCGCCGCCGCCGCGCAGACCGTGCGCAACGCGACGCAGCGTGAGCTCACCGCCACGCTCGGCACTGCCGGCGCGACGCATGTGCGGTTCCTGTTCGGATTGCCGTTCGCCGTTCTATTCCTGCTGATCGTGTTGGTCGCAAGCGGTGTCGCGCTGCCGCAACCGCCGCCGGCCTATTGGCCGTGGGTGCTGCAAGGCGCGATTGCGCAGATCGCCGCCACGGCGCTGATGCTTGCCGCGATGAACGACCGCTCGTTTGTCGTGGTCTACGCCTACATCAAGACCGAGCCGGTGCAGGCGGCGCTGTTCGGCCTCGTCTTTCTCGGCGACCTTGTCTCGCTGCCGATGGCGGGCGCGATCCTCGTCGCCACCACCGGTGTGGTCATCATGGCGCTCAAGCCCGGCACGTCGCTCGACGTCAGGGCGACGCTGCTCGGCCTTGCTGCCGGATCGATGTTTGCATTGTCCGCGGTCGGATTCCGCGGCGCGATCCTGAGCCTCGGCTTGCCAAGCTACCTGATGGCGGCGACGTTCACCGTCGTTGCCGGCCTGGTGATCCAGTGCGTGCTGCTGTCAGCCTGGCTTTGGCTGCGCGATCCCAAGGTGCTGACGGCGATCGCACGGCATTGGCGGCCATCGCTGCTGGCAGGCTTCCTCGGCGCGTTGGCCTCGCAGTTCTGGTTCCTGGCCTTCGCGCTCGCGACCGCCGCGAGCGTGCGCACGCTGGCGCTGGTCGAGGTGCTGTTCGCGCAGGCGATCTCGGCGTTCGTGTTCGGGCAAAGGACGACGGCCCGCGAGGCAGCCGGCATCGTGCTAATCGTGATCGGAGTCGCGGCGCTGGTGTGGACGTATTAGAGCGTGATCCCGAAAAGCGGGAACCGGTTTTCGGACAAGATCATGCCCAAACTCAAGAAAGCTGGACTCTGATCCGATTCAATCTGAGCGGATCAGACTCTAGTTCCGTTCTTCCGGCAGCACCGGCAGCGGATGGAATTCGATGCCCTCGTCGTGCAAATCTTTTGCTTCTTCCGTCGAGGCTTCGCCATAGATCGAGCGGTGGTCGATCTCGCCGTAGTGCATCTTGCGCGCTTCCTCGGGGAATTTCTGTCCCACATAGTCCGCGTTCTTGGTGACGTGGTCGCGCAGCTCTTTCAGCTTTTGGCGGAATTCCTGCTCCCGCGGCGACATCATCGCGACGGGGGCCTTGGCCTCGTCGTGCACGGGCGGCTCCGGTGAAGCGGCGGGCGCCGGCGTGGCGCGTCGCTTCCTGGTGCCGGCAAGCTGCGGGCGCATCAGCGCCTTCTCGACTGTGGTCTCGCCGCAGACCGGGCATTCCACCAGGCCGCGCCTGGCTTGCTTGTCGTAAGCCGACGAATTCTGGAACCAGCTCTCGAAGGAGTGACCCTTCGCGCAGACGAGCGCATAGCGGATCATCGCTCGCCCCCCGCCGCCTGGAACGACACCGGTTCCGCCATCGGCTCCACGATCTCGAACCGGCGTCCGTGCTGGAGCGAGGGAATCCGCCCGCGCGCCGTCGTTACCTCGGCGGGATCGATCTTCGCCATCACCACACCCGGCTCCGTGCTGCCCTCGGCCAGGATACGGCCCCAGGGGTCAATGACCAGTGAATGGCCGAAGGTGTCACGGCCGTCCTCGTGCCGGCCGCCCTGCGCTGCCGCGAACACGAACGCCGTGTTCTCGATCGCGCGCGCGCGCATGAGCACGTGCCAGTGCGCCTCGCCGGTCTGCTTGGTGAAAGCCGCCGGGCTCGCGAGGAAGGATGCCCCGGCCTCGGCCAGCGCCCGGTGCAGCATTGGGAAGCGCAAGTCGTAGCAGATCGTGAGGCCGAGCCGGCCCCACGGCAGATCGGCGATCACGGCCGCCTCGCCGGGCTGGTAGCTTCGCGACTCGCGGTAGCTTTCGCCACCCGCCAGATCGACGTCGAACATATGGATCTTGTCGTAGCGGGCGATGATCTCGCCCTGCGGGTCGATCAAAAACGAGCGGTTGGCGGCGCGTTCCGGCGAAACCTTGATGGCGAGCGAGCCGATGTGAAGATGGATGCCATGCTTGCGTGCGAGCGCGCGGAACGCGGCAAGGCTCGCGTCATGCTCTTCAGGCGCGACCGCGGCGAGCATCACATCGCGCCGATTGGCCACGATGTTGGTCATCTCCGGCGTCTGCACGTAGTCGGCGCCGGCGGCCTTCGCCTCCTCGATCAGCTTGACCGCAGCGTCGAGATTGCGCAGCGGATCGAGACCCGAGCGCATCTGCGCGAGGCCGACGTTGAACGTCGCGGTCATGCCGGCTGTCCTTCGCCCTGGGCCAGCAACGGATCGAGCTTGCCGGCGCGGTCGAGCGCGCTCATGTCGTCGAAGCCGCCCACATGCGTCGTCCCAATGAAGATCTGCGGCACGGTCATGCGGCCGCTCGCGCGTTCGACCATGCGGGCGCGGCGCGCCGCGTCGCCGGTCACGTCGATCTCGGTGAATTCGATCTGCTTCGATTTCAGCAATGCCTTGGCCGCGTGGCAGTAGGGGCAGAAGCGGGTGGTGTAGATTTCAATCTTCATCATCGGGGATTTGCGCCAGTTTCTCATTGTTTTATATGGGATTTCGCGCGCCCGCTACAACCCGCGCGAACACCAGCACATCGACCTGGGCGGCATGCGCGCGCAGGAGCGCCCGCGCACAGGCGTCGACGGTGGCGCCGGAGGTGAGGACGTCGTCCACCAGGATCACGCGGCGGCCGGCCACCGCGGCGGCGGCGTCCGCCGGCACCCGAAAGGCCCCTTGCACATTGAGCGCCCGCGCCGACTGGGACAGCCCGACCTGCTGCGGCGTAGCCTTCACCCGTTTGAGCGCGGGATGAGCCACCGGTACGCCGCTCGCCCTCGACATCGTCTCCGCCAGCAGAGCCGACTGGTTGAACCGCCGCAGCCATTGCCGGCGCCAGTGCAGCGGCACCGGGATCAGCGCATCCGCTTCGCGCAGCAGCTCGCGGCCGGCATTCGCCATCCAGCGCCCCATGGTCGGCGCCAGGTCGAGCCGATCACCGTATTTGAACGCGTGCACGAGCTTGCGCGCGACGTCGTCATAGCGCACGGCAGCGCGGGCGCGCTGATACGCCGGCGGATCGGCGATCGCCTCCATGGAAAGCACGCCGGGGCCGGGATCGTAGGTGAAGGGGATGCCGAGCCGCTCGCAATAGGGCGGTGCGATGAACGAGAGCTTGCCCCAGCAAGCCGCGCACAGGCCCTGGTCCTCGACCGGCTCGCGGCAGGCGGCGCAGAGCTGCGGCAGCGCCACATCGACGGCCAGCCCGAGCGCGCGGCGCAATGCGCCGGCGACGCGGCGCAGGCGCGACGGCCTCAATTCGTCGGGTTCTGCGGTAGCCCCAATCCCCATGCAGGAACGCTAGCGCCCAGCCATCGATCTGTCATCCCGGCCGAGCGAAGCGAGTGCCGGGATCCAACTTTCGACAGGTGCCTGTTGTGAGATGGGTCCCGGCTCTCGCGCCTCGCGCTCGGCCGGGATGACAATCGAGGGAATTGCGCGAAGAATGGCGCATGTCCGCGAGCCCCGTCATCTTCGACCGGAAGCTCCTGCGCATGCGTCGCGCGCGGGCGGCCGCGCTTGGGCCGTCGACATTCCTGATCGATCGCGCCGCCGAGGATATCGCCGAACGTCTTGCCACCGTGTTGCGGCGCTTCGATCTCGCCGTCGATCTCGGTACGCCGACCGATGCGGTGCGGCGCGTGCTCACGGCAAGCGGCAAGGTCGGGGCCGTCGTTGCGGCGGACGCACATGCCATGTCGGACGTTTCGCTCACGGTCGCCGCCGACGAAGAAGCCCTACCGTTCCGCGACGGCGCGCTCGATCTCGTGGTGTCCGCGCTGGCGCTGCAATTCGTCAACGACCTGCCGGGCACGCTCGTCCAGATCAGGCGCACACTCAAGCCGGATGGCTTGTTCCTGGCGGCGCTCGCCGGCGGTGACACGCTCACCGAGCTGCGCCAGTCCTTCGCGGCGGCGGAAGCGGAGATCGAAGCGGGCGCATCGCCGCGGGTCGCGCCGTTCGCCGACCTGCGCGCGCTCGGCGCGCTGTTGCAGCGCGGGGGCTTTGCGCTGCCGGTGGCCGACGTCGAGCGGCTGACCGTGCGCTATGCCTCGCCAATCGCGCTGATGCAGGATCTGCGCCGCATGGGTGCGACCAATGCGCTGGTCGAACGCGCGCGCCGGCCGCTGCGGCGCGCGACGCTTGCACGCATGATGGAAATCTATGCCGAGCGCTTTGCCGATCCTGACGGGCGCATCCGCGCCACCTTCGAGATCGTCTGGCTGTCGGGCTGGGCGCCGCACGAAAGCCAGCAGCAGCCGTTACGGCCGGGCTCGGCGCAGCGGCGTCTGGCTGATGCCTTGGGAACGACGGAACAGTCGGCGGGCGAGAAGGCCAAACGCTGAGAGATGAGCGGGGAGAGAAGGTTACGGCAGCAGCGCAGCAAGGCTCTGGTAGAAGGCGGCGGTGGTGGTGCCGAGACTCCACACGGTCGCGGCGACGGCGGCGCCGATGCCCGAGGCGACCAGTGCGTATTCGATCGCGGTGGCGCCGTCCTGGTTGGTAGCCGCGCGCGCGCGCAGGAGCGCCAGATGGGTCCCCAGCGTGGACTTGGCGGCTTTCCTGGTCTTGTTGGTCTTGGCGGCCATCTTCTGTTTCCTGCGTTGCGGCAGTCGAGTCACAGCAATGTCGTCAGGTGCGAGATCAGCGGCACGTCCGCGGGCGGCATCGGATAATCCTTCAGCCGGTTCGGTCGCACCCAGGCGAGCGACTGGCCTTCCAGCGCGCTGACCTGTCCCTCCCAGCGCCGGCAGACATAGAGCGGCATCAGGAGATGAAAGTCCGCATAGGCGTGGCTTGCGAAAGTGAGCGGTGCGAGGCACGCCTTGCTGACGACGATTCCCAGCTCCTCCCTCAGTTCACGGATCAGAGCGTCTTCGGGGCGCTCGTCCGCGTGGACCTTGCCGCCGGGAAACTCCCAGAGGCCCGCCATCGGCTTGCCTGCCGGCCGCTGGGCGATCAGGACGCGTCCGTCGGCATCGACCAGCGCGCAGGCTGCAACGAGAACGACCTTCACGCGCGAAATTTCAGGCATGATGCTAGGCAATTCGGAGTTAACGGCGATGCAACGCGTTTCGCCGAAGTGCGGGTGTTGTCGCGCTGGTTAATTGTCGTTTAATCGCAACAGATGCTGGTCCGCCGCATCATTGAATACTCCAAACAACGACCACCTCGACGCTGACCTCAATCATTCCTGCCTCGATTGGCACCGGCACCGCTGCAGCCGCACGTTGGAACGATGCGCCGTTCACGGGGGGACCCGCGGCCGTCTGGGGCGGATGCAGTATCTGTCTGATCGGACCGAGCGTGACCTTGGCGGCCTGCGCCAGGACTTGCGCTTTGCGCCGCGCATCGGCTACGGCGCTCGCGAGCGCGGTGTCCACCGCCTTGTTTTGGTCGGTCAATCCAAACTGCACACCGGCGATGTTGGTTGCGCCCTGGTCCAGGACCTGGCGCATGAATTCACCGAGGCGTGAAATATCCTTGAATCGCACCTGCACCTGATTGATCGCGCTGTAGCCGTCGATCTCGCGGCTGCTGTCTCTTGGATTGGTCGGCGTCTTGTAAACAGGAGACAACCGAACAGCCGAAGTCTGGATATCCTCGTCGGCGATGCCGAATTTTTTTGTGAAGGCGATGATTTTCCTGGCGGTCGCCGAATTCTGGTCGAGCGCTTCGCTCGGCGTTGCGGCACGGGTGGTTACACCGACCCGCGCTACCACGTGGTCAGGCGCCGCCTTGACGATGCCGCGCCCGACGACGCGAATCTCTCCGCTGCTGGCGATTTGCGCTGCAGAAGGCGGTGATCCCGCCGCCGTCGCGATCGCCATGCTGGCCAAGATCAGCGCCGTCTTCGTCCGACTCGTAAAACTCATGAGCGGTAGTCCCCGTTGATGGCGACATACTCCTTGGTGAGGTCGCAGGTGAGCACGCGGTCGCGGCCTTTCCCGAGTCCTAGCTGCACTTTCAGACAAATCCGCGGCTGCTTCATCAGTTCCGACACCTCGGCCTCGTCATAGCGCGGGTCGCGCGCGCCCTTGTGCGCGACCCGAATGCCGTTGAACCAGATCGAGAGCTTGTCGCGGTCGGCCGGCTCGCCGGCCTTGCCGACCGCCATCACGACGCGCCCCCAATTGGCGTCCTCGCCGGCGATGGCGGTCTTTACCAGCGGGCTCTCGCAGATCGTGCGGGCGATGATCTTGGCTGACGCGTCGCTCACCGCGCCTTCGACATTTACGCTCACCAGCTTGGTTGCGCCTTCGCCGTCGCGCACGATCTGGATGGCGAGATCGGCGAGCACGCGCGCAAGCGCGGCGCGGAAGCCGGCGAGGCGCTCGTCGCGCGCGTCGGGAATGGGCGGCACGTTGGCCTGGCCCGTGGCGAACAGCAGCACGCAATCGTTGGTGGAACGGTCGCCGTCGACGGTGATGGAGTTGAAGCTCGCCTCGGTCTCCTGCTTCAGGAGCACCTTCAGGATCGGCGCCGAGAGCGCCGCGTCCGTGAACACGAAGGCCAGCAT
>JBOHIG010000049.1:0-12600 GCA_050725815.1 Xanthobacteraceae bacterium
GTGACGAGCGGCACGCTGGCCTGCGAATAGGCGAACAGGAGCTTGGCGCCGTGCTTGATCAGGCCGCCCTGCTCCTGCGCGGTGCCCGGCAGGAAGCCCGGCACGTCCACGAAGGTGACGATCGGGATCTCGAAGGCGTCGCAGAAGCGGACGAACCGCGCGCCCTTCCGCGAAGCATCGCTGTCGAGCACGCCGGCCAGCATCATCGGCTGGTTGGCGACGAAGCCCACGGTGCGCCCGGCGACGCGGCCGAAGCCGGTGACGATGTTCTTCGCGAACGCCGCGCCGATCTCGAAGAAATCGCCCTCGTCCGCCACCTTGAGGATCAGCTCCTTGATGTCATAGGGCTTGTTCGGATTGTCGGGGACGAGGGTGTCGAGCGACTTCTCCTCGCGCTCGATGTCGTCGTGCGACGGCCATTCCGGCACGCCGGCCTCGCTGTGGGCGGGCAGAAAGTCGATCAGCCGGCGCATCTGCAACAGGCATTCGACGTCGTTCTCGTAGGAGCCGTCGGCGATACCGGACTTGGTGGTGTGCACGGAGGCGCCGCCGAGCTCCTCCGCCGTCACCACCTCGTTGGTCACGGTCTTCACCACGTCCGGGCCGGTGACGAACATGTAGCTGGTGTCGCGCACCATGAACGTAAAGTCGGTCATCGCCGGCGAATAGACGTCGCCGCCCGCGCACGGCCCCATGATGACGCTGATCTGCGGGATGACGCCGGAGGACAGGACGTTGCGCTTGAACACCTCGCCGTAGCCGCCGAGCGCGGCCACGCCCTCCTGGATGCGGGCGCCGCCGGCGTCGAACAGGCCGACGATCGGCGCGCGCGCCTTCATCGCCAGATCCTGGATCTTGATGATCTTGCCCGCGTGCGTCTCCGACAGCGAGCCGCCGAACACGGTGAAGTCCTTGGCGAACACGAAAACGGTGCGGCCGTTCACCGTACCCCAGCCAGTGACCACGCCGTCGCCGGGGATCTTCTGCGTTTCCATGCCGAACTCGGCCGAGCGATGCTCGACGAACATGTCGAACTCCTCGAAGCTGTCCTTGTCGAGCAGCAAGTCGATGCGCTCGCGGGCGGTGAGCTTCCCGCGCTTATGCTGCGCTTCGACGCGCGCCTTGCCGCCGCCAGCCCGAGCGCGGGCGCGACGTGCTTCGAGCTTGTCGATGATCTCCTTCATGGCCTTTGCCCAGCCGGGAATCTGACTGGAGTCTAGCACGGCCGGCACCCGTGCAGGCGTTGCGATCCCTACAGCAGCGCCAGCACCGTCGCCGCCGCGCGCATCTCCGCCTCGCGGACCGCGCGGCGCGCGAGCGCATCGACGTCACGGCCCCACTGATCCATGTTCCAGTCTTCATCCACATGGGCGGCGACCCAGGCGGCTTCGACCGAGAAATACCCCCGCAACAGCGCCAGCGCGATCAGCGCCGAGCCGGTCAGCGTGGTGACCGAATACAACGCGCCCAGCCGCCAAATCTCTTTCACGTCGCCAGCCGCGGTTGGGATCGCGGCGCGGGCGGCAGCAAGCGCAGCCGGCGGCTGCGCGACAAAGGTAATCCCCTCCGCTAGGACGAACCGGGCGCCCAGCACGTCGCGGGCGAAGGCCAGCACCGGATCCCAATGCAGCGCCTGCCGGGCGACCAGACCCTCCGGATTGCCCGCACGATAGAGCACCAGATCGGAGCCGAGATAGTTCGCGATCTCCTCCGCGACCGGGCCGGGCGCGTCGACAACCCCATCGATGATCGAATTGGCGAGGCGTGTGAGCGGCATTCTCGCGGGCTCGACGAAATCGCGCTGTTCCTCCCACTCCCCCGCCAGCGCCTGCGCCAGCGCACGGGAGGGCGCCACCAGGGCGCGGCGCGCGGGCGTGCGCACCGGGCGGCCATCGAGCAGGATCGCGAAATCGGCGCCCTCGCCGGTGACGCTGACGGCATCATAGAACCGCTGCCGGCGGGGCGTGCGCATGCTGCGGCGCGTCGCTTCGGTCGGGTCGAGCGGCTGGGCAGCGTAAATCTCATCAAAAATGTCGCGCATTTTCGCCTGCGGCCTAGCGCCCCTGCCCTTCACGGTCAAGAAACAAGTATTTTCAATGGCTTGCGGCCAATCTCGCGCGCGATGCGCAATTTTGCGATGAGCCGGCCGCCACGCTGTTGCCGTCCTGCATCGCCAATAAGGCGTGCGACACGGAAATCCCAGTTATGACGTTGGCAACGGTAGAATTTTCGGTCCCGGCCCGCTAAATTGTGGCTTGGATTCGGCGCCATAAGCCGGACGCATAGGGAAAGAAGCCGGCACCGCTCGCGAGGGGGACTGTGCGTCGACCGCGAGGGGCGTACGTGCACTGAGGAGTAAATGAAACCTACCGACATTGCGGGGCCTGATTACTTCCACAAGGTCGTGGATTGCCAATGGGCTTGCCCGGTCCACACCCCCGTCCCCGAATACATCCGATTGATCGCCGCGGGCCGCTACAGCGACGCCTACATGGTCAACTGGAAGTCCAACGTGTTTCCCGGAATCCTCGGGCGCACCTGCGACCGCCCCTGCGAGCCGGCCTGCCGGCGCGGGCGGATCGAGAAGGAGCCGGTCGCGATCTGTCGCCTGAAGCGCGTCGCCGCCGACTACAAGGACGATATCCGCGACCGCCTGCCGAAGACGGCCAAGGTCAAGAACGGGAAGCGCATCGCGCTGGTCGGCGGCGGCCCCGCCTCGCTCGCGGTCGCGCGCGACCTCGCCCCCCTCGGCTACGCCTGCACGGTGTTCGATCAGGACCCCAAGGCCGGCGGCATGATCCGGACGCAAATCCCGCGCTTCCGGCTGCCCGAGACCATTATCGACGAGGAGTGCGACTACATCCTCAATCTCGGCGTCGAGTTCGTCGGCGGCAAGCGTATCGACAGCCTCAAGGCGCTGCTGGCCGAGGGCTGGGACGCGGTATTCGTCGGCTCCGGCGCACCGCGCGGACGCGAGTTGGAGATTCCCGGCCGCAAGGAAGCCGCCAAGAACATCCATATCGGTATCGATTGGCTGTCCTCGGTCTCGTTCGGGCATATCGACAAGATCGGCAAGCACGTGATCGTGCTCGGCGGCGGCAATACCGCCATGGACTGCTGCCGCTCCTCCCGCCGGCTCGGCGGCGAGGACGTGAAGGTGATCGTGCGTTCCGGCTTCGAGGAGATGAAAGCGTCCCCCTGGGAAAAGGAGGACGCCATGCATGAGGATATCCCGATCCTCAACATGCTGGTGCCGAAGGAGTTCACGCACGACAACGGCAAGCTCACTGGCGTGGTGTTCGAGAAGGTAAAGGCGGAATACGACGCCAAGGGCCGCCGCAATCTGGTGCCCTCGGGCGAACCGGATGAGCACTATCCGTGCGACGACGTGCTGGTCGCGATCGGCCAGGAAAACGCCTTTCCCTGGATCGAGCGCGACATCGGCATCGAGTTCGATCCCAAATGGGACATGCCCAAGGTCGATCCCAAGACCATGGCCTCGACCCATCCGAAGGTCTTCTTCGGTGGCGATGCCGCCTTCGGGCCGAAGAACATCATCTGGGCGGTGGCGCACGCGCACGAGGCGGCGCTGTCGATCGACAAGCTCCTGCGCGGTGAGGATATCGCCGATCGGCCGCAGCCGATGGTGGAAATCTTCAGCCAGAAGATGGGCATCCACGAGTGGAGCTACGACAACGACATCGCCGCGGACAAGCGCTACCGTGTGCCGCTGCGCGACAAGGTGGTGGCGCTGCGCGAAATCAAGGCCGAGGTCGAGCTCGGCTTCGACGTCGAGCTGGCGCTGAAGGAAACCCAGCGCTGCCTCAATTGCGATGTGCAGACCGTGTTCGAGTCAAAACTCTGCATTGAATGCGACGCCTGCGTCGACATCTGCCCGATGGACTGCATCACTTTCACTGCCAACGGTGACGAAGCCGACCTGCGCACGCGGCTCAAGGCACCCGCCCAGAATCTGACCCAGGATCTCTACGTCGCCAACGACCTCAAGACCGGCCGCGTCATGGTGAAGGATGAGGACGTGTGCCTGCACTGCGGCCTGTGCGCCGAGCGCTGTCCGACCGGCGCCTGGGACATGAAGAAGTACCTAATGGATATGACGCACGCGGATGACCTATGTCGAACAAGACACCAATCAGCAGCGT
The DNA here is from genome assembly GCA_050725815.1 of Xanthobacteraceae bacterium. GTDB lineage: Bacteria > Pseudomonadota > Alphaproteobacteria > Rhizobiales > Xanthobacteraceae > VAZQ01. The sequence continues at coordinate 4,164 of JBOHIG010000049.1, forward strand.
AAACGACTTCGTCGTCCGGTTTGCGAACGTCAACGGCTCGGGTTCAGCGAGCGCCAACGAACTGTTCGCCCGTTCGGTGCTGCGCATGGGCGTGCCGGTGAGCCCCCGTAACATCTTCCCGTCCAACATCCAGGGCCTGCCGACCTGGTACGAGGTCCGCATCACGGAAGCGGGCCACCTCGGCGCGCGCGGCGGCGTCGATCTCATGGTCGCGATGAATCCGCAGACCTGGGACAAGGACGTGTCCATGATCGAGCCGGGCGGCTACCTGCTCTACGACGCGACCAAGCCGATACCGGCGTCGAAATTTCGGGATGACATCACGGTCATCGGCGTGCCACTGACCGCGATCTGCAACCGTGAGTACACCGATCCGCGCCAACGTCAGCTCTTCAAGAACATCATCTATGTGGGTGCACTCTCGGCGCTGCTCGAGATGGACGTCGCCGAGATCGAGAAGCTCATCGGCGAGCAGTTCAAGGGCAAGGAGAAGCTGTTCGACGCCAATAAGCATGCGCTCCATCTCGGGCGCGACTGGGCGCTGATGAATCTCGATTGCCCGCTGCCGATCAAGCTCAGGCGCTCCGACAAGGTCGGTGACCGAATTTTCATCGAGGGGAACAGCGCCGCCGCGCTGGGCGCGGTCTATGGCGGGGCCACCGTGTGCGCCTGGTACCCGATCACACCGTCCTCCTCGCTCGCCGACGCATTCACCAGCCACTGCCGCCGCCTGCGCATCGATCCCGACAGCAAGAAGAGCAAGGTCGCCATCGTCCAGGGCGAGGACGAGCTTGCATCGATCGGCATCGTGATTGGCGCCGCCTGGAATGGCGCCCGCGCCTTCACCGCCACCTCCGGCCCCGGTATCTCGCTGATGCAGGAGTTCCTGGGCCTCGCCTATTTCGCCGAAATCCCCGCGGTCCTGTTCAACGTGCAGCGCGCCGGCCCCTCGACCGGCATGCCAACGCGCACGCAACAGTGCGATATCATCTCCTGCGCGTATGCCTCACATGGTGACACCAAGCACGTGCTGCTCTTCCCCGAGGACCCGGCCGAGGCTTTCGATTTTGGCGCCGACGCCTTCGACCTCGCCGACCGCCTGCAGACGCCGATCTTCGTGATGCTCGACCTCGACATCGGCATGAACCACCGGCTCTGCCGCCCGCTGGCGTGGGATGACAACCGCAAATACGACCGCGGCAAGGTCATGACCGCTGCCATGCTCGACTCCGGCAAGGAGTTTGGCCGCTACCTCGACGTCGACGGCGACGGCATTCCCTTCCGCACCTATCCGGGCACGCACCCGTCCAAAGGCGCCTATTTCACCCGCGGCACGTCGCGCGACCGCTATGCACGCTATACCGAGGAAGGCGCGCCCTACGCCGACAACATGCAGCGCCTGTTGCGCAAGTTCGAGTCCGCCAAAGACCTCGTACCGCGGCCGCTGATCGCCAACGCCGAAAAGCCGACGCGCTACGGCGTGATCTATTTCGGCTCGACCTCGCCGGCGATGGACGAAGCCAACGCCACGCTGAAGGCGGCGGGCCAGCATCTCGACCTGTTGCGGGTCCGGGCATTTCCGTTCCACCACACGGTCGAGGACTTCATCGCCGACCACGATTTCGTGTTCGTGGTCGAGCAGAACCGTGACGCGCAGCTACGCTCTCTGATCGTGAATGAGTGCGGCATCGACCCGGCGCGGCTGGTGCCGATCCTGCACTATGACGGCACCCCGATCACCGCCCGCTTCATCGCCAGCGCGATCGGCGAGCGCCTCGATGCGCTCAAGGTGACGCCGTTGCGGAAGGTCGTATCGTGACATACATCGCAAAGCCGAAATTCCACCACCCCGCCCTGCCGAAGAACGCGCTCGGCTACACCCACCGCGACTACGAGGGCAAGATCTCGACGCTGTGCGCCGGCTGCGGGCACGATTCGATCACCGCCTCGGTCATCGAGGCCTGCTTCGAGCTTTCGATCGCGCCGCACCGGGTGGCGAAGATCTCCGGCATCGGCTGCTCGTCCAAGACCACCGACTATTTCCTCAACGCCTCGCACGGCTTCAACTCCGTGCACGGGCGCATGCCGTCGGTGCTCACCGGCGCCAACCTCGCCAACCGCGATCTGATCTATCTTGGCGTGTCGGGCGACGGCGACAGCGCCTCGATCGGGTTCGGCCAGTTCGCGCATTCCATGCGGCGCGGCGTCAACATGACCTACATCGTCGAGAACAACGGCGTGTACGGCCTAACGAAGGGCCAGTTCTCGGCCACCGCCGACCGCGGCTCGAAGTCAAAGCGGGGCGTCGTCAATAACGACAGCGCCATCGATCTGATTGCGATCGCGCTGCAGCTTGGCGCGACCTATGTCGCGCGCGCCTTCTCCGGCGACAAGACGCAGCTCGTGCCGCTGATCAAGGCGGCGATCGAGCACCAGGGTGCGGCGCTCCTCGACGTGATCTCGCCCTGTGTCGCGTTCAACAATCACGCCGGCTCGACCAAGAGCTTCGATTATGTGCGCGAACACAACGAAGCGGTGAACCGGCTCGACTTCATCTCCGGCCGCGCGCCGATTACCGTGAACTACGATCCAGGCACCACCCAGGTCGTGGAGCAGCATGACGGCTCGAAACTGGTGCTGAAGAAGGTCGCCGCCGACTACGACGCCCACGACCGCATCGGCGCCATGAACTTCCTGGCGCAGCACGCCGCCAAGGGGCAGATCGTGACCGGACTGATCTTCGTGGATCCCGATCCCGAGGATCTGCACGCCCATTTCAACACGGTCGAAGCGCCGCTCAACACGCTTAGTGAAAAGGAGCTGTGCCCGGGCTCGGCCGCGCTGGAGAAGATCAACGCCAGCCTGCGCTGAGGTTAGGATCGCGATTGCGGCGGCGTCGCATCGAGCACCCGCAGGCGGCGCACCGTCAGCTCGTCGATCTCGACCTTTCGGAAACGCGCCTGCTTCACCGTCATCCGGCCCACCGCCAGCCGCGCGATCGCGAGCGCCCCGATCGCCAGCGCGCCCATCGCCAGCGCGCCGATGGCCACTGCACCGATGGTGACCGACGGCGCGCGGATGGCGGGCAGTCGTTCGACGCGCTCAAGCTCTCTCATGGACATCTCCGCCTTGCCAGTCCCTCAATTCGCGCATTCGCGGACATAGGTGTCGAGTTCGCCGCCGCGCAGGCCGTAGCCCGCGCCGCTTTGCAGACAGCGGGTGGTGCGGTCGCTGTGGGTCTTCAACCGGCGCGGAGCCTGCGCGCCGGGCGGCGGGGCCTGTTCCAGCGGCCCGTTGATGACCGGCGGGGGTGCCGGTGCCGGCAGCGGTGCCGGAATGCGGTTCTCCAGCGAGGGCGGAAATGGAACGAGTTGCGCCAAAGCCGGGCTCAGGATCGAACCCAGGATAAGGATCGAGCCCCCCGCAATGGCGGCGGTGATGGCGGTGCGGCGGAGCATTGCTGAGAGATAGGAACGGCCGGCGTCGATTGCATCGGCCTCCCCGCCTAGCCCTCCGGCGCCTCCACGATGGGGTCGTAGCGGCCGGCGTCGAGGCCGAGCAGGTTCCACGACTGCTGCATGTGCGGCGGCAACGGCGCGGTGACGTCGATCGTACCGCTGCGCGGATGCGCCACCGCGATCCGCCGCGCCAAGAGGTGCAGCCGGTTCTGCATCCCGCCCGGCAGCTCCCAGTTCTCCTTCACGAAATACTTCGGATCGCCCACGATCGGATGACCGACATGGGCCATATGGGCGCGCAGTTGGTGCGTACGGCCGGTCACCGGCTTGAGCGAGACCCAGGCGAGCGAGCGCCCCGCAGTCTCCAGCACCGCATAATAGGTCACCGCATGGCTCGCGCCCTCGTCGCCGTGCTTGGCAATGCGCATGAGGCTCTCGTCCTCGCGCTCCTCCTTGGCGAGGAAGGTCGAGATGCGGCCCTGCTTCGGCCGGGGCACGCCGGCCACGATCGCCCAGTAGATCTTGCGCGCCGAACGCGAGCGGAAGCTCTTGGCGAGCGCCGAGGCGGCAAACCGCGTCTTGGCGACCAGAAGACATCCCGCGGTGTCCTTGTCGAGGCGATGCACGAGGCGCGGGCGCTGGCCGTCCTTGCCGGTAAGCGCCGCCAGCATCCCATCGACGTGCCGCACCGTACCCGATCCACCCTGTACGGCGAGCCCCATCGGCTTGTTGAGAACCAACACGTCCGCGTCTTCATGCAGCGTGATCGACTTGAGGAAGGCGCGGTTCTTGACGTCCTCGCTGGCATCGTCGCGCGGCTTCGGTGGCTCGAGCTTGAGCGGCGGGATGCGCACTGCCTGCCCTGCCTGCAGCCGGTCCTTGGGCTGCGCGCGCTTGCCGTTCACGCGCACTTCGCCTTTGCGGATGATGCGCTGGATGTGGCTGAACGACAGCCCCGGGAACCGCGCCTCGAAGAAGCGGTCGAGCCGCATGCCGTTCTCGTCGCCCGTCACCTTGACGGTCTGCACGCCCTTGCCGGCATTGGTCTGGGCAACGGTCATGGCAGCGGCTTTCGCTCCGAAGGATCGGCGCTCAGCGCCCGCGACGCGGGCACGTCCTCGTAGGTACGGATACGCCGCAACTGCGGGAAAAGGAACATCCAAAGCGCCGCGACCGCAAACAGTCCCGCGCCGCCGATGAGCACGGCCGGGACCGCCCCAAGCACGGAGGCGACGGCGCCGGCGCGGAAGTCGCCCAGATAATTCGAGGTTCCGGTGAACATGCTGTTGACCGCGCTCACCCGCCCGCGCATCTCGGCAGGCGTGCGAAGCTGCACCAGCGAGAAGCGGATCACCACGCTCACGGAGTCGGAGGCGCCGAGCACGATCAATGCCGCGAGCGACACGATCAGGTGGGTCGAGAGTGCGAACACCACGGTGGCGATGCCGAACAGGGTGACGACGCCGAACAGCAGCGGACCGATCGGCAATGTCAGCGGCCGCCGCGCGATCAACACGGACGTCACGAACGCGCCCAGGCCCGGCGCTGCGCGCAGCAGGCCCAGTCCCCACGGGCCGGTTTGCAGGATGTCGCGCGCGAACACCGGAAACAGGCCCGTCGCGGCGGCGAGGAACACCGCGCACATGTCGAGGGAAATGGTGCCGAGGATCACCCGGTCGCGCCATACGAAGCGGAAACCGCCCATCAGCGAGGAAATGCTCAACGGCTCGCTCGATCGGGTCACCTTGTCCATGTGGATCAGGAAGATGCAGCCCGCACCGATGCACCAGAGCACAATCGCCACGCCGTAGACCGTGCTCGGACCGGAAAACCCGTAGAGCAGCCCGCCGATCACCGGACCGATGATCTGGCCGAGCTGGTTGGCGGACACGAACCACGCCGTCCCCGCCGGCACCAATTCGCGCGGCACCAAGGCCGGGATGATCGAGACCATGGTCGGTATCTCAAAGGCGCGGGCAGCGCCGAGCAGCGCCATGATCGCATAGATGGCGAGCGGGCTGAGCCAGCCCATCGCGGTGCCGAGCGCCAGCAGCGCGGCCGCGCTCGCCGCGCTGACCTGGCAGAGGAACAGAATGACCCGGTTGTCATAGCGGTCGGCGACGTGGCCCACAGCGAGCGTCAGCACGATCATCGGCACGAATTGCGCGATCCCGAGCATCCCGAGGTCGAGCGCGCTGCCGGTCATAGAATAGAGCTGCCAGCCGATCGCGACCACCACCATCTGGAAGGCGAAGATCGAGACGATTCGCCCGATCCAGAACATCACGAAGGCGCGATAGCCGAAGGCGGACCGCGGTGGGGCGGCGGTATCGGTCAAGGGAAAATTCCGGTTGGCTTGAGGGGCATCGGACGGGCGGGCGCGGATAGTAGCAGCTTTCCCCGGGCATTCCGGAAGTCAGTGATACCCGAGCTCCGGGCTCCAGCGGCAGCGCTGCATCTCGCGCAGCGGCTCCCGGTTCCAGCCCAGGCGCAGCTTCTCGCCGGCCGGCTCCAGCATCACCGGTATGGTGCTGGACGCGCCTCCGCTCGCGCACCGCGCTTGCAGGAAGAGGGTTTCGGCCACCTTGTAGCTCGACACCACCGTGCAAGCGAAGCTGAACCAGCGGATCGAAAGACCCTCCACGATCAGCGGCGTCTCCTCGCGGGTGAAGGCTTCGCCGTCGCACGCCGCCGGCGATCGCGCCCAACGGGTCTGAACGCCCTGTGCGGCCGCGGGGGCGGTAATCGCGATCAGGACGATGGCAACGATCCGCCGCGCGAGTGCTCCGGTCACGCACCCCGCTCCCTGCGCAGCTTGGCCCAATATTCCAGTCGCTTCTTGATCTCGCGTTCGAAGCCACGTTCGGGCGGGTCGTAGAAGGTCTGGTGGCCGAGTTCCTCCGGGAAGTAGTCCTGGCCGGAGAAGGCGTCGGGCGCGTCGTGGTCGTAATCGTAGCCCGACCCATAGCCTTCTGATTTCATCAGCCCGGTCGGTGCGTTCAGGATGTGCTTGGGCGGCACCAGCGAGCCGCCCTCCTTGGCCGCACGCATGGCTGCGCCATAGGCCTTGTAGGTAGCGTTCGACTTGGGCGCGGTCGCGACATAGATCACCGCTTGCGCGAGCGCCAGCTCGCCTTCCGGCGAGCCCAGGAAGTCATAGGCGTCCTTGGCGGCATTGCAGACCGCGAGCGCCTGCGGGTCGGCAAGCCCGATGTCCTCGACCGCCATGCGCACCACGCGGCGCGCGATGTAGAGCGGGTCCTCGCCGGCGTCGAGCATCCGGCAAAGATAGTAGAGCGCGGCGTCGGGATCGGACCCGCGCACCGATTTGTGCAGCGCCGAGATCAGGTTGTAGTGGCTGTCCTGGCTCTTGTCGTAGATCGGGGCGCGGCGCTGCACCAACTCTTGCACCTTGGTGGCATCGATCGTCTCGCCGGAGCGCGCAGCACGCCAGATCTCCTCGGCCAGCGTAAGCGCCGCGCGGCCGTCGCCGTCGGCCATGCGGATGAGCGAAGCGCGTGCGCCGTCGTCGAGCGGCAGCGGCTTGCCTTCGATCGCCTCCGCGCGCGCAAACAGCTTCTCGATCGCCACCGAATCGAGCGGCTTGAACACCAGCACCCGCGCGCGCGAGAGCAGCGGCGCGTTGAGCTCGAACGACGGATTCTCGGTGGTGGCGCCGACCAGCACGATGGTGCCGTCCTCCATCACCGGCAGGAACGAGTCCTGCTGCGCCCGGTTGAAGCGATGGATTTCGTCGACGAACAGCAGGGTGCCCTGCCCGGTCTCGCGCCGGGCGCGGGCCGCGTCGAACCCCTTCTTGAGGTCGGCAACCCCGGTGAAGATCGCCGAAATCTGCTCGAAATGCAGATCGGTCGCCCGGGCCAGCAGCCGCGCCACCGTGGTCTTGCCGGTACCGGGCGGGCCCCAGAACACCATCGAGCCGAGAGTGCGGGTCTCGAGCATGCGCGTGAGCGCGCCGTCCGGGCCCAGCAGATGGTCCTGACCGACGACGTCCGCCAATGTCGTGGGGCGCAGCTTGTCGGCGAGCGGACGCGGCGCGTCGTCCGCCAGCCCGGCCGCGGCGAAAAGCGTCGGCGACTTGTTTTTCGGGCGCGAGCTCACCTCGCCCTCGCTGTCCTATCCGCTGAACACAACCGACATCTGCTGGCCGCCGCGCCTGATGGTGATGCGCCACACCCTGCTCGGCTGCCGCGTCAGTTGATCGAGATCGCGGGTGCGGCCGATGGGCTTGTTGTTGACCGACACGACCAGGTCGCCGCGCCGGAAACCCAGGCGCTGCGCAAGCGAGCCATCGCTGACGTCGACGATGACAACGCCTTCGGTCATGGCGCCGAGCCGCAACTCGTCCGCCAGCGCCGGCGACACGTTCGAGACCCGGGCGCCCTGGAACGGAGAGCGGGAGTCGATCACGATCTCGTCGCGCGCCATGTCGGGGGCCGGTTGCAGCGCGATCGTGAGCGTCATTTCGCGTTTCGCGCGCACGATCGTCAGCTTGGCGGCGCCGCCGAGCGCGCGGGTGGCGAAGCGATAGTCGAAGGCGTTGGGATCATCGATCTCCTGCCCGTCGATCGCAACGATCAGATCGCCGGTGCGAAGGCCTGCACGCGCCGCCGGGCTCTTGGGCGTCACCACCGCGACCAATGCACCGGCCGGCCGCCGCAGCCCGAGGCTCTCGGCGATCTCCGGCGTCACCGTCTGCAGGCGCGCGCCGAGCCAAGGCCGTTTGACCACGCTGCCGCCGGAGCGCGCCGAGGCGACGACCACGCGCACCATGTTGGCGGGAATGGCGAAGCCGATGCCGAGCGAGCCTCCGCCGCCGCGCGAGAAAATCGCGGTATTGATGCCGACCAGCTTTGCGCTCATATCGATCAGCGCGCCGCCGGAATTGCCGGGATTGATGGCCGCGTCGGTCTGGATGAAGAACTGGTAGTCGGTGATGCCGACCTGGGTGCGCGCCA
>JBOHIG010000050.1:0-4780 GCA_050725815.1 Xanthobacteraceae bacterium
GCCAGCTTGATGACGTTAGTGTCGGTCACGGCGTATCACTCCTTCGGTGGAGAAGTGGAGGCGTTGAACACCCCCACGATACGCCGCCTTACCCCTTCATGCCGTCACCAACTTCCGCGTATAGCTCCTCGAGGCGACGCCTAGGCTGTCCTATGACGCGCAAAAATGGAAGGCAGTCGTCGCGAACGACCCCGAGATCGCGCGTATAGAATCTACGTTACGACCATACGGTCAAAAGTATGTCGATCACCTCGCGGCCGCATATCTGGCACTCCATGACAAGAAAGAATTACCTAGCATCATCAAAAAAATTCAGGAGGAATTCCGAAAGGACCAAGCGCATCACGCGGAGGTCGCCGAGAAGATAAAGAATCCTGCATTCCTGGCTGAGCTGTCAAAAGATATAATCCTATTCTGCACGCACAATGGCAATCTATGCGTGTTGCAAAATCGTGATTGGAGTTGCGTATTGGTTTCAGCAAACGGAGCGACATTCTTCCCATCGACGACGCACTATAGAAATCATTTTGGGGATCAGGATAACTGGCCCGAGATCAAACCTTCCGCCGAGTTTAATCGCCTAGTCACCGAAATGGCTGTTCACGTCATTGACCTCAAGCAGCGGTACAAGGTGTAGCGCCCTAAATCACTTCAAGCGTACTGCGACCCATCACCATGCTGCCTCACAGCCCCTCCAGCTCCTCGATCATGCCCTCGATCACGTCCAGGCCGCCCTGCCAGAAGGCGGGGTCGCGGGCGTCGAGCCCGAAGGGGGCGAGCAGTTCGGAGTGGTGCTTGGTGCCGCCGGCGGCGAGCATCTTGAGATAGCGCTCGGCAAAGCCTTCGTGCGAGCGCTCGTAGACCGCGTACAGCGAGTTCACCAGACAATCGCCGAACGCGTAAGCGTAGACGTAGAACGGCGAATGCACGAAATGCGGGATGTAGGCCCAGAACGTCTCGTAGCCCGGCTTGAGCTCGATCGCGGGCCCAAGGCTCTCGCGCTGCACCTCCATCCAGATTTCGCCGATGCGCTCGGCCGTCAATTCACCATCGCGGCGCTCGCTGTGGACCTTGCGCTCGAAGGTGTAGAACGCGATCTGCCGCACCACGGTGTTGATCATGTCCTCGACCTTGGCGGCGAGCATGGCCTTGCGCTGCTTGCGTTCCGTGGTGCCCGCCAGCAGCCGGCGGAAGGTGAGCATTTCGCCGAATACACTCGCGGTCTCCGCCAGTGTGAGCGGCGTCGGCGCCATCAGCGGCCCGTTCGGCGCCGCCAGCACCTGATGCACGCCGTGCCCGAGCTCATGCGCGAGGGTCATCACGTCGCGCGGCTTGCCCTGAAAGTTGAGCAGCACGAAGGGATGCGCCGACGGCACGGTTGGATGCGAAAATGCGCCCGGCGCCTTGCCTGGCCGCACAGGGGCGTCGATCCAGTTGTTCTTGAAGAATTTCTCGGCGATCGCCGCCATGTCGGACGAGAACGCGCCATAGGCCGTGAGCACGGTCTTGCGCGCCTCGTCCCAGCCGATGGCACGGGTCGCCACCTGCGGCAGCGGCGCGTTACGGTCCCAGTAGGGAAGCTTCTTGGCGCCGAACCAGCGCGCTTTCAGCGCGTAGTAGCGATGCGACAGCCGCGGATAAGCGGCACGCACCGCCGCCACTAGCGCATCGACCACGGCCGGCTCCACCCGGTTCGCCAGGTGCCGCGCGTCGGCGACGTCGGCAAACCCGCGCCAGCGGTCGGAAATCTCCTTGTCCTTGGCAAGCGTATTGGTGATGAGCGCGAACTGCCGCACGTTCTCCTTGAAAGTCTTGGCGAGCGCGTTCGCGGCCGCCTTGCGCTTCGCCCTGTCGCGATCCTGCAGCAGATTGAGCGCGGGTTCGATGGCGAGCGACTTCCCGGCAACCTTGAAGCGCAGTCTTGCAATGGTCTCGTCGAACAACCGGTTCCAGGCCGAATAGGCGGTGACCGATTTTTCGTGGAAGAGTTGCTCGATGCGATCCTCGAGCTGATACGGCTTGTCCTTGCGGATATCCTCGATCCACGGGCGATAGTAGCCAAGCTCCGGATCCGCCATCGCCCGCTCCAGCGCGGCGTCGTCGAGCCGGTTCAGTTCGAGCACGAAGAACAACAGATGGAGCGAAGCCGCAGTGATCCGCTCCTGCACGTCGCCGTAAAACTTTGCACGCGCGGGATCGAGCGTGTCTTGCGCATGGACGAGACCGGCATAGGACGCCAGACGTCCGAGCAGGTCGTCGAGCTGCTCGTAGCGCTTTACCGCGGTGGCGAGACTCTTGCCCGCCTCGGCGCTGGCCGCGAGGGCGGCGAGCTTGCCTTTGAAGTCCTCCTCGAAGGCAATCGAATATGAATCGGCGCGGTCGAGATCGCGCTTGACTGCGGAATCGTCGATCCCAGCATACAGCGCGCGCAAGTCCCATTCGGGGAGCTTGCCCAGGCCGCGGACAGCACGCGACTTGGCGGCTGCGGACTTTGCGGCGGCAGACCTGGCGGACCTGGCGGCGGTCGTGCGTTGCGGTCGTGGAGGCATGGTCTAATAGTCGTGCATTTGGCCACGATTGCAAAGGCGGCAAGAGGCCCCGCCGTGGCGGGCCCGGGCAATCAGGACGGAATTGAACTGCCTTTTAGACGATCGCTGCGAGCTGCGGCGCGAAATGCACGAGGAGTTCCTCGCTTTCCGCGATGACCGGCTCGATCTTTTCCTCGAAAGTCTGTCGGATCGTCCCCCACAACACGACAACGCCCGCAAAGAGGCCAGCCTTCAGCTCCCGAAGATACGTCTTCGCCTTTCCGGTCAGCCGGCCGAGATCTACGTCCTCGGACAGGACATGCCCGGCGCCATCCTCCAGCACATACAGGCGGCCAAGTCGCGAAATGGAGAGAACGCAGTCCTCGTCCGGTGCCGGACCGAGGAGATAGAACTGCGGATCGCCCGCCTCCGTGGCCGCGGCGTGCCAGCCGCTGGTCCCACCGCTCAGAAGCTCGGAAGCAAACGTGCCTTGCATCACGTCCAGCTCGGACGGGTGCCAGGCCCCGTCCTGTTGGGCGCGTTTCGGAGCGAATGCGATGACCGTCATTTCTTTCCCTTGAACAGCAGCCGATGAAGCTCCGGGTCGTAATAGGACACGAGCCGCCGCGCGAACTCACAGGGGTCCGTACCCAACGCCCGGGCCCACGCCTCCATGCTCTCGGTGGGAACCCGGCCGAAGCCGTTCTCCACCTGCGAAATGAAAGTGTAGTACTTCAGGCCGAGCTTTTCAGCGAGTTCGATCTGCGACAAACCAGCCCGTCCTCGCAGTTCCTTGAGCCATGTCCCGGCTTCCCGCCGCAGTTTCTTGGCTTCTGGCGCCGTTTTCGCAAACTGCATCCATGCTCTCCAGGCGGCCAAATCAGCTTGCTTTTTTGGCAGTTTCATAGTTACTAAACTACCGATCTATGTTACGAAATGGGCAGTCGCAGGATATCACAATTTGGGTTTGCGCAAAGGCGTCCGGCGGGCCGGCGCCTACAAAATTACCGCAGTCAAAAGGCGGCGATCGGTGTGCGGAGGGCGGCCTATGACGATGACCAATCCGGCCAAACGACGGGCGCAGCGCGGCAGAGCGCGCGCCACTGGTCCTGCGGCGGCCTTCGCGGCAACGGTGCTGCTGGCTTTCGCAGCGCTGATTCTGGCCGCAGTGACGCTTCCAAAGGATACCGCGCTGGCGGCGATCAGCTCGCTGTTCTTCGCATTTGCAGCACTGGTAGCTCTGTTGGCGTGGCGCCTGCGCGGACCGGACGATCGCGCGCTGTCCTATTGGGACGTGGCCGGTGCGCTCACATTGTTCGGCATCTGCACCGCCACGCTGATGGATTCGGATCAACTGGTACGACTCATCGAAAGCCAGCGCCACGCGAACTAGATCAAGATCAATCCCTGGAACCGAATTGCATCGGAAGTCTGGAAGGTGTTGATGCGACGTTAGCTTGAGTTGAATCGCCAGGCCGGGCCCCTCTGGCAGCCGCACGCTGCGATGTCGGACTGGAATCCAGATGGAGTGGCCCCCTTGCGCCTGTTGTCTTGCAGCACCCCGTGCTGTCCGATTGCATGTCATGCTGACCGATATGGATCTCCCCACGCGCGGCACGTTGCGTGGCGGCGTTTTTTTTCACACGCGCGGTGGAACGTCGGGCTTGTCGTTGTCGTCGCCGCGATCCTCGGCGCGCTCGCCGTCCCGGCCGCCGCCGCCGCCGTCTCGAACACGTCGTCGGTCCAACCGGTGTATCTCTTCGGCATCCCGGTCGACTTCATCCTGTTCGGGCTGACGCTGATCGGCGTCGCGGTCTTCCATCACCGGACGCTGCAGGTCGCGCTCACCGGCCTCACCGCGATCGTGATCTACAAGCTCGTCTTCACCGGCTTCAAATTCGGCCCGGGCATCGCAGGCCTCGGCCAGCACATGCTGCACGAATGGGTGATTTTGGCGAACCTGTTTCTGCTGCTGATGGGCTTCGCCATCCTCTCGCGCCATTTCGAGAACAGCCGCGTCCCCGACGAGATGCCGGCGTTCCTGCCGGATGGCTGGAAGGGCGGGCTCGCGCTGCTTGCGATCGTGTTCGTGCTCTCGAGCTTCCTCGACAACATCGCGGCGGCGCTGATCGGCGGCGTGATGGCGCGCGAGGTGTTCCGCCACAAGGTGCACATCGGCTACCTGGCCGCCATCGTCGCTGCCTCCAACGCCGGCGGCTCGGGAAGCGTGGTCGGCGACACCACCACCACCA
>JBOHIG010000051.1:0-13148 GCA_050725815.1 Xanthobacteraceae bacterium
CGTGGCATACTCGCATCCGGCAGGTGCGTCAGTGTGATCAGATCTCATCGTTGATCCTCAGGTGGGCTGGTGGTTGCAAACTCAACCTACCTCCTGACCACCTGCCACCCCATAGGATCTACGACACCCGCTTGCGCGGGGACGACGGTTCATTGAATGATGCCGCGCATGAGCGGACAACCTCCCCTCCTTGCCGCCGAAATCGGCGCAACGCGGCTGGAAATCTGCGTTGCAGACATCACGACGCTCAATGTCGACGCCATCGTCAACGCCGCCAATACGTCGCTGCGCGGCGGCGGCGGGGTGGACGGCGCGATCCATCGCGCCGCCGGGCCGGAGCTGCTGGCCGAATGCAGGACGCTCGGCGGCTGCGCCACCGGCTCGGCCAAGATCACCCGCGGCTACCGGCTCAAGGCGAAGCACGTCATCCATGCGGTCGGACCGGTCTGGGGCGGCGGGAGCCGCGACGAGGAGACACTGCTCGCCTCCTGCTATCGGACTTCGCTGGCGCTCGCGGCACAGCACAGGCTCGTCTCGATCGCATTTCCGGCGATCTCAACCGGCGTCTACCGCTTTCCCGCCGATCTCGCCGCGCGCATCGCGGTCGGCACCGTGGCGTCGGAAGCCGCCGCCGCGCCGCGGGGGCTGACGTTGGCGGTGTTCTGCTGCTTCTCGCCCGACTCGGCGGAGCATCACAAGGCGGCCTTCGGCGACTTGGGCCTTGCCTGACTATCTTGCGTCGGTAGTGTCGTAGCCCGGATGAGCCATAAGCGCGTCTACGCGCGTCTTCGACGCGCCATAAGCGCGTACGCGCGTCTTCGACGCGCTATGGCGAAATCCGGGATCAGCGATGCCGAGCAGCAATGCCGACCCCGCATGTCGCTGCGCTCATGCGGGCTACGCCTGCGTCAACTCAGCACGAGTTCATCCGCCAGCACCGCACAGCCGAGCAAGCCCGGTTCGCTGCGGCTCATGCGCAGCGTCGGAATGGTCTTCAACAACGACTCGTAGGGTGGATGCGCCTCGAAGGCCGCGCGGAATTCCCGCTCGTCGATGAGCGGCGCCAGCCGCGACGCGACGCCGCCGGCAATATAGACGCCACCGAAAGCCTTGAAGATCAGCGCAATGTCGCCGGCAAAGCGGCCGAGCAGGCGGACGAACATCTGCGCTACGAGCTTCGCCGTCTCGTCGCCGGCAAGCGCCGCCGCGACGATCGATTCCGGCGCCGGGTGATAGGTCGCGGGATCGACTGCGCGCGCGAGCCGCACGAGTCCCGGACCGGACAGGATCGTCTCCGCGCTGACCGCGCCATGTTCGGCCTGGAGCCGCGCAAACACTTCGACCTCGTCCGCGTCCTGCGGGCCGAACGAGGCATGGCCGCCTTCGCTCGACACCACGAATAGCCGCCCCTCCACGGGCACCAGCGCCGCGACACCGAGCCCGGTGCCGGGACCGAGCACGACCCTCACGCCCTGACGCGGCGGCAGTCGCTCGCCCATGGCCAGCACGTCGTCGTCCTCGAGGCGTGACAGCGCCCAGCCGATCGCCTCGAAATCGTTGATGACGCGCAGCGGTGCAAATCCGAAGCGCCGCGCAAGCTCCGGCGGGCGGAATCGCCAGGCGCGGTTGGTCAGCTCGATCTCGTCGCGGCCATCGAGCGGCGCAGCGACAGCGAGCACCGCGGCATCCGGCCGCGCGCCGCTCTCATTCAGATAGCGCACGATTGCGCCCTCGAGATTTGCGACGCTGTCATTCTCGATGATGCGCGTGCGCTCCGGCCGCCCCGAGGGTCCCTTGAGCGCGAACCGCGAATTGGTGCCGCCGATATCGGCGAGAAGGACGGATTTCACGGGCCACAACCTCTTCGCCAATCCTTTTCACGGCCGCACACGCAACCGCAAGCCACAATCAAGCGCAAGCCATATTACAGCGCGTGATTGCTTCAGGTTGAATCGCAATCACGCTGTACATTGTGTTCCTTGAGCATGATCTTTGTCCGAAAAGTGGTTTCCACTTTTCGGGATCATGCTCTAATGCAGGACTCGCGCAGTCGGTTCAGCGTTTCGGCGCCATGAATTCGGCACGCACCGCTACCGTATGTTCGCCCAGCGCCGGCACCGCGCCGTAGCGCCGCGTCTCGCCGATGCGCCGAGCCGCCGGCGCCGGATAGTGCAATGGCCCCCCTGGCGTGCCGACCGCGATGCGCCGCAGATGCGGGTGGCTGGCAAGATCGGCGGGCGTGCTGACGCGCGCGAAGGCGATGTCGGCGGCGGCGAGCTTTTCCGTCATGACGGCGGCATCGTGCGCGGCGAACACCAAGCCGACACGGGCGTCGGTCTCGGCGCGGCGCTTGACCCGCTCGACATTGGTGGCGAAGTCCGGATCGGCTGCAAGCCTGGAATCGTCCATCACCTTCTCCGCCAGCACGCGCCATTCGCGGTCGCTCTGAATAGAAATCAGCATGTCGACGCCGTCCTTGCACCTAAACACGCCGTAGGGCGCGATCGAGGTGTGCGCGAGGCCGAGCCGCTGTGGCGGCTTCCCGCCTTCCTGTTGCAGCAGCGGCACCGTCATCCAGTCGGCGATGGCGTCGAACAGCGAGACGCCGAGCGCCGCCCCCTCGCCGGTCTTCTCCCGCACCATCAGCGCCTCCAGGATCGCTTCATAGGCGTACATGCCGGAGGCGATGTCGCAGACCGACACGCCGACGCGCGCCGGCGCATCGGGCGAGCCGGTCACCGACGACAGGCCGGCGTCGGCCTGGATGAGGAGATCGTAGGCCTTGCGCTGCGCGTAAGGACCTTCCTCGCCATAGCCCGAGATCGAACAGACGATCAGCCCCGGATAGGCGCGGCGCAGCCGCTCGACGGCGAAGCCGAGCTTCGCGGAGGCGCCCGGCTTGAGGTTCTGCACGAACACGTCGGCGCGTGCGAGCATGGCTTCGAGCAGCGCCTTGTCGCCGGCCTTGGTGAGATCGAGGACGGCGGATTCCTTGCCACGGTTGAGCCAGACGAAATAGCTCGCCTGGCCGGCGGCGACGTCGTCGTAGCCGCGCGCAAAATCGCCTTCCGGCCGCTCGATCTTGATGACGCGCGCGCCGGCGTCGGCGAGACGGCAGGTGCACATCGGCGCGGCGACGGCCTGCTCAAGCGCGACGACGAGGATGCCGGAGAGCGGGAGCGTCATTTCGTTCCTTGTGTTGCGTCCGAGCCCATGCGGATCGACGAACTCTGCGGGCTCCCTCTCCCATTGGGAGAGGGGTGGGGTGAGGGGTTACGGACTCTCGAAGGCTCGAACCCCCTCACCCCAACCCTCTCCCCTGCGGGGAGAGGGAGTGCGCCGAATTCGCGGCGCCGACTCGAGACACATTCAACTAAGCACCGTCGCCTACCATCTTCAGTAACTGTGGGTGGTTCAATACGACCTTGGCAGGCCCAGCACATGCTCGGCGATGTAGGACAGAATCAGGTTGGTCGAGATCGGCGCCACCTGATAGAGCCGCGTCTCGCGGAACTTGCGTTCGATGTCGAATTCCTCCGCGAAGCCGAAACCGCCGTGGGTCTGCACGCACATCTCCGCCGCGGCCCAGGAGGCGTCGGCGGCTGCGAGCTTCGCCATATTGGCCTCGGCGCCGCAATCGCGCCCGGCGTCGTAGAGTGTCACCGCCTCGCGCACCATCAGCTCGGCTGCGCGCATCTGCGCATAGGCGCGCGCGATCGGGAACTGCACGCCCTGGTTCTCGCCGATCGGACGCCCGAAGACGCTGCGCTCGCGCGCATAGGCCGTGGCCTTCTCGATGAACCATTTGGCGTCGCCGATGCATTCGGCGGCGATCAGGATGCGCTCCGCATTCATGCCGGCGAGGATGTAGCGGAACCCCTCGCCTTCCTCGCCGATCAGGTTGTCCGCCGGCACGCGCGTGCCGTCGAAGAATACCTCGGTGGTGGCGTGGTTCATCATGGTGCGGATCGGCCGCACGCTGAGACCGTTGGCGGCGCGCATGTCGAGAAGAAACACCGAGAGGCCGCCGGTGCGGCTCTTCGCCTGCTCGCGCGGCGTGGTGCGCGCGAGCAGCAGCATGAGGTCGGAATGCTCGGCGCGCGAGGTCCAGATCTTCTGGCCGTTGACCACGTAGGCGTCGCCGTCGCGCACAGCGGCGGTGCGCAAGCTGAGCGTGTCGGTGCCCGAGGTCGGCTCGGTGACACCGAAGGCTTGCAGGCGAAGTTCGCCCCGGGCGATCGGCGCCAGCCATTGCTGCTTCTGCGCGTCGCTGCCATGACGCAGCAGCGTACCCATTGTGTACATCTGGGCGTGACATGCGGCGCCGTTGCAGCCGGAGGTGTGGATCTCCTCCATGATCGCCGCCGCCGCGGCGAGCGGCAGCCCGCTGCCGCCGTACTGCTCAGGGATCAGCGCCGCGAGGAAGCCGGCATTGGTGAGCGCCGCAACGAATTCGGCCGGATAGGCGCGGTCGCGGTCGAGCGCGCGCCAGTATTCGCCGGGGAAGCCTTCGCACAGCGCCCGCACGGATTCGCGCACCTGGGCGAGGTCGTCGGCCGCGTGATGGTCGGTGTCCGCCATGCGGCGACTATAGCGCGATTTCGGCGCGGCCGTTGTTGAGCGCGATCACGTCGCGCTCGGCCACCCGGACGCGGAAGCTCACCACCGCGCCGTCGCACCACAGCTCGGTGCGGATGGTCTCGCCCGGAAACACCGGGGCCGAGAAGCGCCCGGCAATAGCCATGAGCCGGGCCGGGTCGTAGCCGCAAAGGCTCTTGACGATGGCGTGGCCGGCGATCCCGAAGGTCGCCAGCCCGTGCAGGATCGGCCGCGGGAAGCCCGCGGCCTTCGCCACCGCAGGGTCGGCGTGCAGCGGGTTCGCATCCGCGCTCAGGCGATAGATCAGCGCCGTCTCCGGCCGGGTCGGCAGGTCGCAGACGAGGTCGGGGGCGCGCTCCGGGATCGGATGCACCGGGCGCTGCTCGCGCGGCGGGCCGCCGAAGCCGCCGTCGCCGCGGCAGAACGTCGTCTGCACGATGGTCGCGATCCGCTCGCCGCTTGCCTGGTCCTCGATGGCGCGCTCGGCATAGAGTACGGCGCCGCGGCCCTCGCCCTTGTCGATCACGTCGATGACGCGGGTCCGGTTGCGGACGGTCCCGCGCGGCGCGAGCGGACGGTGCAGGCGCAGGTCGTACTCGCCCGCCACCACCTTGACCCAGTCGATGCCGGTGTCGAGCTCCTTCACCCACAGGCCTGGATAGCCGATCACCGCGGCCATCGTCGGCAGCACCTTGAGGTTTTTCTCGTAGACGAAGGCAAGCTGCTGTTCGTCCAGCGGATCGAGCCCGAGGCCAAGCCCGAGCGCATAGAGCATGCAGTCCTTGGGACCGTAGCTCTGCTCGACATCGGGAATTTTCAGCGACAGAAGCTTGTCGTAATCGATGGGCATCACACCGGATCCCAGGAGAACACGTCGCCGGAGCGCTCGAGCGGCGTGAGCGAGGGGCCGAACGCGCCCTTGAGCTGCTGGTCGAGCTGTTGCGGCGTCCAGCCCTCCGAGCGATGCAGGGTGCGCACCGGGCGCGGCTGGTCGAACAGGTAGACCTCGTTGTTGCGCACGCCGAAGATCTGCCCGGTGATGCCTTCGGCGCGGTCGGACGCCAGATAGACCACAAGCGGCGCGATCTTTTCCGGCGTCATCTGCTGGAACAGCGCGACGCGCTTCTTCTCGGCTTCGCTTTCGGCCGGGATCGAATCGATCATGCGCGTCCAGGCGAACGGCGCGATGCAGTTCGAGCGCACCTTGAAGCGCGCCATGTCGAGCGCGATGGCGCGCGAAAGGCCGACGATGCCGAACTTCGCCGCCATGTAGTTGGCCTGCCCGAAATTGCCGACCAGCGCCGATGTCGAGGTCATGTGCACGAAGGCGCCGGAGCTCTGCTCGCGGAAATGCCCCGCGCAGGCGCGGCTGAGATTGAACGAGCCGTTCAGGTGAACGTCGAGCACGTCCTTCCAATCCGACCAGCTCATCTTGTGGAAGATGACGTCGCGCAGGATGCCGGCATTGTTGACGAGGATGTCGACGCGTCCGAAGGCGCCGAGCGCGGCCTTCACGATCTCGTCGGCATTCTTCGGCTCGGCGATGGAGAGCGTCGAGGCGATGGCCTCGCCGCCGGCTTGCTTGATCTCATCGACGACTTGCTGCGCGGGCCCGGCGTCGGCGCCCGCGCCTTGCAGGCTTGCGCCGACGTCGCAGACCACGACCTTGGCGCCTTCGGTGGCGAGCCCGACCGCGATGCCGCGTCCGATGCCGCGCGCCGCGCCGGTGACGATGGCGACCTTGCCGCTGACGATGCCTGGCATTCAGATATCCCTGTTGATACGTCGCTGCGGTATCGCTTGCTTCATCCCTCCCCGCTTCGCGGGGAGGGATCATCCCCACACCTCCTCCGCCAACTCCACGATCATCGCGAGCTTCGCCCACTGCTCCTCCTCGGCCAGGATGTTGCCCTCCTCGGTCGAGGCAAAGCCGCATTGCGGCGAGAGGCAGAGTTGCTCGATGGGCACGAACTTCGCCGCCTCGTCGATGCGGCGCCTGATCTCGTCGCGGCTTTCGAGCGTGCCGGTCTTGGAGGTGACCAGTCCGAGCACCACGGCCTTGTCCTTGGGTACGAAGCGCAATGGCTCGAAGCCGCCGGAGCGCGCCGAGTCGTACTCCATGAAATAGCCATGCACCTTGATGGTGTTGAACAGCATCTCCGCGATTGGCTCATAGCCGCCGCCGGCGCTGATGAAGGTCGAGCGGAAGTTCCCGCGGCACAGATGCATGGTGATGGTCATATCGTCGGGGATGTCGGCGATCGCGTCATTGATCATGCCGGCATAGACGAACGGCAGCGTGTCGGGATCGTCGCCGCGCGCCTTGACCTGCGGGCGCAGCTCGGGATCGCAGAGATAGGTCAGATTGGTCTCGTCGAGCTGCAGGTAGCGGCAGCCGGCGTCGGCGAAGCTGCGCACCGCCTGGCGCCAGGTCCGGCCGAGATCGCGGTAATAGTCGTCCATCAAGGGATAGATCGATTCCGGCACGACCTTGCGGCCGAAACGGAAGTGCAGCGTCGATGGCGACGGGATCGTCATCTTCGGCGTCGCCTTGGTATGCGCGGCGACGAACCTGTAATGCTCGATCATCGGGTGCTGCGTGGTGCCGCCCAGCCTCTTGTTGACGCGCAATTGGATCGGCCGCGACGCCGCGCCGTGAAACTGGAACGCCCGCTCGCCCTCATAGGACTCGACCCCGTCCAGGGCCTGCAGGAA
The DNA here is from genome assembly GCA_050725815.1 of Xanthobacteraceae bacterium. Classification (GTDB taxonomy): domain Bacteria; phylum Pseudomonadota; class Alphaproteobacteria; order Rhizobiales; family Xanthobacteraceae; genus VAZQ01. The sequence goes on from JBOHIG010000051.1 coordinate 7,315, forward strand.
ATCGGTCTGCCAGGAAGCGCGGCGGTATTCGCCGTCGGTGACCGATTGCAGGCCGACCGCCTCCTGCTTGCCGATCAGCGCCGCGATCTCACGGTCCTCCACCGCCTTCAGTTCGGCAGCCGTGATCTCGCCCCTCTCGCGCCGGGCGCGCGCCTCCCTCAGCGCCTGCGAACGCAAAAGACTGCCGACATGGTCGGCGCGGAAGGGCGGCGTGGTACGTTGTGCCATTGGGAGTCTCGCGGGACTAATCCCTCCCCCGAAGGGGGAGGGTGACTCCGAGCGAGCGTCGCGAACGAGGAGACGGGTGGGGATTTATCCCACGGCAGACCCCACCCGGTCGGCCTTCGGCCGACCACCCTCCCCGCTTCGCGAGGAGGGATGAAAGCGCACTCATCTCCACACCTCGTCGGCCAACTCCACGATCATACGAAGCTTCGCCCATTGCTCGTCCTCGGCGAGGACGTTGCCCTCCTCGGTCGACGCGAAGCCGCATTGCGGCGACAGGCAGAGCTGATCGAGGTCCACGTATTTTCCTGCCTCATCGATCCGACGCTTGAGCTCGTCCTTGCTTTCCAGCGCGCCCGACTTCGATGTGACGAGGCCGAGCACGACCGTCTTGTCCTTCGGCACGAAACGCAGCGGCTCGAAGCCGCCGGCGCGGTCGGTGTCGTATTCCATGAAATAGGCGTTGACCTTGATCTCGTTGAACAGGATCTCCGCCACCGGTTCATAACCGCCCTTGGCGACGAAGGTGGATTGGAAATTGCCCCGGCACAGGTGCATCGAGATCGTCATGTCGTCCGGGACATCGGAGATCGCCGCATTGATCATCCGGGCATAGACGTGCGGCAATTGCTCCGGATCGTCGCCGCGGCGGCTGACCAGCGCCCGCAGCTCCGGGTCGCACAGATAGGTGAAGTTCACCTCGTCGAGCTGCAGGTAACGGCAGCCGGCATCGGCGAAGGCGCGCACGGCCTGCCGGTAGGTGGCGCCGAGGTCGCGGTAGAAGTCGTCCATGGACGGGTAGATCGTCGCCGGCACTGCCGCGCGGCCATAGCGGAAATGCAGCGATGACGGCGACGGGATGGTCATTTTAGCCGCTTGCTTGGTGTGCGACTGCACGAACTTGAAGTGATCCAGCATCGGATGGCCGCTGAAGGTGCCGAGCTTGCCAATGACGCGCAGCATCATCGGCTTCGGCTGCGGGCCCTGAAATGCGATCTTGCGCTCGCCGAGATAGGCCTCGACGCCGTCAAGCTCGCCGAGGAAGTCGTAGTTCCAGAACGCGCGGCGGTATTCGCCGTCGGTGATCGACTGCAGGCCGGCGCCTTCCTGCTTCTTGATGACGGTCTCGATCTCGCGATCCTCCACCGTCTTGAGCTGGTCCTGCGTGATCTCGCCCTTTTCGCGCTTCGCCCGCGCCTCCTTAAGCTGAGCAGGACGCAACAGGCTGCCGACGTGGTCGGCGCGGAACGGAGGATTTGTTCTTTTCATCTTGTTGTTCTCTCAATTCTTCGAAACTTCGTCTCGCACGATCTTCGTGCCTTCCACCATCGCCCGCATCTTCCCGAATGCGACGGGGCGCGGCAGGTATTTCAAGCCGCAGTCGGGTGCCACAATGACTCGTTCCGCCGGCACGTGCACCAGTGCGCGGCGAATCCGCGCGGCAACCGTCTCCGCTGTCTCGATCGTCTCGTCGCCGAGGTCGAGCACGCCGAGGATGATGGTCTTCGACGGCAGCGACGTCAGCACCGCCGGATCGAGCTTCGGCTGCGCCGCCTCGATCGAGATCTGCATCGCATCCGACTTCTCCAGCTCCGGCAGGAACGAGTAGCCCGACGGCTTCTCCTTCACCATCTGCGCATAGCCGAAGCACAGGTGCACCGCGGTTTTGCCGGTGACTCCATCGAGCGCGCGGGCAAGCGCGGTGAGCCCGTACTGGCGCGCCTTTTCCGGACGCGCCTGCATCCAGGGCTCGTCGAGCTGCACCACGTCGGCACCGGCCGCGAACAGGTCCTTGATCTCGGCGTTGACCGCGTCGGCATAGTCGAGCGCCAGCGCCTCCTCGTTGCCGTAGTGGTGGTCCTCGCACTGTTGCGCGAGCGTGAACGGCCCGGGCACCGTCATCTTGATCATGCGCTCGGTGTTGGCGCGCAGGAACGCAACGTCGCGCACCTCGACCGGATGCCGCCGCCGAATCTTTCCGACCACGCGCGGTACGATGGTAAAGCCGCCGGTGCGGTTTGGCGTCTTGCCCGGATTGTCGAGGTCGATGCCGTCGAGCGCGGTGGCGAAGCGGTTGGAATAGCTCTCGCGCCGTTGCTCACCGTCGGTGACGATGTCGAGGCCCGCTCGCTCCTGGTCGCGGATCGCAAGCAGCGTGGCGTCGTCCTGCGCGGCTTCGAGATGCTCCCGATCGATACGCCACAACTCGCGCGCCCGCACCCGCGGCGGCATCTGCTTGCCGAGGCTCGCCCGGTCGATCAGCCAGTCGGGCTGCGGATACGAGCCGACGAGGGAGGTGGGAAGGATCGGATTGCCCATATCGCGCTGCATGGCAGGGCCTCATCCCTCCCTCGAAGGGGGAGGGTGGCCGTCACATGCGGCCGGGTGGGGTTCGTTCAACGCATCATCGATCCTGGTGAGTACACCTTCAAGATTCCGATCGACGTCGTTATTCCAGAATCTCAGCACCGAAATCCCTGCCGAACAAAGTGATGATCTCGCGTGTGGTCGCGCCTTGCGTGTGAGCCAGCTCATTCGCCAACGGCAACCCTCACCCGGTCGGCCTTCGGCCGACCACCCTCCCCCTTCGGGAGAGGGATAAGAATACCCATACCGCCTCGCTCGTCACTTCCCCCACACTTCGTCGGCCAGTTCCACAATCATCCGAAATTTCGCCCACTGCTCGTCCTCGGCGAGGATGTTGCCCTCCTCGGTCGAGGCGAAGCCGCATTGCGGCGACAGCGCAAACTGCTCCAACGGCGCGAATTTCGTCGCCTCGTCGATGCGGCGCTTGATGTCGTCCTTATTCTCCAGCACGCCCGACTTCGAGGTGACCAGCCCGAGCACCACGATCTTGTCGCCCTTGGGCAGGAAACGTAGCGGCTCGAAGCCGCCGGCGCGGTCGGTGTCGTATTCGAGGAAATAGCCGTCGAAGTTCACGGCGCCGAGCAGCCGCTCAGCGACTGGCTCGTAACCGCCCGACGCCACCCAGGTCGATTTGAAATTGCCGCGGCACACATGCGTGGTGATCGTCATGTCGGCGGGCTTTGCCGCGAGGGCAGTATTGATCATGTCCTGGTAGATCTGCGGCAGGTTGTCCGCCATCGGCATGCGGTCGCGCGCCGCCGCCATCTCGTCAGCCGAACACAGGTAGGACCATGCGGTGTCGTCGAATTGCAGGTAGCGGCAGCCTGCGTCGTAGAACGCCTTCACCGCCTTGGCATAGGCCTTGCCCAAATCGGCAAAATAACCGTCGAGGTCGGGATAGACCGACTTCGGGATGCCGTCCTTGGGAGTGCGGAAATGCATCACGGTCGGCGCCGGAATGCACATCTTGGGCGTCACGCGGGTGTGCGCCTTCAGATACTTGAAGTGTTCGAGCATCGGATGGTCGGAGGGGAAGTCGAGCTTGCCGGTGATGCGGTAGCCTTCCGGCCGGGTCTCAACGCCGTGGAACTTGATTCCGTGCGGCAGCGCGATCTTTTCGCAGCCGGTCAGGCCCCAGTAGAAGTCGAGATGCCACCAGGAGCGGCGGTACTCGCCGTCGGTCGCGAGCTTGAGCCCGACCTCCTCCTGCTTGCGCACGATCTTGTCGATCTCGCTGTCCTCGACCTCCTTGAGCTGCGCGGCGGTGATCTCGCCCGTCGCGCGCTTGTCGCGGGCATCCTTGATGACGGCCGAGCGCAGGATCGAACCGACATGATCGGCGCGGAATGGGGGCTGGGTACGCGGCATGGCGGCGGCACTCCCTGGCTTGTGAGCGCCAATCGGTAGCGCGGAATCCCTATCGTTGTCATCCCGGCCGCGCGAAGCGAGAGCCGGGATCCAACTGTCAAGGCGCTCGGAAGGATGGATCCCGGATCGCGCCTTCGACGCGTCCGGGATGACAATTGAGAGGCAGCCGACCCCTACGCGTGGGCCTTGCGCTGCGGGTCGATGATCTTTTCCAGCTTGCCGAGCACGTGCATGCAGGGGAGGACTTGCGCGAGGCTGGCGTTAGGCTCGCGCTTCTCCTTGATCGCCGCGATGAACTCGCGATCCTCGAGCTCGATGCCATCCATCGACACGTCGACCTTGGATACGTCGATCTTGTTGTCCTTGCCGTCTGAGAGGTCGTCGTAGAACGCCTTGTAGGTGCCGTTGTCGCAGATGTAGCGGAAGAACGAGCCCAGCGGCCCGTCGTTGTTGAACGATAGCGACAGCGTTAGTAGCGCGCCCGACGGCGTCCTCGCCACGATACCCATGTCCATGGCGATGTTGAGCTGCGGGTGGATCGGCCCCTGCACCGCATAGCAGTCGGAGATGGTCTCGCCGACCTGGTACTGGAACAGGTCGATGGTGTGGGCGGCGTGGTGCCAGAGCAGATGGTCGGTCCAGCTCCGCGGATTGCCCGACGCGTTGATGTTCTTGCGGCGGAAGAAATAGGTCTGCACGTCCATCTGCTGGATCTTCAGCTCGCCGGCCTCGATCTTCTTGTGGACGTACTGATGGCTCGGGTTGAAGCGCCGCACATGGCCGCCCATCGCAGTGACGCCGGCTTCCTTGGCGATCTTCACCAGCGCCTCGGCGTCTTCCACGCTGTCGGTGACCGGGATTTCGACCAGCACGTGCTTGCCGGCGCGCATCACCTGCTCGCCCTGGCGGAAATGCATCTTGGTCGGTGTGGTCAGAATGACGGCGTCGGCGCGCTTGATGCCCTCGGACAGGTCGCCGGTGTAGTGCGGAACTCCGTATTTTTTGGCGACCTCGGCGGTGGCGTCCTGATTGCCGCCGACCAGCGAGGTCACTTCGACGCCCTGAATACGCTTCAGCGCGTCAAGGTGCTTCTGGCCAAAGGCGCCCTGACCGGCAACGCAGATTTTCATCGTCACTTGCTCCTGCGAATTTCAGTTCTTGCGCGCGCGGCGGCGCGTTTTATCGTCGTAGCCGGCTTCTTGCTCTTCCCGCCAGCCTTGCGTTTCGGCTCCAGGATGATGTGCCCGACCGCGGTGTTGGACGCCGGCACCGTATAGAAGCGGTAGGTCTCCTCGACCTTGTCGTCGAGCGCACCGCGCATGATCAGCCACATCACCATCTCGATGCCTTCGGCGCCGGCTTCGCGCATGAACTCCATATGCGAGATGCGGGTGAGCTTCTTGGGGTCCTTGGTGAGGTTGTCGAGGAAGGCCTTGTCGAACTTGCTGTTGATCAGGCCGGCTCGCGGCCCGGAAATCTGGTGCGACATGCCGCCGGTGCCGAACACCACCACCTTGAGATCCTCGGGATAGGACTCCACCGCCTTGCGGATGGCCTTGCCGAGCATGAAGCAGCGATGGCCGGTGGGCGGCGGGTAGAGCACCACGTTCACCGCGAGCGGGATGACCGGGCACGGCCACTCCTTCGGCGAGCCGAACACCAGGTTCAGCGGAACGGTCAGGCCGTGATCGACCTCCATCTTGTTGACGATGGTCAGATCGAACTCATCCAGCACCACGGATTGGACGATGTGCGAGGCGAGCTCCGGATGGCCCTTGACGGGCGGCACGGGACGCGGACCCCAGCCTTCATCGGCGATCGGAAACTCGGCCGCACAGCCGATGGCGAAAGTGGGAATGAGCTCGAGCGAGAAG
>JBOHIG010000052.1:0-5378 GCA_050725815.1 Xanthobacteraceae bacterium
GCCGAGGAGCGCGCCGATGACGACGTCGCGGCCGGTCTTAATCTGGCCGTCGGTCTGGAGGATGATGCGGCCGCGCAAGCCGTTCATCACCAGCGTCTGCTGGGTCTCGGCGAGGCCCATCTCCCAAGGGCTGCCGGCGTGCTTGATGGAGGTGAGGGGGGCGGCGCCCGTTCCGCCCTCGAAGCCCGAGATCGTGATGTGGTCCGCCCGCGCCTTGGCGACGCCGGCGGCGACGGTGCCGACGCCGACCTCCGAGACGAGCTTCACCGACAGCCGCGCTGTCGGATTGACGCTGCGCAAATCGTGGATGAGCTGGGCGAGGTCCTCGATCGAATAGATATCGTGGTGCGGCGGCGGCGAGATCAGGCCGACGCCGGGCGTCGAGTGGCGCACCTTGGCGATGGTCTGGTCGACCTTGTGCCCGGGCAGTTGCCCGCCTTCGCCGGGCTTGGCGCCCTGCGCCATCTTGATCTGCATCATGTCCGAGTTGACGAGATACTCGGTGGTGACGCCGAAGCGGCCGGACGCCACCTGCTTGATCGCCGACCGCATAGAGTCGCCGTTCGCCAGCGGCTTGAAGCGGTCGGCTTCCTCGCCGCCTTCGCCGGTGTTCGACTTGCCGCCGATGCGGTTCATCGCGATGGCGAGCGTGGTGTGCGCTTCGCGCGAGATCGAGCCGAACGACATGGCGCCGGTTGCGAAGCGCTTGACGATCTCCTTCGCCGGCTCGACCTCCTCGATCGGGACCGGCTTGCGTCCGTCTTCCTCGGCGGTCTTGAGACGGAACAGCCCGCGGATGGTCAACAGCCGCTCGGTCTGCTCGTTCGAAACCTTGGCGTAGGCGCGATACTGCGCCGGCAGATTGCCGCGCACCGCATGCTGGAGCGCGGACACGGTGCCGGCGGTCCAGACGTGGTTCTCGCCGCGGACGCGGTACTGGTATTCGCCGCCGACGTCGAGCGCGGTGCGATAGATCGGCGCGTCGCCGAAGGCGTCGCGATGACGGCGCACGCACTCCTCCGCGATCTGGGCGAGGCCGACGCCTTCGATGCGGGTGGCGGTGCCGGTGAAATATTCGGCGACGAAGTCGGACTTCAGCCCGACAGCGTCGAAGATCTGCGCGCCGCAATAGGACTGGTAGGTGGAGATGCCCATCTTGGACATCACCTTGAGCAGCCCCTTGTCGATCGCCTTGATATAGCGCTTGACGATCTCCTTCTCGTCGACCTTCTGCGGCAGCGTTTCCTGCGTTGCAATCAGCGTCTCAAAGGCGAGGTAGGGATTGATCGCTTCCGCCCCATAGCCGGCGAGGCAGGCGAAATGGTGCACCTCGCGCGGCTCGCCCGACTCGACGACGAGTCCGACCGATGTGCGCAGGCCCTGCCGGATCAGATGATGATGCACGGCCGCGCAAGCCAGCAGCGACGGGATCGGGATGTTGTCGGCGCTGACGCGGCGGTCCGACAGGATGATGATGTTGATGCCCTCGCGCACGGCGGATTCCGCACGCGCACACAGGCGGTCGAGCGCATCCTTGAGGCCGTCGGCGCCCTGTTCCGCCGGCCAAGTGGTGTCGAGGAAACGCGACTTGAAGTGACCGTCGCCGACCTCCGAGATCGAGCGGATCTTTTCGAGGTCGGCATTGGTGAGAATCGGCTGGCGTACCTCGAGCCGCTTGAGCTTCGAAGTACCTTCGAGGTCGAACAGGTTCGGTCGCGGCCCGATGATCGAGACCAGGCTCATGACGAGCTCTTCGCGGATCGGGTCGATCGGCGGGTTCGTCACCTGCGCGAAGTTCTGCTTGAAGTAGGTGAACAGCAGCTTGGCCTTGTCGGACAGCGCCGAGATCGGCGTGTCGGTGCCCATGGAGCCGACCGCTTCCTCGCCCTGGATCGCCATCGGCGTCATCAGGAGGCGCAGGTCTTCCTGGGTGTAACCGAACGCTTGCTGGCGATCGAGCAGCGCAAGGTTCGACAGGTTGCCCTGCTCGCCGTTGGCCGGCAGGTCCTCGAGCACGATCTGGGTCCGCTCCAGCCAGTCGCGATAAGGATGGCTGCGCGCCAGCGTCGCCTTCAGCTCCTCGTCCGGAATCAGCCGGCCTTCGTCGAGATCGACCAGCAGCATCTTGCCCGGCTGCAGCCGCCACTTCTTGACGATATCCTTCTCGGCAATGGGCAGTACGCCCATCTCGGAGGCCATGACGATGCGGTCGTCGCGGGTGAGGAAATAGCGCGCCGGGCGCAGACCGTTGCGGTCGAGCGTGGCGCCGATCTGACGGCCATTGGTGAAGGCGATTGCCGCCGGGCCGTCCCACGGCTCCATCAGCGCGGCGTTGTATTCATAGAAGGCGCGCCGTTCCTCGTCCATGAGCGGGTTGCCCGCCCAGGCCTCGGGAATCATCATCATCATCGCATGGGCGAGCGAGTAACCGCCTTGCGTCAAGAATTCGAGCGCGTTGTCGAAGCAGGCGGTGTCGGACTGGCCTTCGTAGGAGATCGGCCACAGCTTCTCGATGTCGTCGCCGTACAGGTCGGACGCCACCGACGCCTGCCGTGCAGCCATCCAGTTGACGTTGCCGCGCAGCGTGTTGATCTCGCCGTTGTGCGCGATCATCCGGTACGGATGCGCCAGCGACCAGGTCGGGAACGTGTTGGTGGAGAAGCGCTGATGCACCAGCGCGAGCGCGCTCAGGTAATCCTTGTCGTGCAGGTCGGGGTAATAGGTGGTGAGTTGGTCGGCGAGGAACATGCCCTTGTAGACCACCGTCCGGCAGGAGATCGACACCGGGTAGTAGTCGGAGAGACGCCGCTCGCGGCGGGAATAGATCTTGTTCGAGATCAGTTTGCGCAGGATGTAGAGCCTGCGTTCGAAGTCATCCTCGCTTTTGATCTTCCTGCCGCGGCCGATGAACACCTGCTGGTGCACCGGCTCGGTCGGCTTCACCGATACGCCGAGCGTGGAATTGTCGGTCGGCACATCGCGCCAGCCGAGCAACGTCATGCCTTCGCGCTTGACGGTCTGCGCATAGATGTCGCGGATGACGCGACGCCAATCCGGGTCGCGCGGCATGAACAGCACGCCGATGCCGTACTCGCCGGGATTGGGCAAGTGGAATCCCAGCCGCTCGGCTTCCTTGGCGAAGAATTTGTGCGGGATCTGCGTGAGGATGCCGGCGCCGTCGCCGGCGCGTGGATCGGCGCCGACCGCGCCGCGATGCTCGAGATTGCAGACGATCGCGAGCGCGTCTTCGACGATCTGGTGCGACTTGCGGCCCTTGATGTCGGCGATGAAGCCGACGCCGCAGGCGTCCTTGTCGAGCGCGGGATCGTAGAGACCCTGTGGTGCGGGAAGTCCGGGATCGGCGCTGTCGCGGAAGTCCGACATGCGCGCAGGCGCAGGCACGCGCGCATGCGCGCTGCGCCTTCGGCTCGTCCTGCGCTCGCCTGTCGGCCGCATTCCGATCCTCGCTTCTCCGTCGTCACAACGCCGCTGGCCGACGGTTCGGCGCACCTGCCGTTTCCGGGCGTCGCCGACGCCACGGCCCGCAAGCGCGCCGCTATTCGAATCATGGGCTGCCTTGTCGCCCGTCGCAATCGCTCAGGTGATTGGGCGTGCGGTATGAGCGCCGCTTCTTCCGCCCCCTCACCTGGCCGGCCGGCGCGACCGAAGGAACCTGGGCGGCCGCCAACTAGGACAGCATAGCTGTCCTAAATCACCATGCCAAATTTTAGTCACGGATACAAGAGTTCGCCTAACTCTAAATCGCGAGATTCCGAATTCGGCCCCGAAAAGCAGGTGGCGGCCCCGAAGCCGGTGCTGCTCGGGCCGAATAACGCGGCCGCTCGGTACCGAGTTCGGCGCCTTCCGTCCCCCAAATCGGCCCGTTCATGACCGTCGCTCCGCGCGCTACAGGAGCGGTGCATAAGCCGCGCCTCACAGCGGCGGCGGGGGGGCGGCGCGCCTATATTTGCCCCACGCTCTCGATTTCTGCGGAGAGATTGCGATGGCCGCTTCGATCTCCGGCGCTCGACCGCAACCGGAACCGCGGCCGAATTCGGTCATCGCATCGATCGTCAACACGCTGGTCGTGCTCTGCGCGATCGTTCCCTATGCACTGGTGGCGCTGGTCCTGCGCTTCGTCATGGCTCGGGTTTTCTTCATTTCCGGCCAAGGGAAGGTCGACGGTCCGGTGATCCCGGTGACGCTGTTCGGCCCGGGCAATGAGTTCACCGTCGTGCTCCCTGCCGGCATCAAGGACGCCACGTTCCAGCTTTTCGAGACGCAATATGCCGGGCTACCGGTGCCGCCGACGCTCGCCGCCTATCTCTTTAGCTATGCCGAGTTCGTGTTGCCGATCTGCCTTCTGCTTGGCTTTGCGACGCGCCTGAGCGCGCTTGCGCTGCTGGTCATGACCGCGCTGATCCAGGTCTATGTGGCGCCTGCCGCGCTGTGGTCGACGCATGCCTATTGGATCGTGATTCTGCTGGTGCTCATGACGGTGGGGCCGGGCGCTCTCTCGGTCGATCGGCTGATCCGCCATGTCTATGAGAAATAGAGGAAATGCGGGCCGGCCGTTTGTGGCGCCGCTGTGTCAGGGCCGCCTGAATTTCGGCATCAGCCTTGCCTAGACTTCCCGCATAAGAACAACGCACGGAGAGGTGTCGTGAAAACAGGAATCGCAAAGGGCGTGGGGTTGCTTGTGCTTGGCCTTGCGGGGACCGACGCGGCGCTCGCGCAGGTCTATGTTGCTCCACCGCCAGGTTATGTCGCGCCGCCTCCGGGCTATGTCAGGCCTGCGCCGGTCTACCGGGCGGGCCTGCCGCCGCATGTGGTCGCCAGGATCGTGCGTTCGAACGGCCTCGCGGTCGTGACGCGGCCGGTTCTGCGCAGCCCGCGCCGCTATGTCGTCATCGCCACCGATGCAGCCGGCCAGCGCCAGCGCGTCGTCGTCAACGCTTTCAGCGGACAGATCGTCCGAATCACGCCGGTCTATGCCGCGCGTCCTGGACGCGGCGTCGTCTATGGCTATTCGAGGCCGCCGGCGCGCGTGCCGGTGCCGCCGGGATATGCTGTTGCGCCTCCCGGCGCCGGCCCCGAGATCAAGGACCCGCCGCCGGGCGCGAGGAATCCGGGGCTTGCAGGCGTGCCACATGGAGCCGAGGCGACGCACTCGATCACACCGCGGTCCAAGCGGACTCCGCTGCCGCGTCCGCGGCCAAAGGTGGCGATGAATGCGGCAGAGCCCGCTCCTGCCGCCGATGCGCCGCCGCCGGCGGCCGCACCCGCGCCTGCGGAAGCAAAGCCCGCGCCGGTCACCCCGGCCGAAACCTCACCCGAGGCCCCGGTCGAGGCGACGCCGAGCAAGCCGAATCTGGTGC
>JBOHIG010000053.1:0-6297 GCA_050725815.1 Xanthobacteraceae bacterium
ACCAGGTGGTTAGCGAATGTCAAATCCACTTCACTAGGCCGCGCGGTCGCGGCCTTATGGAACGCTGGAGTCACAGTCGCGAGCAGCGGCTGAAAAATAACATATCCTGGGGAGAACGACCATGCTCTGTCTGAAACGAGCGCATCTATCTACAATTGTCGCTTTCATCGCGCTGACTCTGTTGGTGGCGACGCCAGCCGTTGCGCAGAACAGCATCGCCGATTTCTACAAGGGAAAGACCGTCACCATCCTGATGGGGACCGGCCCCGGTGGGAGCTACGACCTCTACGGCCGCGTCATCGGCATGCACCTGGGCCGGCATATCCCGGGCAATCCGAACATCATCATCGAGCACATGCCGGGCGCCGGCGGCGCCATTGCCGGCAACCACATCTATGGCGTCGGCGTGCAGGACGGTACGCGCATCCTGCTCGCCCACGCGATCCCACTCGCGGAAAAACTTCAGCCGGGCCCCGGCATCCGCTTCGAGACGCGCAAGATGCACTGGCTCGGCGCCTATGACGCGATCGCGCAGGGCATCACCACATGGCATACGTTGAATATCAAGACGCTCGACGATCTCAAGAAGGCGGAATTCGCCGTCGGCGCCTTCAACAAGAACCACCTGACCTATCAGTGGGCCGCGCTCACCAAGCTCGCGCTCGGCGCAAAATACAAAATCGTCGTCGGCTATCGCAGCGGCAACAGTCTCAATCTCGCGATGGAGCGCGGCGAAATCGGCGGCTGGGTCGCGTCCTACGAAAACCAGGTCGGCACCCGGCCGCATTGGGTGGCCGAGAAGAAGGTCAAGACTTTCGTGCAGTGCACGCTGGAACGGATTCCGGGATGGCCGGACATTCCGACGCTTGCCGAAATCACGCCGGCGGCGAACAAGGACGTGGTGGAGTTCATGGTGTCCGCTACGCCGATCGCGCGCGCCATGGCGGTCGGCCCCGGCGTGCCGAAGGACCGCGCCGCGGCGCTGCGCAAGGCGTTCGCTGACACGATGAAGGACCCGGCCTTCCTCGCCGATGCAAAGAAGCGCAAGCTGCAAATTCATCCGCGCACCGGACCGGCGACGCAGGCGCTGGTCGACAAGATCGTCGGCGCATCGCCGGAGCTGGTGGCGCGGGTTAAGAAGGCGATCCAGTAGCGCCCACGCGCATTTGAATCAGACGGGCGTGCGTGCGCGTGCGTGTCGCAGTGCGCGTGCATGTCGCAGCGCGCGTGCATGTCACAGTGGACGGCGTGCATGTGCATGTCTACGCGTGTGAACGTGCGACTCGCGCTGCTGCGTTTACCTGTTAACCGCGACTCTTAACGCTGCACAAGCGCTCGCGCATTAACCGCACTTCACATCGGTGCGCCAGAGTTCCATCGCGCCGCATTTTCGGCACATGGCGCTGGCACTGGGCGCTCGCGCGGGACAAGTCCGCCTCCTCAACAATCAAAAATGGATGGTCAAACGAATGCAGCATGCTGCCATCGCCATTCTTGTCGCCACTGTCATGCTGGCGACGTCCTCCTCAATTTCTTATTCCTCACAGAGTCCGCAACAGACGAATTCCGAAAGCCGCAAACCCGCGGATACGACGGAAGCAAAGGCCGGATCGATGGACGCGGCCGAACCGATCGAAACGACCGGTTCGATTCCCGCGGTAACGCCCGGCGACGCTGCGGAGCAGGCCGCGAAGAATCTTCATGCGGCGCCTTCGCCGTCGACGCAGCGGATCTGCTCCACGCTTGAGGTTGCCGCCGGCGTGCACGATCTGCCGCTTGCGTTTTTCGTACGTCTGATCTGGCAGGAGAGCAGGTTCAATGTGAAGACCATCAGTCGGGCCGGCGCCCGCGGCATCGCCCAGTTCATGCCGGGCACCGCTCGCTTGCGCGGGCTCGCTGATCCGTTCGATCCGATTCAGTCGCTGCACAAGTCGGCCGATTTCCTGCGCGAGCTGCGCGTCGAGTTCGGCAATCTCGGGCTAGCGGCGGCCGCGTACAATGGCGGTCCCGGACGGGTGCAGCGTTGGTTGGAGGGGCGCGGCGGGTTGCCGCGTGAAACGCGCGATTACGTTCGCATCGTCACTGGCTCTCCGGTCGAGCAATGGCGCGACCAGGCGGGTGCATCGGCGGTCCAGGCAAAGGGAATTCCGGAAAAGGTTCCGTGCCCGGGCATCGTCGCGCAGGCGCCGGCGATGGAGCCAGCACCTGAAACAAAGGTTGCGCGTCACGTTGCCGCGCCACGTTCTGCGAAGCCGCAGAAGACTGCGAAGAAATCCAGCTGGAGCGTGCAGCTTACGGGCAAGTTTTCCAGGAAGAAGGCGCGCGCCCACTATGCGCGGCTCAAGCGCAAGTTCAAATCCGCGCTGCGCGGGCGCAAGGCAAAATTCGTCAAGCGCCGCGCCACGAGCCGCGGCCGGCGGGCTGCGCTGAGCCAGGTGCGGATCGCCGAGGACAGCCGTCGCGATGCCGAACAGCTTTGCGCGCAGCTACGTGCCGGCGGCGCAAGCTGTACCGTTGTCAAGGAAACCTGAACGGCCGGCCAGCTACTCGTTCTTGCGGGCTGCGGGGTGAAGCTGTTGCGGCGGTTGCAATTCGTATAAGCTGATGGCCTGCGCGGGCTGAAGGCGCGGCAGTTTTGTTGCACCCGTGCGCAGCGACCTGCGATGACCGCCACCGGCGATCCCCTGCGCGAGGCTCCGAGCCCGGACGAGGTCCGGCGCGCGGTCGATCGTATGGTCATGAGCGATGTCTTCAGCCGCTCGCCGCAACTCGGCGCGTTCCTGCGTTTCGTCGTCGAGGCGGTGCTCCGCGATGAGCAGGACGGCACCGTCTCGCCAAGCGGCGCCAGTCGCTCGACCAAGCGCTCAGCGAGTTGCAGTACACTTGCGCGCTGCTGACGACGGAATTGGAAAGTCTCGACGTCGTTTCGAATCGAAGCTGAAAGCTCCGCCGCGCACCTATTCGCTCTCGCTCTTGCTGCCGCCGAGTTGTTTGAGCTTGGCGAAGACGGTGTCGACGTCGAGCTCTTCCTTCGGCTTCTCCGCCGGCTCCGGCTCGCGCGGCCGGATCGTGGTCTCGGAGGCCGGCAGCAGCGTTGCGCCCTGATCGGCCGGAACCGGCTTCTCCTTGGCGGCGCGCTGCACTTCGAGGTCGAGATCGATCTGCGAGCACAGGCCGAGCGTCACCGGGTCCATCGGCTGGAGGTTCTGCGCGTTCCAGTGGGTGCGCTCGCGGATCGCCTGGATGGTGGACTTGGTGGTTCCCACCAGCCGCATGACCTGGCTGTCCTTGAGCTCCGGGTGGTTGCGCACCAGCCACAGGATCGCGTTGGGGCGATCCTGCCGACGCGACACCGGCGTGTAGCGCGGCCCCTTCTTGCGCTTGGCTTCGGGCAAGCGGACCTTTTGCTCAGAGAGCTTGAGCTTGTGGCCGGGGTCCGACACCGCCTTGTCGATCTCCTCCCGCGTCAGTTGTCCGGTCTGGATTGGATCGAGACCTTTGATCCCCTGTGCGGCGTCGCCGTCGGCGATCGCCTTCACCTCCAACGGGTGCAGCTTGCAGAACTCCGCGACCTGGTCGAACGACAAGGCGGTGTTCTCGACCAGCCAGACGGCGGTCGCTTTCGGCATCAGTGGCGGTTGCTGGGCCATGGCAAAGTCTCCTCTGTGCTCCGCCCGCCCCATTGGCGAAGCCTCACGTCATCGGCGATGACCGGAAAGTGCGCGGAATATAGGCATCCACCCGCGGCATGTCCAATGGCTAATTCCGGTAGCGAATCCAGCCGGAATCGTGCCCCCTTGACGGGCTTGGCCGGGGCCGCGATAGCCGCGGTTGAAGACGCGGAGCATCGCATGGCCGTCTATACCGACGTCGCGGCGGAGGAACTGGCGGGGTTTCTCGCCGGTTACGATATCGGCGAGCTGCTTGCCTACAAGGGGATCGCCGAGGGCGTGGAGAACTCGAATTTCCTGGTCCACACCTCGGAGGGCAACTACATCCTCACGCTTTACGAACGGCGGGTTGCGGCCAAGGACGTGCCGTTCTTTCTCGCGCTGATGGAGCATCTCGCGGAGCGCGGCATCACCTGCCCGCAACCGGTCAAGAACCGGCAAGGCGACATGCTTGGCAAGGTCGCCGGCCGGCCGGCGGCGATCATCACCTTCCTTGACGGCCTCTGGATTCGCCGCCCGTCGCCCACGCATTGCTCGGCGCTCGGCGAGGCGCTGGCGAAGCTCCACCGTGCCGGCCTCGACTTTCCGCAGAAGCGCGCCAACACGCTGTCGGTCGCCGGTTGGAGATCGCTATTCGAGCACTGCGCCGCGCGCGCCAACGATGTGCAGCCCGATCTTCGGCCGTTCATCGAAGCTGAGCTTTCGCATCTCGAAGGCGCCTGGCCGCGCGATCTCCCGCAAGGCGTGATCCACGCGGACCTGTTTCCCGACAATGTGTTCTTTCTCGGCGACAAGCTCTCCGGGCTGATCGATTTCTACTTCGCCTGCACCGATGCGCTCGCCTATGACGCCGCGGTCTGCCTCAACGCCTGGTGCTTCGAGGCCGATCATTCCTACAACGTCACCAAGGGTCGTGCGCTGCTCAATGCCTATGCACGGGTGCGTCCGCTCGCCGAGGCAGAGCGCGCGGTGCTGCCGTTGCTCGCGCGCGGCGCTGCGCTGCGCTTCCTGCTCACGCGGCTGGTGGATTGGTTCGACGTGCCGCCGCGCGCGCTGGTGCGGCCGAAAGACCCGCTCGAATATTTCCGCAAGCTGCGTTTCCACCAGACGGTCTCGAGCGCGCGCGACTACGGGATCGATGCATGAGCGAACCGCATGTCGTCATCCACACCGACGGCGCCTGCTCGGGCAATCCGGGACCGGGCGGTTGGGGCGCTATCCTCTCCTTCGGCGAACGCGAGAAGGAACTGATGGGCGGCGAGCCGCACACCACCAACAACCGCATGGAGCTGATGGGCGCGATCGCCGCGCTCGAAGCGCTCAAGCGTCCGTGCGTGGTCGATCTTCATACCGACAGCCAATATCTGCGCGACGGCATCATGTCGTGGATCAAGAAATGGAAGACGAACGGCTGGCGCACCGCCGACAAGAAGCCGGTCAAGAACGTCGACCTGTGGAAGCGGCTCGATGAAGCGCTCGCACATCACCGCGTGCGCTGGCACTGGGTGAAAGGGCACGCCGGCCATGCGCTGAACGAGCGCGCCGACCAGCTCGCGCGCGACGGGATCGCCGCGATACGCGCGGGTGCCATCGGCGCTTTGACGCCGGCCGAGCCGGCGGCGAACAAGCGCGACGACAAGACGGGCGGCGCGTAGTGCTTGGAAGCGTTGAGGATTTCCGCAGCCGCCCCCGGCTTTTTACCTTTGCCGTGCCTATGTCATAGTGTGATTCGACTTTGGAACATCAACGGCGCGTCGATTTGGACCCCATGGCGCAAGACCTCGACCCCCTCAAGCTCTCGTCGCCCCGGATCTTTCTGGTCCGAATGCTGGTGTTCCTGGTGCTGTGCGCGCTCGTCGCCGTGGTGCTCTACAAGCAGATCTGGCTCGCATTCCTTGCCAACCCCGGTCTCAACGCGTTGATCGTCGGTGTGCTCCTCACCGGTATCGTGCTCGCCTTCCGGCAGGTGACCCGCCTGTTTCCAGAGGTGAACTGGGTCAACGGGTTCCGCCTTGCCGATCCCGGTCTCGCGGTCGAGCGTCCGCCGGTGCTGCTGGCGCCGATGGCGGCGATTCTCGGTGACCGCATCGGGCGGATGACCATCTCATCGCAGATGATGCGCGGCTTGCTCGATTCAATCGCGGCCCGGCTCGACGAGGCGCGCGACATGTCGCGCTATATGACCGGACTGCTGGTCTTCCTCGGGCTGCTCGGCACTTTCTGGGGCCTGATCGAGACCGTCGGCTCCGTCGGCCGGGTGATCGAAGGGCTCAAGGTCGGCGGCGACGCGGGCGCCGTGTTCGATACCTTGCGCGAGGGGCTCGCGGCGCCGCTCGGCGGCATGGGCATCGCGTTCTCGTCCTCGCTGTTCGGCCTGGCGGGATCGCTGGTGCTCGGCTTCCTCGATCTGCAGGCCGGCCAGGCGCAAAACCGCTTCTATACCGACCTCGAGGACTGGCTCTCCACCACCGTGAGCGACCTCGGCGTCGGCACCGACGTCGCCACAGGTCCGCCATCAAACGAATTGAGAGTAGCGATCGAGCGGCTGAAGGACGCCATCCAGGAGAGCAGCTCGAGCCGGGCGGCCACCACCGCCATGGCCAATCTGGCGGAAGCCATTCAGGGG
>JBOHIG010000054.1:0-12124 GCA_050725815.1 Xanthobacteraceae bacterium
CCACTAGCCTGGACGCGCGGCGTCGCCGCGGCTATCGCAGGCGCATGGCTGAACGGCTCACCATCGCACGGCTCGGCCGGCGCGGCGACGGCATCGCGCAGACGCCGGACGGTCCGCTGTTCGTGCCGTTCGCGCTGCCCGGCGAAACGGTGGAGGCCGAGACCGCGCCCGGCCAGCCCGACCGGCGGCACCTTCGTGCGGTGGTGTCGGCCAGCGCCGACCGCATCGCACCGGTTTGCCCGCATTTCGGCGCCTGCGGCGGCTGCGCGATGCAACACCTCGCCGTCGCGCCCTATCGCGCGTGGAAGCGCAGTCTCGTCACCGACGCGCTCTCGCAAGCCGGGATCGAAGCGCCGGTCGACGACCTGATCGATGCCCACGGCGAGGGCCGGCGCCGCGCGGTGTTCCACGCCCGACGAGACGCCGACGGCGCGATCGCGACCGGATTTGCCGCGCCGCGCGCGCATCACATCGTGGCGATTGATCGCTGCCCGATCTTCGCGCCGGCGCTCGATGGCGCGCTTGCCGCCGCCCGCGCCATCGCCGCCACGCTCGCGGACGTGCGCAAGCCGCTCGACATCCAGGCGACCGCGACCGACAGCGGCCTCGATGTCGACGTGCGCGGCTCGGGCACGCTGACCGCGCCGCGTATCGCCGCGCTTGCGCGCATCGCACGGGCCCATGGACTGGCGCGACTCACGCGCCACGGCGAGACGGTTGCACAGCGTACCCCGCCAAGGTTGCGGATCGGTCGCGCCACTGTCGTGCTGCCGCCCGGCGCATTCCTGCAGGCGACGGCGCTCGGCGAGGAAACGCTGGCGCGGCTGGTCGGCGAACAGGTCGGCGCGGCCAAAGCCATCGCCGATCTGTTCGCAGGCGTCGGCCCGTTCGCGTTGCGGCTCGCGCAGCGCGCGCGCATCATCGCCGCCGACTCCGACGAGCGCGCCATCGGCGCGCTCAAACGCGCCACCGAGACGACGCAGGGCCTCAAGCCGATCGACGCGCAGGTGCGCGATCTCTTCCGCAGGCCGTTCGCCCGCGAGGAACTGTCGGCGTTCGACGCCGTCGTGTTCGATCCGCCGCGCCAGGGCGCGCAGGCGCAGGCCCGCGCGCTCGCCGCCTCTGCCGTACCGCTGGTGGTCGCGGTGTCGTGCAATCCCGCGAGCTTTGCCCGCGACGTCCGCATCCTGATCGACGGCGGCTATCGGCTGACGTGCGTCACGCCAGTCGACCAGTTCCGCTACTCGCCCCATGTCGAGATCGTCGCTCGGCTGGAGAAATAGCTCAATTTCCCCACCTGTCCCGCCACATCTGCTCGCCGATGGTGCAGGAGACGCGCGGCGCGCGCGTCTGCGCCGGAATCACGCGGGCCGGCGGCACGCGCCCGGCGATCTCGAGGACGAGCTTGGTGCGGATCGCCTCCTTGAACTGCGCGCGCTCCTTCACCGGGATAACGAAGGCGCCCGGGCCGCCGATGACGCAATCTTCGAAATAGATGTCGAGATTGCCCACGTCCATGGTGAAGCGGTTGGGCCGCTTCATCATGATCGGCAGCCCGTTGATGGTGATGCCCGCCCGCACGACATCGTCACGCTGCAGCGCCACCAGCGGGCCCGAGTTGTTGGGACCGTCGCCCGACACGTCGATCACGCGGCGGATGCCGTTGAAGCCCGACGCGTCGAACAGCGGCTTGGCGAACTGGAGCGCGCCGCCGATCGAGGTGCGCGAGGCGCGTCGGTAGGGTGCGCGGCCGATCTCGTTGGCCACAGCATCGGCGGATTCCGGCCCGTCAATCATCCGCCACGGCATGACGATGCGCTGATCGCCGGGGCCGGCCCATTCGAAATAGATGACCGCGATTCTGCCATTCATGCCGCTTCGGATCGCATTCAAGAACTCGCGCGAGGTGATCGCCTCCATGTAGCCTTCGCGCTGGACCTGCTGCTCCTCCGGATCCATCGAATAGGAGACATCGACCGCGAGCACGAGCTCGGTGTCCACCGGCACGGCGCTGGGCGACCGGTCGGCGAAGATCCGCGGGGCCGCGGGGCTGAAGCTGGCCAGGATGACGGCGCCCGCCGTCAGCACGGCGGTGGCGAGAGCGGGCAAGAACCGAAAGCGCATGCGAGCCTCCAATCCTTCTGATTCGACAGGGTGACACGGGCACGCAACTCAGGGAAGCCGCGCGCGCCGGTTTCGTTCCACTGCAAGCGCCGCACCTCACACCCGCAGCGCCTGCTCGGCCGGCGTGTATTTGAGCTTGAGCGCGTCGGCGACCGCGCGGTAGGTCACCATGCCCTCATGCACATTGAGCCCGTTGCGCAGATGCGCGTCCTCATTGAGCGCGCGCCGCAACCCCTTGTCGGCGAGCGCCAGCACGAACGGCAGCGTCACGTTGTTGAGGGCGAAGGTCGAGGTCCGCGCCACCGCACCCGGCATGTTGGTCACGCAATAGTGCACCACATCATGGACAATGTAGGTCGGGTCGGAATGCGTGGTCGGCCGTGAGGTCTCCGAGCAGCCGCCCTGGTCGATGGCGACATCAACGATCACCGAGCCTGGCTTCATCGCCTTCACCGTCGCCTCGGTGATGAGCTTCGGCGCAGCGGCGCCGGGCACCAGCACGGTCGCGACCACGAGATCGGCGCGCCGGCAGGTCGCCTCGATGGCGTCGGCGGTGGAGAACACCGTGCGCACGCGCGCACCAAGCTGATTGGCGATGCGCCGCAGCGCCTCCGGATTGCGGTCGATCACCGTCACCGTCGCGCCCATGCCGGCCGAGATGAAGGCGGCGTGCGTGCCGGCAACACCGCCGCCCAGCACCAGTACGTCTGCCGGCGGTACGCCCGGTACGCCGCCGAGCAAAACGCCACGCCCGCCATTCTCCTTTTCGAGGCAATGCGCGCCGACATGCGGCGCCATGCGTCCCGCCACTTCCGACATCGGCGTCAGCAGCGGCAGTGCGCCCTGCGCGCTGGTGACGGTCTCGTAGGCAATCGCGGTGACGCCGGAGGCGATCAACTCCTCGGTCTGCGCGCGGTCGGGCGCGAGGTGCAGATAGGTAAAGAGGATCTGTCCCTTGCGCAGCTTCTTGCGTTCGGCGGCGAGCGGCTCCTTCACCTTCACGATCAGCTCGGCCTGCGAAAAGATTACGCCGGCATTGGCGACGACCTCGGCGCCGGCGGCCTTGTAGTCGTCATCGGTCAACCCGGCGCCGACGCCCGCGCCCTGCTCCACCAGCACGCGATGACCCTTCGCGGTCAGCTCGCGCACCGACGAGGACACGAGGCCAACACGGTACTCGTTGTCCTTGATCTCCTTCGGCACGCCGATGAACATGTTCTTCCTCCTCAATCCCGGCATCCTTCGGGAATGTGCACATTGTACGACTAGGCAGTTGGCATCATGTTTGTTACGTTATAACATATATCCAGATGGTCATGATGCGTACCTTGCCGATTGTGGCTTGTTGCCTGCTCGTGCTGCTCGCGCTCAGCGTTGATGGACGCTCGCAGCCGACCGAACCGCTCGGCCAGGAGACGGTTGAGGTCCGCCCTCCTCGTAATGAGCCGTTTGGGCAGGAAACCGTTGAAGTGCGTCCTCCTCGCAACCCCAAGGCCAATCCCACGGCGCACACGCATCAGCACGGCAAGGCCGGGCATCATCACGGTCATAAGGGCCATAGTCACAAAGGTCACATCCACAAACGTCACAGCCGTAAAGGTCACGATCACAAGGGCCAGCCGCCCGGCGCCCACGATCACAGTCACCGCGACGGCGGCGAGGATCATAGCCACCAACACGACCTCGAATCCGAAAACCTGTTCGGCGTCACACTCGGGTCTGACACCGAACATGCTGGCGTGCTTGGCGTCGCGCTGGAAGCGGTCGGCCGCTTCGGCAAGCGCGACGGCAGCTATACCGGAATCGGCCAGAAGCTTGAACTGAGCTACGGCGTCGCCGACGGTTTGAGTATCGCGCTCGGCCTGTTCGGCGATTACCACCGAATTGCGGGTGTGACCGGCTTCGATTCGGCCCAAGTCTTCGACTTCAACGGCATCGGTGGCGAAATGCGATGGCGACTCGTCAAGCGCGAACCGCACGCGTTTGGCGTCACGCTGCACATCGAACCGAGCATCCAACGCTATGACGAGCTGACCGGACAGCGCGCCATCAAATACGGATCCGAGAACAAGCTGATCTTCGACACAGAGGTGGTGAAGGACCGGATCTTCGCGGCCTTTAATCTGCTCCACGAAATGGAGCGGGTGCGCGAGCACGGCAGCGCCGACTGGGAGCGGAGCTCCAAGGTCGGCATCGCCGCTGCGGCAACGATGCAGATCGCATCGCGAGCGTTCCTCGGCGCGGAAATCCGCTACCTGCGCGCCTATGACGGACTCCTCCCACAGACGTTCCGGGGCGATGCGACCTTTGTCGGTCCCACGCTATTCTGGCACTTCGCGAAGAACGCCTGGATAGCGGCGGCGTGGAACGCCCAGATAGCCGGACACGAAGTTGGCAATCCGGCGCGTCTCGACCTCGTGAACTTCGAACGTCACCAGGTGCGGCTGAAGATCGGCATCGAGTTTGAGCCGGCCTCCACGTCGCGCACGCAAAGGCGATCCCCATGAGCATCATCCGATTCCTTCTCGTCCCTGCCCTGCTCGCCTTGCAGTTCGTCTCCTCGCCTGCCGTCGCGCAGGTTAAGGTGGTCGCAAGCTTCTCGATCCTCGGCGATCTCGTGCAGAACGTCGGCGGCGAGCGCGTCGAAGTAACCTTGCTGGTCGGGCCGGACACCGACCTGCACGTTTATCAACCCTCGCCCGCCGACGCCAAACGGCTGTTGGATGCAAGGCTGGTCGTGATCAACGGCCTCGGCCTGGAAGGCTGGGCCGACCGGCTGGTCAAGGCATCCGGCTTCAAGGGCCGCACCGTCGTCGCCTCGCGCGGCATCAAGGCGAAGGCCGCGGCCAAGCATGGCCACGGTCATGGCGGAAAGCCACACGCGCACAGCCGCAACGATCCGCATTCCTGGCAGGATGTCGCCAATGTGAAAATCTACGTCGCCAACATCCGCGATGCGCTGATCGCGGCCGACGCCCGCGGCAAATCGTACTACGAAGCGGCCGCCTCCGCTTATCTGACGCAGCTCGATGCGCTCGACGCCGAGATCAAGGCAATCTTTGCCGGCATCCCGAATCCGAGGCGGCGTGTCATCACCTCGCATGAAGCCTTCGCATATTACAGCGGCGCTTATGACATCACGTTCCTGGCTGCGCAGGGCGTCGGCGGCAATACCGAGCCGTCAGCCAAGGGGATCGCGACCTTGATCCGCCAGATCAAGCGTGAAGGCGTCAAAGCGATCTTCATCGAGAACATCTCGAATCCGCGGGTGATCCAGCGCGTCGCCAAGGAGACCGGCGCGGCCATCGGGGGGACGCTCTATTCGGATGCGCTTTCGGACGCCGGCGGCCCGGCCCCGACCTACATCACCATGATGCAGCACAACACGCGGCTGCTCGCCAACGCGATGAAGTGAGTGCGGCCTGACGCGACCCACCGAGCTGCTTCCGTCGAGTCGGGATAACGGCGTTCGGATCATAGAATTCGACAGTCGCCACGCACATTGCGCGGGCCTGCGCCAAGCAGGCCGCCAAGGGAACGACGCGGTTCGCACTTGAGCGTCGCTCGATTGCTGCGTGGACAACCCTTAATTTTGCGTCCGGGGGCGCGCAGCGCGATGCTTGCTTGTTTAAGGGCCCGGCTCTTCGTCGGGATTAAAGCGCGTCACGATGTTTGACTGCGCCCGCACGATCTCGCCGGGACAATGCTGCGCATGCAACCCTAATGCATTACAACCCCATTGCTCTTCGGCTGGTTGTGTGCAACTTTGCGATGAAAGGCATGGGAACGGCCATGCATTTGAGGGGAGGGGCTCGTGGCTATCACCAGTTTTTCACCGAACGATCTCGTCTCAATTTTTAAGCTTCCGGCCGGGACAGCAGTCTCGTTAACGGGCCAGCTTAGCGCGACCGCCTTGTCGACAGCATCGCTCGCAAATTTCAGCGGCGATGCAACCGACCCTTTTCTAATTCTGTCGACCGGTATCGCAAGTCAGATAGCCAACGCGAATACTTCCGGCGGCCAAGGGACAGACTTAGGAGCTTTTGGTACCACGGACGACAAGATCACTTTGTCGTTCACCATGACAAAGCCAGTCGGTGCAAAAGCCTTCACGTTCGACTTCACCTTCCTCTCCGAGGAATATCCAGAATTTGTCGGCTCTGCATTCAACGACTTCCTGTCCGTGAAAGTGAATGGTGTCGAAGCTGCGCTCGACACTCTCGGAAAATCCATTTCCGTAAACAACAATTTTTTCACAACGGAATTTGCGCCAATCGGAACGTTTTTCGACGGCCAGACGCCGCCCCTGACGATCACTGTACCGATCAATGAGGCGGCAACGACGGTCAATGTCGTAATCGAGATCACCGACGTTGGCGACGGGATCTATGATAGTGCCGCATTCCTATCGTCGTTCGGGTTCGCAAAGGTGCAGGTTATCTATGTCGATTTTGACGCCGGCTTTCTGGGATTTCCGTCTTTCCTCGGCCTGGTCAGCGGCTTCAATCTTCCGGCCTCGGGCCTGACTGAACCGCAACAAATTCAAATTCTGGCCGACGTCAACGCGATCTATGACGACTTCCTGATCGAATTCACCCAGACAAAACCGACGTCGGGTGAGTACTCGACGATTCATATCGGCGGCAGCGTCAGCAATCTTCCGTTCTATCTGAATGCGAAAGCCGGCCTGCTTGGAAGGGCGGAGAAAATCGACTTTGGCAACAAGGACAAGTCGGACGCCGCCTTTGTCTTGTCTGGCTCGATGACATCCGGCGGCGTGCCCAACGTCGGTTTGATCACCCAGGTTCTCGCTCATGAGGCCGGACATATCCTGGGTTTACGCCATGTCGACGACATCGATCCCGGCGGCATGGAACTGATGTTTCCGTACGCTCATGCCAATCGAAGGACGATCGGCGGCCTCCACGATCTCGGTGAGATCGATCAAGATACCGGACTGGTTGATCCGATTGGCGGCAGTCAAAACAGCTATGCTGAGTTAACCCGCAATCTCGGTCTCGAACAGTCCAGCAACCTGATCACGAGCAAGGGGTTCTTCGACCAGATTTTGAAGTTCGTCAATTTCGACCTGAACTCGACGCTGCCGACGCTCTTTAAAGTCAAGCTGGTCGTCGCCACCTCCGACAATGAGGTAATCTCCGTCAAAGACATTGGAAATGTCGCCGGCGCTGCTTCCACCGAGTTGTTGATTCCGGCGTTCGGGCAAGACAAGGTCGTTCTCATCGCCAAGAGCACCGCCACAGGCCCCTACGACACATTCATAACTCCATCCGGGATCAAGAATTTTAAGCCGACAACTGCGGGCGATGACGATATTCTCGCCACCCTCGGCGTCCTTCTTTCAAGTCTCGGTTCTGGTTCGCTCAATGTGATGAAATCCAACTCCAGTGGCACCTTGACCAAGGTCGGCACTGTCTCAACCGCGTCCTTTGACCTGGGCAACAACGGCGGCACCGAAGGCGCGGACGTTTTCGTGGGCGCAAACAACAAGGCGGACGCTTTCGCCGGTCTCGGCGGCAACGACAAGATCAGCGGGCTTGCCGGCAACGACAGGCTGTTCGGCAATGCCGGCAACGACGTCCTGGATGGCGGACTCGGGAGCGACCAGCTGTTTGGCGGCACGGGGAACGATACCTTCATCATCAATTCGACCGGCGACCGGCTGCAAGATGCCGGTGGCGTCGACCAGGTGAGGTCGTTCATCACCAAGACCTTGGCCAGCGAATTTGAGAAGCTGGCGTTGCTCGGCAGCAAAGCGATCAACGGAACCGGCAATGCGCTCGGCAACGCTATCACTGGCAACTCGGCAAAAAACGTCCTCAACGGCGTGAGCGGCAACGACACCCTGCAAGGGGGCAGCGGCAACGACACGTTGATTGGAGGTACCGGCAACGACATCCTGATTGGCGGTGCCGGCAGCGACAAGCTGACCGGCGGCCGCGGAAGGGACACCATGACCGGCGGTGCAGGCGCCGACGATTTTGACTACAACTTGGTTTCGGACACGGGAAGGACCTCCTCGACCCGCGACATCATCAGGGACTTCACGCATAGGGTCGATGACATCGATCTCGCTTCCATCGATGCCAATGGCTCGGCGGCCGGCAGCGGCGCGTTCAAGTTTCTGGCTGCGGAAGGGGGTCGTTTCACCGGCGCAAAGGGGCAACTACGTTGGGACCAGCAAAATTCAAGCGGCACCGCCAACGACAAGACTATCGTCGAAGGCGATATCAACGGCGACAAGAAGGCAGACTTTCAGATTCAGCTGGCCGGCCTGAAAACTCTGTCGGCTGTGGACTTCATCCTGTGAGGTTTCCAGCGCGCCGCGGCTGATGCTCCGGAACTAACCCTCAAGCTGGACGGTGTCCTTTATCTCGATGCCGAAGCCGGCGAGCCCGACATAGCGCAGCTTGCGCGCGGTGATCAGCCGGATCGAGGAAATGCCGAGGTCCTTCAGGATCTGCGCCCCGAGCCCGATCTCGCGCCATTGCCGCGAGCGGGCGGCTTCCGACACGGTCGCGCCGGGCTGCGGAATCTCGTGCGTCGGCACGCCGACAGCGCCGTCGCGCAGATAGACCAGCACGCCGCGGCCCTCGGTCTTGAACCGGCGCAGCACCGCATGCACCGGATTGGCGCCGCCGAACACGTCGCGGATGATGTTCGGCCGATGCAGCCGCGCCAACATGTCCTCGCCATCGCCGATGCGTCCGTGCACGAAGGCCATGTGGTGGACGTTGTCGAACGGCGTGACATAGGCGTAGCCGGCGAGCGTGCCGATCTCGCTCTTCACCGGGAACTCGCGGATGCGTTTGACCAGCTTGTCGCGGATCTGCCGGTAGGCGATCAGGTCTGCGATCGACACACACGCAAGCTTGTGCTTTTCGGCGAAGGCTGCCACCGCGACGCCTCGCATCACGGTGCCGTCGTCGTTCATCAACTCCGCCAGCACGCCGACGGGCGCCACGCCGGCAAGCCGGCAGAGATCGACGCAGGCCTCGGTATGGCCGGAGCGCATGAGCACGCCGCCTTCCCTTGCCACCAGCGGAAAGACGTGGCCCGGTCGCACGAACTCAGACGCGCCCGAGTTGGGATTGGCGAGCGCGCGCACGGTGTTGTTGCGCTCCTCCGCCGAGATGCCGGTGGTGAGCCCGTGGCGCGCATCGACCGAGACGGTGAAAGCGGTGCCAAGCGGCGCGTCGTTAACCGCCACCATGGGATCGAGGTGCAGGCGCTTGGCCTCCTCGGAGGCAAGCGGCGCGCAAACGATGCCCGAGGTGTTGCGGATGACAAAGGCCATCTTCTCCGGCGTGCAAAGCGAGGCCGCGACGAACAGGTCGCCCTCGTTCTCGCGGTCGTCATCGTCGGCGACCACCACGATCTCGCCCTTGGCGAAGGCCGCGATTGCCGCTTCCACGCGCTGGTGGTTGTCGTCCATTGCTCTTCCTAACCGCGTGGTTTCTTGAACGGCCATGCCGGCGTGTCGCCGACCTGCCCGCGTTGCCGCAGATAATGGTCGGCGATCACGCAGGCCATCATCGCCTCACCGATCGGCACCGCGCGGATGCCGACGCAGGGATCGTGACGGCCCTTGGTCGAGATCTCGGTCTCGCCGCCGTAGCGGTCGACCGTTCGCCGCGGCGTCAGGATCGACGAGGTCGGCTTGACCGCGAAGCGCACCACTACCGCCTGCCCGGTCGAGATGCCGCCGAGGATGCCGCCGGCGTTGTTGGAGAGGAACACCGGCCGGCCGTCGTTACCCATCCGTATCTCGTCACCGTTCTCCTCGCCGGTCAGCGCTGCCGCGCCCATGCCGGCGCCGATCTCTACTCCCTTCACCGCATTGATGGTCATCATGGCGGCGGCAAGATCGCCGTCGAGCTTGCCGTACACCGGCGCGCCCAATCCCGCCGGCACGCCGTCGGCCACCACCTCGATCACCGCACCGACGGACGAGCCGTCTTTGCGAATCTTGTCGAGATAGCCCTCGAAGAACTTCGCCTTCTGCGCGTCGGGGCAGAAGAACGGGTTGCGCGCGACCTCGTCCCAGTCCCAGCGCGCGCGGTCGATCGCCTCCGGCCCCATCTGGATCAGCGCCGCGCGCACGTTCATGCCCGGCACGATCTTGCGCGCGATCGCGCCGGCCGCGACCCGCATCGCGGTCTCGCGCGCCGACTGCCGTCCGCCGCCGCGATAGTCGCGCAGCCCGTACTTCACATCATAGGTGTAGTCGGCGTGGCCGGGCCGGTACTTGTCGCGGATGTCGGAATAGTCCCTGGAGCGCTGGTCGACATTATCGATCAGCAGCCCGATCGGGGTGCCGGTGGTGACCTGCGCGCCGGTGCGCTCGTCCTGGAATACGCCGGACAGGATGCGGACCGTGTCCGGCTCCTGCCGCTGGGTGGTGAAGCGCGACTGCCCGGGCCGGCGCTTGTCGAGATAGGGCTGGACGTCGGCTTCGATCAGCGGGATGCCAGGCGGGCAGCCGTCGACGACGCAGCCGATCGCAGGCCCATGGCTCTCGCCAAAGGTCGTGACCCGAAACATATGGCCGAACGTGTTGAAGGACATGATCGATTTTGGAATTGTGCCGGCTGCCGTGTGTGGTAGCCCCGGCGCTTGAACCGGTCAAATGATGGGCCGGTCGAATGCGTGTCTTCGGCACCGCCGCGCGCGCCGCCGAAGGCCGCATCATAAACGCCAATTCATATTCACCTGAACATCCGTTAAGATATTGAGGTTGCTATATTTTTTACGCTTTCGTTGCTTGCAAGCCGGTGTCGTCTCGGCTAACGAAACACCCTTGGAATCACTGCCTGTAGCAGCGATTCCGCTCCGAACGGAGCATCGTCGCAACCGAAGGGAATTCACATGCGCAAGCTTACCGCCGTCATTGCGGTGCTTGGCCTGTTCGTCGCCGCAAGCCTGCTATCGGCCACTGCGGCTCCGACAGCGCGCCAGGCGCCGATCCAGGTCACCGCCGATGACGCGCTGACCGCCTTTGCCGCCGAGAACGACAAGAAGGCGTCGAAGAAGAAGGCCACCAAGAAGAAGGCCACCAAGAAAAAAGCAACGAAGAAGTCTGCGAAAAAGAAGTCTGCCAAAAAGAAGGTTGCCAAGAAGTCGCGGAAGTCGAAGAAGACGAAGACGCGCCGGACGCCAGCCAAGAAGCCGGCGACCCAGGACGGAGAAAAGAGCTCGAGCCTCGTCCTCTACCGGGCGGCTTGACGCGTACCGCAATTGCGAACCACGCGGCCGGGCCTCATGGTCCGGCCGTCGTGTTTTTGACGAGGCCTGGATCAGGTGCGAGTCACGCGTATCGTGTGAGTGTCGCGCCGGCGAACACATAGACACAGCCCTGCTCGATCGGCTGGTGCGCTGCCCGCTCCGGGGGCGCGATGCCGAGGAAGGCGGTGAGCGCGCGGGCGGTGCCGCCATGCGCCGTGACCACCGCGTCGCGATCGAGCGTCGCGTACCATTCGCCGACCCGCTGCGCGACCTCCTCATAGGTCTCGCCGCCGGGCGGGCGGAACAGCCATTTCTCGGACTCGCGCTTGTCGACGACAGTCCGGTCGCGCTTGAGCACGTCGAGATAAGTGAGGCCCTCCCATTCGCCGAAGGCGATCTCCTTGAGCCGCAGCTCGCGCGCATAGCCCTCCTTCGGCAGGCCGAGCCCCGTCCGCACGATGTCCATGGTCTCGCTCGCGCGCACCAGCGGACTCGATACGTAATGGAAATCATCGGCGGCGCGGCTCTGGCGCGCGAACAGGTCGCGCAGGATGCCGGCGCATTGCTGCGCCTGCGCGCGGCCGCGCTCGTTGAGCGGGATGTCGTGGCCGCCCTGCAGCCGGCCTTCGATGTTCCAGTCGGTCAGCCCGTGGCGGATGTAGTAGAGCGTTGGGCGCGGCATCAATCCTTCACGACGCTGATGTCCGGCGCGTCGGGATGCTTCATGCCGACCACGTGATAGCCGGCATCGACG
>JBOHIG010000055.1:0-9585 GCA_050725815.1 Xanthobacteraceae bacterium
GTGTCGATCCTCGAGATCAGCGACGGCGTGTTCGAGGTGAAGTCCACGAACGGCGACACGTTCCTGGGCGGCGAAGACTTCGACATGCGTCTCGTCAATTATCTCGCCGACGAATTCCAGAAGGAGCAGGGCATCGACCTGCGCCGCGACAAGCTCGCGCTGCAGCGGCTGAAGGAAGCGGCGGAGAAGGCGAAGATCGAGCTCTCGTCCACCACCCAGACCGAGATCAACCTGCCGTTCATCACGGCGGACGCGGCCGGTCCGAAGCACCTGACCATGAAGCTCACCCGCGCCAAGTTCGAGGCGCTGGTCGACGACCTCGTGCAGAAGACCGTAGGGCCCTGCCGTCAGGCGTTGAAGGACGCCGGCATTTCGGCGGCGGAGATCAACGAGGTGGTCCTGGTCGGCGGCATGAGCCGCATGCCGAAGGTGCAGGAAGTCGTGAAGCAGTTGTTCGGCAAGGAGCCGCACAAGGGCGTCAATCCCGACGAAGTGGTCGCGATCGGCGCGGCGATCCAGGCCGGCGTGCTGCAGGGCGACGTCAAGGACGTGCTGCTGCTGGACGTCACCCCGCTGTCGCTCGGCATCGAGACGCTGGGCGGCGTGTTCACGCGGCTGATCGACCGCAACACCACGATCCCGACCAAGAAGAGCCAGGTGTTCTCGACCGCCGAGGACAATCAGGGCGCGGTGACCATCCGCGTGTTCCAGGGCGAGCGCGAGATGGCGGCCGACAACAAAATGCTCGGCCAGTTCGATCTGGTCGGCCTGCCGCCGGCGCCGCGCGGCGTGCCGCAGATCGAGGTCACCTTCGACATCGACGCCAACGGCATCGTCAACGTGTCGGCCAAGGACAAGGGCACCGGCAAGGAGCAGCAGATCCGCATCCAGGCGTCGGGCGGTCTCTCGGAGACCGACATCGAGAAGATGGTCAAGGACGCCGAGGCTCACGCCGAGGAAGACAAGCAGCGCAAGGCGAATGTCGAGGCCAAGAACCACGCCGAGGCGATGGTTCATGCCACCGAAAAGGCGCTCGCCGAGCACGGCTCCAAGGTCGGCGAAAGCGAGCGCGCCGCGATCGAGAACGCGATGGCGGATCTGAAGGAGGCGCTCAAGGGCGATGACGCCGCGGCGATCACGGCGAAGACCAATACGCTGGCGCAGGCCTCGATGAAGCTCGGCGAGGCGATGTACAAACAGGCGCAGGAAAGCGCCGACGCTGGCGGCGGCGGTGCCGACGCCGGCGGTGACGCCAGCGGCGCCAAGAAGGAGGATGTCGTCGACGCGGAGTTCACCGAGGTCGACGACGACAAGAAGAACAAGAAATCGGCATGATGGACGTGATGTGGTCCGCTCCTGCACATCTGTCACCCGCGGGTCCGACTTTTTTTCAAGATAGGTGGATGGCCGGGTCATAGGCGCGCGAAGCGACGCCGTCCTTCGGACGGCTGTGCCCGGCCATGACGGTGGCGGGCAACTGAGGGGACGCCCACTGCATGGCCAAACGCTGCTACTACGAAGTCCTGGAAGTCGAGCGCACGTCCGACGACGGCCAGCTCAAGTCCGCCTTCCGCAAGCTGGCGATGAAGTGGCATCCCGACCGCAATCCTGGCGACCGGGACTGCGAGCACCGCTTCAAGGAAATCAACGAGGCCTACGAAGTCCTCAAGGATGCCGACAAGCGCGCCGCCTATGACCGCTTCGGCCATGCCGCGTTCGAGCAGGGCATGGGCGGCGGCCCGGCGGGCTTTTCCGCCGATTTCGGCTCGGCGTTCTCCGATCTGTTCGAAGGCATCTTCGGCATGGGCGGCCGTGGCCGCCGCGACGGGCGCGAGCGCGGGGCCGACTTCCGTTACAACATGGAGATCAGCCTGGAAGAGGCGTTCTCCGGCAAGACCGCGCACGTTCGACTGCCGACGTCGGTATCGTGCGAGGCGTGCTCCGGCACCGGCGCCAAGGCGGGCTCCAAGCCCAAGACCTGCGCCCATTGCGGCGGCGCGGGCCGCATTCGCCACGCGCAAGGCTTCTTCACGCTCGAGCGCACCTGTCCGAGCTGTCAGGGCCAGGGTCAGGTGATTGACGATCCATGCCCGTCCTGCTCAGGCGCGGGCCGCGTGACCCGCGAGCGCACGCTCTCGGTCAACATTCCGCCCGGCGTCGTGGACGGCACGCGCATTCGCCTCGCCGGCGAAGGCGAGGCCGGTGTTCGCGGCGGGCCGCCGGGCGATCTCTACATCTTCCTGTCGCTTGGCGCGCATCCGTTCTTCCAGCGCGAAGGCGCCGACCTGCATTGCCGGGCGCCGATCTCGATGGTTCAGGCGGCGCTCGGCGGCGAGTTCGAGGTGCCGACCATCGACGGCGGCAAGACCCGCGTGAAGGTGCCGGAGGGCGCCCAGTCCGGCAAACGCTTCCGCTTGCAAGGCAAGGGCATGCCGGTACTGCGCTCGCGCCAGGTCGGCGACATGTACGTGCAGGTGGTGGTCGAGACGCCGCAGAAGCTCACCAAGAAGCAGCGCGAGCTGCTGAAGGAGTTCGAGCGGCTGTCGTCGCGCGACACCCATCCCGAATCCACGGGATTCTTCGGCAAGGTCAAGGAATTGCTCAAGGGCGCGGGCTGACCGCGTCCATTTCGACTTGACCGCCAAAGCCGCGCGCCTTACCGATGTGAAGCCGGAAACGGCAATGGTTTCGAGGAGTTACAGCTTCCATGCCGTTGCAAGGCTTGCAGGAGCTTGAGCGCAAGATCGAGCGGCAGCTCCGTTATATCGAGCTCAAGCGCGGCGCCATCGGGCGCCGGATCGGCTGGCGCATCCGCAACTTCGAGCAAAAGAACCGCAACCGGTTCGACGACGAGGTCCGTTTCTTCCGCTCCTGGATGGAAAAGCCGCTGACGGTCGGCGCGGTGGCGCCGTCGGGCAAGGCGCTGGCGCGCGTGATGGCGGGCTATGTCGATCCGGCGATCCCGGGCCCGATCGTCGAGCTTGGTCCCGGCACCGGCCCGGTGACCGAGGCGCTGGTCGAGCATGGCATCGATCCCGCGCGGCTGGTGCTGGTTGAGTTCGATCCGACCTTCTGCTCGCTGCTGCGCCGGCGCTTTGCCGGCGCCAATGTGGTGCAAGGCGACGCCTACAATCTCAAACAGACGCTCGCCAACGTGCTGCCCGGTCCGGCGGCGGCCTTCGTGTCGGGCCTGCCGCTGTTCAACAAGCCACTGAAGATGCGCCTTGCGCTGCTCGATCAGGCCTTCACCCTGATGGGGCCGGGCGCGCCGTTCGTGCAGTTCACCTACCACACGATTTCTCCGATCCCGCGTTCGCACGGTCAAATCCGCGCGGAGGCGTCCGGTCGCGTCTGGCGCAATTTTCCGCCGGCCCGCGTCTGGGTGTATCGGACGACTGGCGGCAGATGACGGACGACAAAGGATAGAACTTTCTTTAGTCTGCCCTCCGTCAACTGTCCTCCTTTATCTGGAATCATGTCCGGTCCGAAAATCCTGGTCATCCCCGGCTCGCTGCGCAGCGCCTCGTACAATGTGCGGCTGGCTGCGCTCGCGACCAAGGAATTCACGCTGGCGGAGGCCGAGGTCACCCGTATCTCGCTCGCGGACTATCCGCTGCCGATCTATGACGCCGATACAGCGAAGTCCGCAATCCCGGCCAATGCGCTCAAGCTCAAGCGACTGCTGGGCGCGCACAGCGGCGTATTCATCGCCAGCCCCGAATACAACGCCTCGATCACGCCGCTGGTGAAGAACACCATCGACTGGATTTCGGTGGTGCGGGAGCCGGGCGAGGCGCAGCTCGCCGTCTTTCAGAACCGCGCCTTTGCGCTCGGCGGCGCGTCGCCAGGCCGCTCCGGCGCCATGCAGTCGCTGCTCGCGTTGCGGCAGGTGCTGGCGGTCGGCTGCCGCGCGCTGGTGATCCCGGAGCAGGTCACCGTCCCGAATGCGGAGCAGGCCTT
Source organism: Xanthobacteraceae bacterium (assembly GCA_050725815.1). Classification (GTDB taxonomy): domain Bacteria; phylum Pseudomonadota; class Alphaproteobacteria; order Rhizobiales; family Xanthobacteraceae; genus VAZQ01. The sequence goes on from JBOHIG010000055.1 coordinate 3,961, forward strand.
CGACGAGATGGACGAGCTCAGGGATTCGCGCGCCGCCGGCCAGCTCAAGACGGTGGTGCGCAAGCTGATCGACTATGCCCGGGTGTTCGGACGCGAGGTCGCCTGATGCTCGATGCGCGGAACCGCCTGATCGTCGCGCTCGATGTCTCCTCCGTCGCCGAGGCGGAGGCAATGGTGGCGCGACTCGGCGAATCGGTCGTGTTCTACAAGATCGGCTACCAGCTTGGCTTCGCCGGCGGGCTCGACTTCGCGCGCGCGCTCGCCGACGCCGGCAAGCAGGTCTTCGTCGACATGAAGCTGCACGACATCGGCAATACGGTTGCGCAAGGGGTCAAGAGCGTCGCGCGCATGGGCGCGTCGTTCCTGACCGTGCATGCCTATCCGCAGACCATGCATGCCGCGGTTGAGGCGCGCGCCGGCTCGAAGCTGCGCATCCTCGCGGTGACCGTGCTCACCTCCTATGACGATGCCGACCTCGCCGCCGCCGGCTACGATTTCACCGTGCCGGAGCTGGTGGCCGAGCGCGCGGCGCAGGCGCGCGACATCGGCGTCGACGGCGTGGTCTGCTCGGCCGCGGAGGCGGAGATGCTGCGGCCGACGCTTGGGCCGGGCATGGTGCTGGTGACGCCCGGCATTCGCCCTTCGGTGGCGGATGCCGACGACCAGAAGCGCGTCATGACGCCGGCCGCTGCGATTGCGGCCGGGGCGGATTATCTTGTCGTGGGCCGGCCGGTGATTGCAGCCGCAGATCCCAAGGTCGCCGCCGAGGCGATCGTGGCCGAGATCGCGAAGGCTGCTTCGTAGATGCGCTCGCGATTTGAGCAAAGCAGCGCGGCACATGCTGCGTGCTCCCTCCCCCGTCTACGGGGGAGGGGTGGGGCGAGGGTGCATTTGCACCGCCCGTCGTTCATGCCCTCTCCCTGACCCTCTCCCAGCGAAAGGGCGTTCACGCCCGTCTGCGACGGGCTATGCGGGAGAGGGGACGCTAGTCTTACCGCAGGCGGGAAACATGCCGCCATGTCGGCCGCGAAGCACTCGCTCCTTCCTTTCGCGCCACTGCCCCGCTATACCCGCGCCACGCTGGAGAGACATCCATGGCCGACATGCGGCTGATCGTGGCCGGCGCCGGCGGGCGCATGGGGCGCACGCTCATTCACGCCATTGCCGCGACCGACGGCGTCGCATTGGCCGGTGCAGTCGACGCGCCCGGCGCGGCGGTGATCGGGCGCGACGCCGGCGAACTTGCCGGCCTCGGCCCCAACGGTGTCGCTGTGACGACCGATCTGGCGCCGCTGCTGGCGTCCGCCGACGGGCTCGTCGATTTCACCATTCCGGCCGCCAGCGTCATTCATGCGGAGCTTTGCGCCAAGGCGGGCAAGGCGCTGATCCTCGGCACCACGGGGCTGACCGGCGAGAACGAAAAGCTGATCGCGGAAGCGGCCAAGCGCGCGGCCATCGTGAAGTCCGGCAACATGAGCCTGGGGGTCAATCTGCTCGCCGCGCTGGTCAAGCGCGTGGCGGCGACGCTTGACGAAGACTTCGACATCGAGATCGTCGAGATGCACCACAACAAGAAGGTCGATGCGCCGTCGGGCACCGCGCTGATGCTCGGCCGCGCGGCGGCGGAGGGCCGCGGCGTCGATCTCGCGCAACGCTCGGTGCGCGGCCGTGACGGCCAGACCGGAGCGCGCTGTGCGGGCGATATCGGCTTCGCGGCGTTGCGGGGCGGCACGGTGGTCGGCGACCACTCGGTGATCTTCGCCGGCGCCGCCGAGCGCATCGAGCTCACGCACAAGGCCGAGGACCGCATGATCTTCGCACGCGGCGCGGTGAAGGCGGCGCTATGGGCGCGCGGGCGGAAGCCGGGGCTCTACTCGATGGCGGATGTGTTGGGGTTGGCGAACGTGTGATTGGCCGAAAGATTGTAGCCCGGATGAGCCATAAGCGCGTCTACGCGCGTCTTCGACGCGCTATGGCGAAATCCGGGAGCGGCAGTGCCGGATTGCGATGCTGGTCCCGCATATCGCTGCGCTCATGCGGGCTACGAGTTGCGCCTGGGACACAATGGCATCAATTGCCCTTCAATAACGACACGCCGGTCATATCCTTGGGCTGCGGCAGGCCCATCAGCGCCAGCAATGTGGGCGCAACGTCGGCGAGCCGGCCGTCCGCCAGCGACACGTCGCCGCCGCCCATCAGGAACACCGGCACCGGATTGGTCGTATGCGCGGTGTGCGGGCCGCCGGTCTGCGGATCGCGCATCATCTCGCAGTTGCCGTGGTCGGCGGTCACCAGCAGCGCGCCGCCCGCCCTCTCGACGGCGTCGGCGATGCGGCCGAGCCCGGCATCGACCGTCTCCACCGCCTTGATCGCCGCCGGCAGCGAGCCGGTGTGCCCGACCATGTCGGGATTGGCGTAGTTCAGCACGATCAAGTCGTACTTGCCGGAGTCGATCGCAGCGACGACTTTGCCGGTCAGTTCCGGCGCCGACATTTCCGGTTGCAGGTCGTAGGTCGCGACCTTGGGCGAGGGCACCATGATGCGGTCCTCACCGGGAAACGGCTCCTCGCGGCCGCCATTGAGGAAATAGGTGACGTGCGGATATTTCTCTGTCTCCGCCGTGCGGAGCTGCGTGCGTCCGGCGGCGGCGACCACCTCGCCGAGGATGTTGGTCAGCGTCTGCGACGGGAAGATCGTTTGCATCAGCAAGTCGAGCGCGTCCGAATATTGCGTCATGCCGAGCGCGGCGGCGGCGCGCACGACCCGCTTGCGCGCAAAGCCGTCGAACTTCGGATCGAGGATCGCCGTCAAAATCTCGCGCACGCGGTCGGCGCGGAAATTGAAGCAGAGCACGCCGTCGCCGTCCTTCATCCCGCGATAGTCGCCGATCGCGGCGGGCAGAACGAACTCGTCGAACAGCTTGTTGGCATAGGCATCCGCGATCACGGCATGCGGGTCCGGGAAGCGCGGCGCGTCCGCCTCCACCACGGCCGCATAGGCCTTGGCCACGCGCTCCCAGCGCGTGTCGCGGTCCATGGCGTAGTAGCGCCCGCACACCGTCGCGACTTTCACAGACACCGGCAGCGCCGCGCAGAACCGCTTGAGGTCCTCGCCCGCCGATTGCGGCGGCGTATCGCGGCCGTCGGTCCAGGCGTGCACGACCGTCGGAATGCCTGCCTCCGCGAGGATACGCGCGAGGCCCACAGCATGATCCTGATGCGAATGCACACCGCCCGGCGACAGCAGTCCCATCAGATGGCAGGCGCCGCCCGACAGGCGCAACTTGCCGATGAAGTCGATCAGCGCCGGCTGCTTGTCGATTGCGCGGCTCGCGATGGCATCGCCGATGCGTGGCAGCTCCTGCATCACCACGCGGCCGGCGCCAATGTTGAGGTGTCCGACCTCCGAGTTGCCCATCTGCCCGTCGGGGAGGCCGACATCGTTGCCCGAGGTGTGCAGCAGCGCATGCGGGCATGAGGCCCACAGCCGGTCGAAGGTCGGTGTGTGCGCCTGCCGGACGGCGTTGTCGGCGGGATCGTCCCGCCAGCCCCAGCCGTCAAGGATGATCAGCATGACGGGACGGCGCTGCTGCGGCGAGGAACCATTCATCGCCGGTTAGATAGCGATGTCTTCCGACAGGTGCAAATACGCCGTCAGGCGGCTGCGCCGACCCGGCCCGCCTCCCAGCCGAGCATGGCCTGCTTGCGGGTCAGGCCCCAGTGATAGCCGGTGAGGTTGCCGCTTTTGCCGATGACGCGATGGCAGGGGACGACGAACGACACCGGGTTCTTGCCGACCGCGGCCCCGACCGCGCGCGCCGCCTTCTCGCTGCAGACCTTCTTGGCGATCTCGGAATAGGTCGTGAAGCGGCCCATCGGCACCTTCAGCAGCGTCTCCCAGACTCGCACCTCCCAGTCGGTGCCGATCAGGACGACGCGCAAGGGCTGATCGGCGCGCCAGAAGTTGGAATCGAAAATCCGCTGCGCCAGCGGCGCGGTGCGCGCTGAGTCCTCGACATAGCGCGCCTTCGGCCAGCGCCCCTGCATGTCGGCGAGCGCGGCCCTCTCCTCGCCCGCATCGGCGAAGGCGAGGCCGGCAAGTCCGCGCGGCGTCGCCATCACGAGCGCGCTGCCGAACGGGGAGGGGTGAAAGCCAAAATGCATGACGAGCCCCTCGCCGCCGGCCTTCCATTCGCCCGGCGACATCGCCTCGTGCGTCACGAACAGGTCGTGCAGCCGTCCCGGCCCGGACAGCCCGACCTCGTAGCTGGTGTCGAGCACGCTGGCCGAGGAACGCAGCAGCGCGCGCGCGCGGTCGAGCGTGATCGCCTGCAGGAAGGCCTTGGGCGACAGTCCCGACCAGCGGCGGAACAGATGATGCAACTCGGTCGCGGTGGCGCCGCAGGCGCTGGCGATCTCCTCGATCTCGGGCTGCGAGCGCCAACGCTCCGAGATGAAGCCGATGGCGCGGCGGACGGTATCGTAGTCGGTTGCCGCCCCGGACAGCAGAGCGGTATCGGAAACGCGGTCGGGCGAAAGCATGGGTGTCTCCATTGTCTGCCGCTCACCTATGCCGAGGGCCGCATGATGCCCACCCGATTTCTGTCTTATCCCCCCCTGCGAAGCGGGGAGGGTGGTCACCGAAGGCGACCGGGTGGGGCGCGTGACCACGTCCCGGTAGCTCGTCACTCGATCGCGGGCCGCGTCGGGCCGCGCTTGGCCTCGGCCAGTGCGCCCGACAGCGCCAGCGCGAAGCTCTCCTTCTCCTTCGGGGGAAGGAAGCCCGCGATGGTGAGCTGCCGGCCCCGCGATTCCAGGAACAGCCGTTGCAGGCCGAACTCCTCGTGCATGTCGCGCTGAAGCCGGACCCAGACCGGGTTGAGCGTCCACTCCCGCATGCGGCCGTAGTGGTTGACCTTGCGCACGGTCAGCTCCGACGGAGTCACCGTGACCAGCTCGTAGGCGCGGGCGGAGCGATAGTTCAGGCGGAACGCCCACCAGACCACCAGCACGTCCAATCCGAGGAAACCGAACACCGGCCACGCCCCGGCGATGAGGAACACCATGCCGGTGACGAAGCTGAACCCGCCCAGCACCGCCATGAAGATGAGGAAGCCGCGCGGGCTCAGCGAGCGGTGCGGGGTCAGCACCGCCGAAAAGATCGTGGGTTCGCGGCCGGGGTCGTTGTCGGGACTCATGCGCCTCAATATAGGAAAAGGATGGCCCGGAAGACACCTCGCAAAGCGGCGCGGAAATCGGTCCGCAACAGCCTCGACAAGGCGCGCAAGGGCAAAGCGGCCAGCGTCAAGGGACCGGCCAAACGCGCGCGCGCCGATGCCCGGGCCGCCCAGGGCGCAACCGCCCCATGGACGCCCGCCGAGATCGAGGAAGCGTTCCGCCGCTTCCAGGCCGCCCAGCCCGAGCCCAAGGGCGAACTGGAGCACGTCGATCCCTACACGCTGCTGGTCGCGGTTGTACTGTCGGCGCAGGCGACCGATGCCGGCGTCAACAAGGCGACGCCGGCGCTGTTCGCCGCCGCCGATACGCCAGCGAAGATGGTCGCGCTCGGCGAAGCCAAGGTGCGCGATTACATCAAGACCATCGGCCTGTTCCGCACCAAGGCGAA
>JBOHIG010000056.1:0-8191 GCA_050725815.1 Xanthobacteraceae bacterium
GGATTTGACATTCGCGACTCACCTAGCAGCCGGCTTGCGACGCGAATGTCAAATCCAAAACTCCACTAGCACGTAATACTTGCTAGTGGTCCTTCGATTCTAACATTCGCAAAGGCGCCCGCTGAAACGGGATGCGAATGGTAGAATCGGACCGCTAGGTACCAACCGACGGAAAATCCTCACTTGGCCGACCAGGACGACCCGACGCCGGAGAACGGCGACCCATCCGATATTCGCCCCGTTTCCATCGCGGAGGAGATGAAGCGCAGCTACCTCGATTACGCCATGAGCGTGATCGTGTCGCGCGCGCTCCCCGATGCGCGCGACGGGCTCAAGCCGGTGCATCGGCGCATCCTCTATTCGATGCATGAGAATGGGCACACGCCCGACAAGAAGTACGTGAAGGCCGCCCGCGTCGTCGGCGACGTAATGGGTAAATATCACCCGCACGGCGATCAGGCGATCTACGACGCGCTGGTGCGCATGGCGCAGGACTTCTCCATGCGCCTCGGCCTGATCGACGGGCAGGGCAATTTCGGCTCGGTCAACGGCGATCCGCCCGCGGCGATGCGATACACCGAGTGCCGGCTGGCGAAGCCGGCGATGGCGCTGCTTGAGGACATCGACAAGGACACCGTCGATTTTCAGGCGAACTACGACGGCAATGAGAACGAGCCGGTCGTGTTGCCGGCCCGTTTTCCGAACCTTTTGGTCAATGGCGGCGGCGGCATCGCGGTCGGCATGGCGACCAACATCCCGCCGCACAATCTTGGCGAGGTGATCGATGCCTGCATTGCGCTGATCGACGATCCGGCGCTTTCCATCGACGATCTGATCGGGATCATCCCCGGCCCCGACTTTCCGACCGGCGGCGTCATCCTCGGCCGCCAGGGCATCCGCGCCGCCTATCACCTGGGCCGCGGCTCGATCGTCATGCGGGGCAAGGTCGAGTTCGAGTCGCTGCGTGGAGATCGCGAAGCCATCGTCATCAGCGAAATCCCGTTCCAGGTGAACAAGGCCAATATGGTCGAGCGCATCGGGGAGCTGTGGCGGGAGAAAAAGATCGAAGGCATCTCGGCCCTGCGCGATGAGTCCGATCGCGAAGGCTACCGGGTCGTGATCGAGCTGCGGCGCGATGCGACGCCTGACGTCGTCCTCAACCAACTCTACCGGTTCACGGCCCTGCAAAGCACGTTCGGCGCCAACATGGTGGCGCTCGATGGCGGCCGTCCGCTGGTCATGAATTTGAAGGACCTGCTGACGTGCTTCCTGGCGTTCCGCGAGGAGGTGATCTCGCGGCGCACCAAGCACCTGCTCGGCAAGGCGCGCGACCGCGCCCATATTCTGGTCGGTCTCGCCATCGCGGTCGCCAATATCGACGAAGTCATCAAGCTGATCCGGGCGTCGCGCGATGCCAATGAGGCGCGCGAGACATTGATGGCGCGCGAGTGGGAGGCCAAGACGGTCGAAGCCATGGTGACGCTGATCGATGATCCGCGCCACAGAGTTTCGGAGGCGGGCCGCACGCGGCTGTCGGCGGAGCAGGCCAAGGCCATTCTCGACCTGCGCTTGCAGCGGCTCACCGCGCTTGGCCGCGATGAGATCAAGGCCGAGCTGGACAAGCTGGCCGAAGAAATCGCCGACTATCTCGATATCCTGCGCTCGCGTGCGCGGATCCAGAGCATCGTCAAGGACGAGCTCAGCGCGGTGAAAAAGGAGTTCGCCACCCCCCGCCGCACCGTGATCGTCGATCAGGAAGGCGAGATGGAGGATGAGGACCTCATCCACCGCGAGGACATGGTCGTCACGGTTTCCCATCTCGGTTACGTGAAGCGCGTCCCGCTCTCGACCTACCGGTCGCAGAAGCGCGGCGGCAAGGGCCGCGCCGGCATGCAGACCCGCGAGGAGGATTTCGTCACCCGGCTGTTCGTGGCGAACACGCACACGCCGGTGCTGTTCTTCTCGTCGCGCGGGCGGGTCTACAAGGAGAAGGTCTGGCGGCTGCCGCAGGCGGCGCCGCAGGCGCGCGGCAAAGCGCTGATCAACATCCTACCGCTGGAGCAGGGTGAGCTCGTCAACACGGTGATGCCGCTGCCCGAGGACGAGTCAACCTGGGCCAATCTCGACGTGATGTTCGCCACCACGCGCGGGACGGTGCGGCGCAACAAGCTGTCCGATTTCGTGGACGTGCGCCGCTCCGGCATCATCGCCATGAAGCTCGACGAGGGCGAAGCGATCCTGGACGTGCAGGTGTGCACGGAGCGCGACGATGTGCTGCTCACCTCGGCTGGCGGCCAGTGCATCCGTTTCCCTGTCACGGACGTTCGCGTGTTCCAGGGCCGCACGTCGATGGGCGTGCGCGGCATCAATCTGGGCGACGGCGATCAGGTGATCTCGCTGACCATCCTCCACCATGTGGACGCGAGCGCCGAGGAGCGCGCCGCCTATCTCAAGCGCGCGAGCGCGGTTCGGCGCGGCACCAACGGCGATGCGGAGGAGAGCGCCGCCGACGCCGAGGAGGCGAGTGGCGCCATCGAGCTCGGCGAGAAGCGCTATGTCGACATGTCGGCGGCCGAGCAATTTGTGCTCACGCTGTCCGAACGCGGCTACGGCAAGCGCACCTCCTCCTACGAGTATCGAACCACCGGCCGCGGCGGCAAAGGCATTGTCGCGATGGCGGTCACCGGCAAGAATGGGCGGCTGGTCGCCTCATTCCCGGTCGAGGAGCAGGACCAGATCATGCTGGTCACCAATGGCGGGCAGCTCATTCGCTGTCCGGTGGACGGCATTCGCATCGCCGGGCGCGCGACCCAGGGCGTGATCGTGTTCACGACCGCGGAGGACGAGCGGGTGGTCTCGGTGGAGCGCATCAGCGAAGAGGGCGAGGAGAACGGTGGCGCTTAACGCGCCGCCGGCGATCTCGTCAGGTCCGGCGGCCGGTCGCCGGCTTCAGGATCTGCACCATCTCGTCATAGCCACGCTGGCGCGCGTAGCTCAGCGCCGTTGCGCCGGAGGCATCCTTGATGTCGACATCGGCGCCGGCCTCGACCAGCGCCTTCACAGTGGCGATGTGGTTGCGGCTGCCACTGCCAAGCACGATCGCTTCGATCAGCGCCGTCCAGCCGCGCCGGTTGACGTGATCGAGTGGCGCCTTGGCGGCGATCAGGGCACGCACGATCTCGACATGCCCGCGATGGGCGGCGGCGCCGAGCGCGGTGCCGTCATAGGGGCCGGTCACGTTGCCTGGCTTCGCACCGCTTGCGAGTGCGATCTTGACCATGTCGAGATCGTTCTGCGCCACCGCGATCGTGAGGACGTCGAAGCGGTAGTCGTCGAGCGCATTGGGATTGGCGCCAAGCCGCAGCAGGGTGCGGGCCGCGGCATGGTGCTTGCGGAAGGCCGCGACATGCAGCGGGGTACGGCTGCTGGCATCCTGGATGTTCGGCCGCTCGCCGGCGGCGATCAGCCGCTCGATCTCGGCCGCATCGCCACTGGCTGCTGCTGCATGCAGGCCGGCATAGACGCGCAGGTCGCGATCGTTGGGCGGGGTTTGCGCTGCCCCCGAAGATCCGAGACACGCCAGGGCGAACGCAGCGACGACAACAGGCCAACGCGGCATCGTTCATGCTCCCGGAAGACCGGAACGCCCAGTCAGCCGGAGCATATCACGCGTAGTGTGGATTTGGGGGCAGGGTCGGCGGCCGGGCGGCCGCCGTGGGATGGCGGGCGATCAGCGGGCGATCCGGTCGGTCGTCACCAGGCGCACCGCGCGAGGCTTGCCGTTGGGCTGCGCGCTGTTGCGCAGGCAGTTCGCCTCGTAATAGGGCCAGGCTTGCTGGGTGCAGTCTCGGAGCGCCGGGGGTGCATTGGTGCCATCGGTCTGGATCACCTGAACCGGAGTGCGGGCTTCGACCTCGGGGCTGAAGCCGGGGAACGCAAGCACCACCGCAGCGCCAAAAGCAACCGCAGCAATTCCGGAAAGAATGCGGAAGATCAACATGTTCGTCACCCCTGTTCTTGCGCCCGTCAGGAGGCCGGTTACGGCCCTCTTGTCCATTGGTCGCAAGGAGGCGGGAAAAGGTTCACGCCGGCCGCACAATTCCGCCGGCTCTCCCCGGTTCGTCCGCCGGCTCGACCGCCAGGGGCCCCGCTAAGTCCCGGTTTAGCCGGTTGCCGATTGCGGCGGCTGCTTGCGGTCCCCGATTCCACGGGCTAGACCGCAGCCATGCCGCGAACCGCGCTCTTCCCGGGCTCTTTCGACCCCGTCACCAACGGCCACCTCGACATTGTCCGGCAGGCTGCGGGCGTCGCCGACCGGCTGGTGCTTGCGATCGGCGCCCATCCGGGCAAGACGCCGCTGTTCAGCGCCGAGGAGCGCAAGGCCATGCTTGAGCAGTGCTGTGCGCCGCTCGTCCGCGCGGCAGGCTGCGAATTGCGCTGCGTGACGTTCTCGGACCTTGTGGTCGCGGTGGCGCGGCGCGAGGGCGCGAGCCTGCTCATTCGCGGCCTGCGCAGCGGCAGCGACTTCGACTACGAGATCGGAATGGCCGGCATGAACGGCGCGATGGCGCCCGATATCCAGACCGTGCTGCTGCCGGCCTCCCCGGCAGTCCGCCCGATCACGGCCACACTGGTGCGGCAGATCGCATCGATGGGCGGCGACGTCTCGGCCTTCGTGCCGGGCGCAATCGCAGACCGTCTCAAGGCGAAATTCGCCGGCAAGGTCGGCGGCTAGTTCTCATCCGGGGCGAACCCGGTTCGACATCTCGCAAGGAACCCAATGACAATCCATCCAAGCGTCCTCGCGCTCACGCTGCTGCTGGCTGGCCTTTCGGCGCCGGCATCCGCCCAGACCGGAAACCTCGGCAATCCGGCAGCGCTCAAGGAGCGCGCCCCTGCGACCTACAAGGCTCGCTTCGACACCAGCAAGGGCGCTTTCGTGCTGGAGTTGCATCGGGATTGGGCGCCGAACGGCGCCGACCGCTTCTACAATCTGGTGAAGAACGGCTTCTACAACAACGTCCGCTTCTTCCGTGTCATTGGCGGTTTCATGGTGCAGTTCGGCATCAGCGGCGATCCGCAGATTTCCGCCAAATGGCGGGAAGCGCGCATCGCGGACGACCCGGTGCGCCAAAGCAACGCACGCGGCTACATCACCTATGCGATGGCCGGGCCGAACACCCGCACCAGTCAGGTCTTCATCAATTTTGGCAACAATAGCGGATTGGATGCCCAGAACTTTGCGCCCTTCGGCCGCGTTATCTCGGGCATGAACGTCGTCGATAGCCTCTACAGCGGGTACGGCGAGGGCGCGCCACGCGGGCGTGGGCCCGACCAAGGTCGCATCCAGGCCGAAGGCAACGCCTATCTCGCCAAGAGCTTCCCGCGGCTCGACTACGTCAAGAGCGCAACGATCGTCAAGTAATGCAATCGATCGGCCATCCGACGTGTAAGGCTACGTGGCCCGCGGGACGCAGGTGGCGCTGCATGTCGCATGCGGCTGGAATCGGAACAGCATTTCTCTCCGTGGTCTCGTCTTCACAGCCCGCGGAGGCCACGTGCAGTGTGTTCTCGAAACGTCCGTGCACTCCGACTTTCTGCAGCGTGTTTCGCCGCGGGCCATGCCAGCCTGAGATCGAGTATCCGATCGGGCAGGACCTGCGCCTGACGGTGAACAGCCGTGCTTTGGAAAGCAGCGCAGGCAGCAAGCCGGAAGGCCAGCTCGACACGATCAGAGAAATCTTTGCGGCCTTGCGCAGCTGCTGGACGCCGCCCGATCTCGACAAGGCGAGCGAGGGTATGCAGGTGTCGGTCCGGTTAAGCTTCCGGAGCGACGGCGAGGTCATCGGCACGCCGCGCTGGACCTACACGACGCCGGATGCGTCGTCCGAGACGCGCGATGCCTACCGCGAGAGCGTGACGGCCGCGATCGCGCGTTGCACGCCGTTGCCATTCACGAAGGGCCTCGGCGGGGCGATCGCCGGCCGGCCGATTGCGATCCGCTTCGTTGATGACCGAATCCCACAGGCCAAGGAGTTGAAATGACCGCTGACCCGGAAAACACCCTCGTCCTCGATACGTCGCGTGGCCGCGTCGTGATCGGCATGCGGCCCGACCTCGCACCGGGACATGTCTCGCGCATCAAGGAACTGGTGCGCCAGGGCTTCTACGACGGGACCGTCTTCCACCGCGTGATCGATGGTTTCATGGCGCAGACCGGCTGCCCGCACGGCACCGGCACCGGCGGCTCAGGTCAGAAGCTCAAGGCCGAGTTCAACAGCGAGCCGCACGTGCGCGGCGTGGTGTCAATGGCGCGGGCGCAGGACCCCAATTCCGGCGACAGCCAGTTTTTCATCTGCTTCGACGACGCGACCTTCCTCGACGGCAAGTACACCGTCTGGGGCCAGGTGGCCGAGGGCATGGAGAACGTCGACAAGATCAAGCGCGGCGAGCCTGTTGTCGATCCGGATCGAATCGATTCCGCTCATATTGCGGCCGACCGGTAGCCGCCGCGGCGGCCACTCGTGCTGCGGCGTACCACGAACTTCGGAAACGGGGCACTACTCGGTCGATGCGTCCTGCTGCGCCATTATACGCTGGCGTGCAGCCGACGATTCGGCCTCGCACACCCAGGCTTCCTTGGCGAACCATTCATGCTCGGTCCGGCAGACCGGGCAAAAAACGCGCGCGAAAAATACCGGGGTGGAATTGAAGCTCTTGCGATCTGCCACCATGCCGGTCGGAATCTCCCGCCCTGTATCCGGACATCTGATCATCACCGTGCCCATTGGACGCTCCCGGTCAGTAATATTATTGCGTGCTTGATAGCCAAGGGATGCGACGATGGTTTGACGTGAGCGCGGCGATATCGCGACCAATAACGGGGATTTACCGCAAGCCTTGTAGGTTGTTTTATTTTGATTTTACGGCGCAAATTATTTTCGCGTTCACCGGAACCGGTTTTGCTGACGGACGTTATTGCCGACGACCTCCACCATTACGGGGAAGCGCCATGCCACGGCCCCACACCTTCGATCGGACGCGGGCGCGTCCGCTCACTCCCAGCCGTCCACGGACGCAGTATCTTGTGGTTCGCCAGGAAGACGTCTGGTTCATCAAGTTCGATGGCGACGAGTACGGTCCTTATCAGTCAGAACGCGAGGCTATGTTGTTTGCGATCGATGCCGCTAATAAGCTGGGCGAGCAGGGCGAGGAAACTCAGGTTCTCGTTCTCGACGAAGCCGGCATCGCGCAGCCGGCCTGGACCCACGGCCAGGATTCATATCCGCCACGGCTCTAGTAGATTGTCGTCGAGATTATGCGTCGTGCTGCAGAATTCCCGGCAGGCGATGACGCCGGGCGTATCCCTTTGTATGAAGGGATATGCGCACCGACTTGTTCGACTTCGACCTCCCACCCGAGCGGATTGCGTTGCGACCCGTCGCGCCCCGCGACGCGGCGCGACTGCTGGTGGTGCGGCCCCGTGCGGAACCTGAGCTGAACGACCGTACCATACGCGACCTCCCGGACCTGCTGCGTCCGGGCGATGCGCTTGTCGTCAACGATACCAAGGTCATACCGGCGCGGCTGACCGGCCATCGTATCGGCCGCGGCACTGCCGAACCTGCAATCGAAGCGACCTTGCATCGTCGGATCGATGGCTCGCATTGGCGCGCCTTCGTTCGGCCGGCGAAGCGGCTCGCTCCGGGTGACGTGATCCGGTTCGGAGACGAGGGACGGGTCTGCTTTCTTGGCGAGCTTGACGCCACGGTCGAGGCCAAGGACGAAGGGGGCGAGGTGACGCTTGCTTTCGCGTTCGACGGCGCCGTGCTCGATCAGGCCGTCGACGAGCAGGGAAGCATGCCCCTTCCGCCTTATATCGCTGGGCGGCGCGCGCCCGACATGCAGGACCGCACCGACTATCAGACGATGTTCGCGCAGGAACAGGGTTCGGTTGCCGCGCCGACTGCCGGCCTGCATTTTACCGAGAATCTGGTGGCGGCGCTCGGCCGTCGCGGAATCGCCACGCACCGGATCACGCTGCATGTCGGGGCCGGCACGTTCCTCCCGGTCAAGACCGACGACACCGGCGATCACCGCTTGCATCCGGAATCGGGCGAGGTGAGCGCCGAAACCGCGGCCGCGCTCAATGTGGTGCGCCGCGCCGGCGGCCGCATCGTCGCGGTCGGTT
>JBOHIG010000057.1:0-2246 GCA_050725815.1 Xanthobacteraceae bacterium
GGATGATCTTCACCGTCGCGATCATCTCGCCGGCCACCACCGGCTTGAAAGCCGACAGCGTCGCGAACGTGACCGATTCGTCGATCAGGTTGAGGCAATCGATGCCTTCCCGGTCCACCACCAGCACGCCCGGCGTTTCGGCGAACAGGTTGGCGCGGCCGGTAAAGGCGCGATCGACGCGCACGCCCTCGCCCGCAACCGCCGCCGCGATCTCGGCGGCGGCGGCGTCCTCGGACACATCGCCCGGCTCGAGCCGCGCCACCACGATCTCGCCGATACCCACCGATTGCAGCGCCACGATCTGGGCCGCGCCTATGACGGTGCCCTTCTTGAGCACGACGCCGTCCTTGCGGATCGAATGCACCGCGGTAGCGCCGCCGGCCTCGGCGACCGGCACCGGACCGAACTTCATGGCCGCTGCTCCGGCGAAAGCCGCAGCCGCGCCGTGATCTCGCCCATGATCGCCACCGCGATCTCCGACGGCGACACCGCGCCGATCGGCAGCCCGATCGGCGCATGAATGCGTGCGAGGTCTGAGTCGGTGAGGCCCTCGCCCTTCAGGCGCTCGATCCGCCGTGCATGGGTCTTCTTCGAGCCGAGCGCGCCGATATAGAAGCAATCGCGCGCGAGCGCATGCTGCAAAGCCGGATCGTCGATCTTGGGATCGTGCGTGAGCGCGACGAACGCCGTATAGCGGTCGACCCCGAGCGGCGGCAGCGCGGTGTCCGGCCATTCGGCGATCACCTTCACCTCCGGGAAGCGCTCCTGCGTGGCGAAGGCGGTGCGCGGATCGACGATGGTCACGTCGTAGCCCAGCAGCTTCGCGATCGGCGCCAGCGCCTGACTGATATGGACCGCGCCGGTGATGACGATGCGCGGCGGCGGCGCATAAACGGTCAGGAATACCTTGCCCTGCGCCGTCTCCTCCATACCGCTCTTGCCGCTGCGGATATGCTTGTCGATCACGTCCTTGAGCGGGTCGCGCGCCATATCGGCGGCTTTGACCAGCCGCTGCTCGCCGCTCGTTACGTCGGTCACGACGACCGCGGCGCGGCGCGCGGCGCGTTCGGCATTCAATGCTTTGAGGATGTCGAGTTTCACCTCAATCCACCTTCTCGACATACACCCGAATCGTACCGCCGCAGGAGAGGCCCACCTTCCAGGCGGTCTCGTCGGCGACGCCGAATTCGAGCGTCTTCGGCTTGCCGCTCTCGATCACATCGAGCGCCTCGGTGACCACCGCGCCCTCGACGCAGCCTCCGGACACCGAGCCCAGGAAATTGCCGTCGCCGTCGATCACCAGGTTCGAGCCCACCGGGCGCGGAGCCGAGCCCCAAGTCTCGACCACGGTGGCGAGCGCCACCTGGCGACCTTGCTTGCGCCAGTCCTCGGCGGCCCTGAGGATGTCTTCGTCGGTTGCGAGCGTTGTCATGGTCTTTGCCCTTTCCGCTGGTCACCGCCGGACTTGCCCCGGCGGTCCATCGCTCAAACAGACTCCCTCATTAGATGGATTGCCGCGTCAAGCCCGGCAATGAGGCCTCAGTAAATGCTTCAGGCCGCCGCCTCCAGCCAGGCCCTGGGATCGCCCGTGCGCCTGCCATCGGACGATAGCGCCCGCACCAGCTCCGCCATGGACTCCAGATTGTGAATCGGACGCATTTCGTCAACATGCGGCAGCATCGAGCGGATGCCCCGCGCCTTGGCCTCGAAGCCGGAAAACCGCAGCAGCGGATTGAGCCAGATGAGCCGCCGGCAGGAGCGGTGCAGCCGGTCGATCTCGAACGCCAGCCGATCGTCCGGGTCGCGCTCGAGCCCGTCGGTGATGAGCAGCACGACCGCGCCTTGCGTGAGCACGCGGCGCGCCCACAGCTTGTTGAAGGCCTTGAGCGAGGTTGCGATCCGGGTCCCGCCGGACCAATCGTCGACGCTCGCGGTCACTGCCGCCAGCGCTTCGTCCGGGTCCTTCTGCTTGAGCGCGCGGGTCACGTTGGTGAGCCGCGTGCCGAACATGAAGGTATGCACGCGTTTGCGCGCGTCGGTCACGGCATGGAGGAAGTGCAGGAACAGCCGCGTGTACTGGCTCATGGAGCCGGAGATATCGAGCAGCGCGACCAAGGGCGGCTGCTTGGTGCGGGGGCCAAGAAATTTCAGATCGATCAGCGCGCCGCCGGCCTTCAGGCTTGCGCGCAGCGTGCGGCGCATGTCGACGCGATGGCCGCGCGGACGCGGCGCGAGCCGCCGCGTCC
>JBOHIG010000058.1:0-9460 GCA_050725815.1 Xanthobacteraceae bacterium
GGCCAGCAGGCCGGCATCGCCGACGCCCGCCGTCCGCCGCGTCGTCCCGGCGCAGGGTCCGCGGCAGGCGCGGGTCGCGCTGATGACGGGCTGCGTGACCCCGGTCATCGGCCCGGAGATCAACGAGGCGGCGATCCGAGTCCTCACACGGCACGGGGTCGAGGTGGTGCTGCCGGGAGGGCAGGGCTGCTGCGGGGGAATTGTCCACCACATGGGCCGCGAGCAGGAGGCACTGGCCGCCGTTCGCCGTAACGTCGACGCCTGGAACCGGGAGGTCGAGGGGGAGGGGCTCGACGCGGTCATCTCCACTGCCTCGGGCTGCGGAACCACGCTCAAGGACTATGGCTTCATGCTGCGGTCCGACACTGCATATGCCTGCAAGGCGGCGCGCATTTCCGCGCTCGCCCGGGATGTCAGCGAATACCTCGCCGGCCTCGAGCTTCGCCCGTGCGGCGACCGGCCTGCGCTGGTCGCCGCCTATCACGCAGCCTGCTCTCTACAGCATGGACAGAAAATCACGCGTCAGCCGAAAGAACTGCTTTCCAAGATCGGCTTCGTGGTCAAAGATGTGCCTGAGGCACATCTGTGCTGCGGCTCGGCGGGGACCTACAACATCCTCCAGTCGGAGATTGCGGATCGGTTGCGTGCGCGCAAGGTCGCGAATATCGAACGGGTGAAGCCCGATGTGATCGCCGCCGGGAATGTCGGCTGCATCACGCAGATCGCGATGGGTACCGCCATCCCGGTTGTCCATCCGGTTGAACTCATCGACTGGGCGACCGGAGGGCCGATACCAGAGGCGCTGAAAGGACGATCGATTTCCGCCGCTGCGGAAACATCCGAGGCGGCGTTGCAACGGGGTACGGAAAGCGCATGAACCTTGTATTGTCGTGCGGGCGAGTCGCGCCGTACCAAAACTGAGCCGCAACGATCGGAGGACGATCATGGCTAAGAGGCGTGCGAAGAAGTCGAAGTCGAAGTCCAAATCGAAGACCAAGAAGATGAAACGGGCCGCGCCGGCCCGAAAGAAGAAGAAAAAAGTTGCGAAGAAGAGCGCGGCCCGCAGACCGGCCGCGAAGAAGAAAGCGAGGAAAGCAAAGGCCCGCAGGGCAGCCCCAAAGCCGGCTGCCCCCGCTCCGGCCCCAGCCCCTGCCCCGACGCCTGGTATGGGCGCACCGTCCTGGTCATCCGGTCCGGGCGAAGGCGGCAATCCGTAGAGCTGCGGCTCGTGCGGAAGCGCATACAGACCGACGACCGCTCGCCGCCTGTGCGGCGAGCGGTTCGCGCGAAGCGCATTCAGCCGTTAATTTAGAACGAGTATTTCTCCATCGCGCGGCGATCGATCTCGACGCCGAAGCCGGGTGCGTCGCTCGGAGTGATCTGCCCGTCGTCGAACCCGAATTCCCCGGCGAACACGTCGGCCTCCAGCTTGTCGAAGAAATGCGTCTCGATCGGCCAGGGCGCCAGGCTCGGGATCGCCATGCGTAGATGGACACGCACCATGGCGCCGATGCGTGACTCGGAATCGGTTCCAATCACCACCGGAATCCCGGCCGCCTCGCACAATGCGATGATCTTCAGGGATTCCGTAATACCGGTGCGCCGGAGCTTGACGCTCACCCCCCCGACCGCGAGCGCGCTGAGGTGCGCATGCACGGCCGACAATGAATTGCAAAAGAGATCGCCGAGGATTGCGACCGGAAGTGCCTGCGCGAGCAGTGCCAGCCGGTGCAGATTGCTGCCGCGGCACGGATCTTCGATGAACGCCACGCCGTAGTCCGCGACCTTGGAGAGTATCGCTCGCGCTTCCGAATCGGAGTACTTGCCGTTGGCATCGACATAGATCGTCACGTCGTCGCCCACGGCTTGGCGGACGTCGCGCGCAAGCCGTACGTCCTCATCCGATCGCTTCCACACCTTGAGCTTCAACCCCTTGTAGCCCCGGTCGAGAACGAGCTGCTTGGCCTCCTCCAACATGGCCTCGCGCGTGTCGCCGTGCGCCACCCAGGTCAACGGGACCGGTTGCGCCGGCCCACCGCCCAGCAGCCGCCACACCGGCTGGCCGAGCATTTTTCCTCGCAGGTCCCACAGCGCGGTATCGATCAAGCTCTTGGCGGCGCGGCAGTCGCGGACGCGATCCAGCTTGTTCAGAATCGAAAGGTGACTGAGCGGGTCGGCGCCGACGACCAGCGGCTTGAAGAACGTTTCGATCATATAGGCAATCGAACGAGCATCCTCGCCGGTGAACTCGGGCCGGCACACGGCTTCGGCGATCCCTTCGGCGCCGTCGTCGAGCCGGATCACCACAATGCTATATTCGGCGCTCGTCTGCTTGAATCGGGCGAATTGCACCGCTCTCAGATAGGGCAGGCGCAGGCAATGCGCCGAAATGTCGACAATGCGATGGCCGCTCGCCTGCAATATCGGTGGCACAGCGGCCGCCATCTCCTGCACGGTCATGTTTTTCTCCTTCGCCGCGCCCATTTTATGCCAGCACAAGGACCTGCCAACCAGTCTCTCGGTATGAGATAATTCGCGCCGTGGGTGATCCTTGTGGGCGATCCCTAGGACAAGCGTCCAAACCAGAAATCACAGGTCTGGAGATCGTATGAGAGTGAAGTTCAAGTTTGCCGCCTGTCTGCCGGCAGTCTTGGCGGCGCTTATTGCAGCGAATACGGCTGTAGCGCAGACGCCCGAGCAGTTCTACCGGGGCAAGACCATCACCATGATCATCGGGTTCGCCGTCGCCGGCAGCCTGGACGCCTATGGGCGGCTGGCGGCCCGGCATCTCGGCAACCACATACCCGGGCGGCCGACCATCGTCGTGCAGAACATGCCCGGTGCTAGCGGATTGACGGCGGCGAACTACCTTTATCACGTCGCGGCGAAGGACGGGACCGTGCTCGGCGTCGTTCATCCCAACTCGGCTTTTGCGCAAGTGATCGGACTTCGTCCGAGCATCAAATACGATGCCCGCAAATTCAATTGGGTGGGCCGCCTGACCTCCAGCACCAGTGTTTTCTATACTTGGCACACGTCGGCAACCAAGACGCTGGCAGATTTGATGCGCCGAGAGACAGTCGTCGGCGGCATTGGGCCGCTGACCGACGGCGCGATCTTCTCGCGCATGACCAATCACGTGCTTGGCACCAAGATCAAGGTGATCCAGGGTTACAAGGGCACCGCTGCTGCCAATGCCGCGATGGAGGGTGGCGAGCTCGAAGGACTTTTCAACACGTGGGAAGGCATGAAGAGCTTCAATGCCGACTGGATCAGGGACAAGAAGATCAACCTCGTTGCCCAGTACGTCACTGCCCGTCATCCCGAATTGCCGGACGTGCCTGCCATCATCGAAACGGCCAAGACGGATGAGCAGCGGCAGGTGATCCGCCTGTTCCTGAGCGTCGGCGAGATCGGCCGCCACGTCTTGTTGCCGCCGGATGTGCCGGCTGACCGCGTGGCGGCGATCCGTGCGGCATTCGTGGCGATGCTGAAGGACCCCGCGTTCCTGGCGGACGCGAAAAAGGCGAAGTTGGAGCTCAATCCGCTCGACGGTGCAGGCTTGCAGCAGATCAACGTGGATACCTTCAACGTGTCCGCGCAGGTGGTCGCCACCGCGCAGAGCATCATGAAGAATTGAGGAATTGGCGGCCATGGCCTCGCCGCGCGTCCGGGATTGCATGGGCCGGGCCGGCCCAATAGCATTGGCTTTTCCGTAGCCGACAAGGACGAGGTGCGTTATGGCCTACAACATCCTGCTCATGGGGGCGTCATACGGATCGCTGCTCGCCTCAAAGCTCTTGTTCGGCGGCCATTCCATCCATCTCGTTTGCCTGCCAGCCGAGGCCGACCTGATCAACGCCGAAGGTTTCGAGGTGCGCTTGCCGGTGCGGGGCCGCAAGGATCCGGTGGTGCTGCGTTCGCGTAATCTGCCCGGCAAGGTCACCGCCGGTCCGGCCGCCGGCGTCGATCCGAAGCAATACGACCTCGTCGGGTTGTGCATGCAGGAGCCGCAGTACCGTTCGCCGGGTGTGCGCGAGTTGCTCGATGCGGTGGCAACGTCGCGCGTACCGTGCATGTCGATCATGAACATGCCGCCGCTGCCTTATGTGAAGCGCATCCCCGGCCTCGACTACGCCGCACTCGAGCCCGCCTACACCGATCCACGCGTCTGGGACTCGTTCGACCCAAAGACCATTACGCTTAACAGTCCAGACCCGCAGGCGATCCGTCCGCCGGACGGGAAGGCTAACGAATTGATGGTCACGCTGCCGACCAACTTCAAATGCGCGCGCTTCGACGACGACAAGTCGACGCAAATCCTCCTCGACCTGGAGAAGGACGTGGAAGCGGCGCGCTTCGATGCGCCGGAGGGCAAGATCGAGTTGCCGGTTAAGCTCAAGGTCTATGACTCGATCTTCGTGCCGCTCGCCAAATGGGCGATGCTGCTCGCGGGCAACTACCGCTGTGTCACCAAAGACGGCATGCGAACTGCGCAGGAAGCCGTACACTCCGACATTGCGACATCGCGCGACATCTACAACTTCGTATTCGACCTGTGCGTGAAGCTCGGCGCCAAGCCAGAAGACCTTGTGCCGTTCGAGAAATACGCGGCCGCAGCGCAGTCTTTGGTGCGTCCAGCCTCGGCTGCGCGGGCCCTGCAGAACGGCGCGCCCAACATCGAGCGCGCCGATAAGCTCGTTCAACTCATCGCCAGGCAGAAAGGCCTGAGCCATCCGGCGATCGACGCCCAGGTGGCGCTGGTCGACGAGCGGATCGCCGCTAATCGTAAGAAGGCTGCGGCCGCCTGAGTTGGCGGCAGGCAGAGAGCCTGTTTAGAGCGGACGGATAGACCATTTCCCGCGCGGGGCAGAGCCGTCTGCGCGCCTTTTTCCGACCATTCGGCACGCGTCTTTGGCCCCGCCAGACCCATCGCGGGGGGCAGATTTCTCGTCTGTGCCACAATTGCAACACTCAGATTCTTTCCGGCGAGTTATCCCGGAATCGCCCAAAAATGCAGCAAATGGCGCGGCTTTCGCCTTGCCCGCAATTCTTACGATGTTGTTAATTTTTCAAGACAGAAAGCCAGGAAGCGACCAGCAAGGGGGCTGTGCTTCGCAATTGGCTCTGCCGATGCCTCCGGGTGGCGTCTTCAGAATAGATACAGGGGCTGAACAATGCACAAGATCATATCGTCCACCATCGCTGCGCTTGCGATTTTTACGGGTCCGGCACTCTCCGCCGATCTCCGTCCGATGCCCGTCAAGGCCGTGCCGGTCGCACCCGCCAGCCAGTGGGACTGGGCGTTCGGCGCCTGGGCGATGAGCGACTATAATTTCCGCGGCATATCCCAATCGAACCGCGGGCCGTCTGCCACCGTCTATTCGGAGACGCGCTTCAACGTTACTCCCAGTTTCCAGATCTATGGCGGCAGCCAGACCTGGGCCGTGACTCTTCCGACCGATCCCACTGCCGAAGTCGACTTCTACGGCGGTATTCGCCCGACCATCGGCCCGTTCGCCTTCGACTTCGGTGCGATGTACTACTGGTATCCGAGGGAGCGGCAGCATGCGACCGGCGCCATTGGCGCGCCGTTCCCGAGCTTCCCGAACGGCAACCTGACGCTGAAGAACACCGACTTCTGGGAAGGCTACGGCAAGGTCGCCTGGGACGTCATCAAGGACAGGTTCGCCATCGGCGCCGCCGTCTACTATGCGCCGAGCTGGCTGAACACCGGGGCGAACGGCACGTTTGCCGCAGCCAATGCCAAGGTCACGCTGCCGTCCTTCGCGCTCAACTTCGGCATGATCGATCAGATCGGCTGGTACATTTCGGGCGAAGTCGGCCACTATTGGCTCGGCACCACCGATGTCGTTCCGGTCGTCTTCCCGGTCGCGATCAATCTACCGGACTACACGACTTGGAACGCGGGCGTTGCCTTCACCTGGAAAGTCGCGACCCTCGATCTGCGCTACTACGATACCGACCTTTCGCGGGTGAACTGCAACCTCCTGACCGGCGATCCTGGCGCAGCGGTGACCGCCGCCGGTGTGGCATCGAAATGGTGCGACGCCACCTTCATCGCAACGCTCAAGTTTGATCTCACCCTTGCGAACCTGAAGTAAGGCTTTCTATCAGCCCGAGCTTGGGCGGTGGCTCGTAGCCGGGCTGCCGCCCATTTTTCTTTTGGGTCGGTCGCCGATAGCGGCAGGATAGGGCGACGCCGTCATGCACGGCCAACGGGCTCCAGTTTCGGTTCGCGCAATTGGCGCGGTGCCGCGGTGCCGTCCAGGATCAGATGCCGGCCGTGATGCGCCCGCAGCGTCGAGCGGTGTCCGATCGAGACGACGGTCGCGCCCCTGAGGCGGTCGGCGACGAGCCGGTAGAGCGCCTCCTCCGCGGCCTCGTCGAGGGACGCCGTCGCCTCGTCGACGAACAGGAAATCCGGCGCCTGCAGGATCGCTCGGGCAATGGCGAGCCGCTGCTGCTCGCCGAGCGAGAGGATGCGATTCCAGTGCGCCTCCTCGTCGAGGCGCTCCGCCAGCGCCGGCAGCCCGACCGCCGAGATGATCTCCTTGATACGGCTGCGGTCGAAGGTTTCCGGCTCGGCGGGATAGGTCACGGCTGCCGCCAGGGTTGCGATCGGGAAATACGGCTCCTGCGGCAGCATCACCACGCTGGCGCCCGGAGGAACTGATATGGCGCCGCTGCCGAACGGCCAGACACCCGCAATCGCCCGGAATAACGTCGACTTGCCGGCGCCCGACGGCCCGGTGACCAGCACGCTGTCGCCGCTTCGAAATACGACATTGTCGGCGGCCACCAGCGGTGTGCCGTTTGGCAGGTGGACCTGGAGTCCGTCGAACGCGATGGCGTTCGCAGCCCCGGCCGTCGGCGTGACCGCGGGACCCATCGTCGCGGCCGCCTGTGCTTGTGCGATCGCCGCATCAAAGCCGTCGAGCCGCGCGATCACCGCCCGCCATTCCGCCAGCTCGCGGTAGGCGTCGATGAACACCGAGAGGGCCTCGCGCACGCTTTCGAAGGCGGATGCGCTCTGGACCAGGCCGCCGAGCTGCACGCGTCCGGCAAAATAGGCGGGACTGACGATGATGTAAGGGAAAACGATCGAAGCTTCGCGATAGCTTGCGGTCAGCAGGGTCAGGCGCTTGAGCCGCAGCATGATCGCCCACCAGTTGGCGATCACGAAGGAAAAGCGCTCCATCAGTCGGGTCTGCTCTTCCGGCTCGCCCCGAAGCAGCGCGATCTGTTCGGAATTCTCGCGCACCCGCACCAGATTGTACCGGAAGTCGGCCTCGTAGCGCTGGAGCTGGAAGTTCAGTCTGATCAGCGGGCGGCCGATCCAATGGGTCAGGAGCGTGCCCACGATGGCGTAGATCAGTGCTGCCCAGACCAGAAAGCCGGGGACGGCAATCTCATAGCCGAAGATCCGGAATGGCGCGCTATCGGACAGCGCCCAAAGGATCACCACGAAGGAGATGAACGAAACGATCGCGCCGAGCACTCTCAGTCCGATGAAAATCCCACGGTCGATAAAGAGCTTGATGTCCTCCGCGATGCGTTGATCGGGGTTGTCGGCGGCGTCACCGAGCAGTTGCATCCGATGATGATTCGCGTCGGCCAGCCAGTGGTCGAGATAGCGGCGCGTCATCCAAGTGCGCCAACGGATTATCAGCCATTGTTGCAGATAGAGCTGATAGACCGCAAAGAAGACGTAGGAAATCGCGAGGACGAAGAAAAACGCGAGCTCGCCGATGAAGGCCTCCCAGTTGCGGTCCTGCAGCGCATTGTAGAACCGGTTCTGCCAATGATTGACCAGGACGTTGATGCCGACGAGGGACAGTTCGATGGAGATGACCGCGGCGAGCAGACCGCGGGCGGGCCAGCGGTCGTCGGAAAAGAAGTAGGGGTTGGCAAGCCGCCAGATGACGGCGAAGGTTGACAGCAAGCGTGACACGGAATTTTCTCCCCCACACTGGCCGGTTGGGCGGCGCCGTCGGCGCTGCACCCCAATGGCGCGATAGGCAAATTCTATCCGAATTCCCGGGCGCCGGGGGCATGCGACTAACTGAGGCTGCCGGGGGCATGCGACTAACTGAGGCTTGTGCAGGCGGTCCGGCCCGTTCAAACTAGCCCGATGACCGCTGGAATAAGGTATCCCTGCCGGCGGTCATGAGCGCCAAGCGGCCGTGAAATGGCCGTGGGAACAACCTCGCCACAAGTTTCACGTTGCCTTGGGAGGGCAATGCTCATGTCAACTATCAAGCCTTCTAGGACGAAATCCACGACACGCCGCCGTTTCCTGATTGGGGCCGGTGTGACTGGCGCCGCGGCGGTGGCAATGCCGCAGGTTTCGCGTGCTCAGACGACCACGCTGAAGCTGCAGACCTCTTGGCCTGCGACCGACATCTTCACTGAAATGGCGCAGCAGTACATCGAACGCGTCAACGGCATGGCCGGGGGCCGACTCAAGATCGACCTGCTGCACGGTGGCGCCGTAGTGCATCCGTTCCAGGTGCTGGACGGTGTGCATGGCGGCCAGATCGACATGGCCCATACCGTGACCGTGTATTGGTATGGCAAGCACAAGGCTGCGTCGCTGTTCGGCACCGGCCCGGTGTTCGGCTTCAACGCCAACGAGGGCCTCGGCTGGATCCACTATGGCGGCGGCAAGGAGCTGTTCGACGAGCTCCAGACCAAGATCATGAAGCTCAACGTCAAGAGCTTCTTCTCCATGCCGATGCCGACTCAGCCGCTCGGCTGGTTCAAGAACCCGGTCAAGAGCGCCAACGATCTCAAGGGTCTGAAATACCGCACTGTCGGTCTTTCGGCCGACCTTAATCAACTCTTGGGTGTCCGGGTCACTCAGCTTCCAGGGGGCGAGATCGTGCCGGCCATGGAGCGCGGCGTGATCGATGCGTTCGAGTTCAACAACCCGACCTCGGATCGGCGCTTCGGCGCCGCCAATGTGGCCAGGAACTACATGCTCGGTAGCCACCATCAGGCGACCGAGTATTTCGAGATCATGGTCAATCGCGGCAAGTTCACCAAGCTGCCCAAGGAGCACCAGGCGATCCTGCAATACGCCGCCGAGGCTGCCTCCTCCGCCAGCGAATGGCTGGCGATGAGACAGTATTCTGACGATCTGCAGGAGCTGATCACCAAGGACAAGGTCAACGTGCTGCGTACGCCGCAGGGCGTATTCGATGCCCAGATCAAGGCCTGGGACAGTCTCATTGCCACTCTCGGCAAGGACCCCTTCATGAAGAAGGTGATGGATTCGCAGAAGGCGTGGGTGCGCAAGGTCGTGTTCTACAACATGATGAACGCAACCGATTACAAGGGCGCCTTCAACCATCATTTCCCCGGCGTGCTGAAAATGTAAGCCGAAAACGCGGTTTGTTGGACGCCTGAGTCCAACCGGGGATGGGCGGCGCTGGGT
>JBOHIG010000059.1:0-9036 GCA_050725815.1 Xanthobacteraceae bacterium
CTTCTCTCCTATGCCGTGCAGCAGGGCTCCGGCTGCCCCTACTGGTATCGCGACAGCGAACACGTGGAGAAGGCGTTCGACTTCGGCGGCATGGGCGCGCGCAACGGCGTCGCCGGCGCGCTGATGGTGGCAGCCGGCATGACCGGCGTGGAGGAGCCGTTCATCGGCCAGGGCAACTTCTTTGACGCCTTCGCGCGCAAGGCCAGCCCCGACGTCCTCACCGATGGGCTCGGCAGCCGTTTCGAGATCATGGAAGCCACCATCAAGAAATGGTGCGTGGGCTCACCCATCCAGGCCGTGCTCGACGCCACCACCGTGATGATCGAGCAAGGCGCGCGCGCCGACAACGTCAAGCGCCTCGTCATCACCATGCCCGACGATCGCATGCACATCGTCAACAATCGCGAGATCTCCGACATCTGCGTGCAGCACCTCGTCGCCATGACGATTGTCGACGGCGCCGCAACCTTCGCCAGCGTGCACGACCACGACCGGATCGACGATCCTGCCGTGCGCGCGGTGCGGAGCAAGATCGAGCTGGTCGGCAGTCGTGAGCTGACGGAGGCGAAGCCCGCGCGGCAGGCCATCGTCGAGATCGAGCTGAGCGACGGACGTAAAGCGCGTCATCACGCCAAGGCGGTGCGCGGCACGCCCGACAATCCGATGACCACTGCCGAGATCGAGGCCAAGGCGATCGACCTGGTCGCGCCGATCTCCGGTGAGGACAAGGCGAAGGCACTGGTGGCAGCCGTTGCGAAGCTGTCCTCACTGCGCTCGGTGCGCGAGCTGCGCCCGCTGCTGCAGGCTTGACCCCCGAGCTTGGCGCGACGGCGCCACATCGTCCCCTCCCCCGCTTGCGGGGGAGGGACAGGGAGAGGGCAGACACGGCACGGCCGAGCAAAGCAAACCCTCTCCCCACCCCTCTCCCGCAAGCGGGAGAGGGAGCAGGCCGAAGCCGCGGCACCTAATCAGTCGGATTACTGCCCCTGTTTCAAAATCTGCCCAGCGCGCTGCACCAGCGGCTTCGGGGTGGCGTAGACGTCCGCGAGGAAGCGGTCGATCTGCGCGCCGGTGATCGGCGAGATGTCGAGCCGCACCTTGGCCGCGTCGGCGAGGAACGCCTTGTCCTTCATGGTCGCATCGAAGGCGCGCCGCAACGCCGCCTTGCGGTCCTCCGGGATGCCGGGCGGCGCGAGGTAGGGTCGCCCCATGATGGTCCAACCCACCAGCAGGCGCAGCACCCGCTTGTCGTCCTCGCTCTTGGCGAGGTCCATAACAAAGGGGATGCCGGCCATGTCGCGGTTCGGCTCAAGACCGATCTGCATGAGAATGCGGACCTTCTTGTCGGTGAGCCAGTCGGGGTGCGCCGTTTTCACGGCGGCATGGACCATGCCGCACATGCCCTGCACCTCGCCGCGCTCCATCGCCAGCATGATCGACGACGTTCCGCGATAGCCACGCACAATCTTCAGCCTGGTGCCGAGCACCGCATTGAGCGACAGCGGAAAATCGAGGTTCGACGTGCCCGAGGCGCCGATAACCAGCTCCCGCTTGAACAGATCGGCCGCGCTCGCGATCGGGCTCGTGTGCCAGGCGAAGCAGACGCCGGGCTCGTCATTGGCGCTGCCGAGCCAGGTGAACTTCTGTCCCTCGAATTTGGTCGGGCGCACGCCGAATAGCGGTTCGATCGCGGCGCTGCCGGCGATCAATCCGATCTCGGAGCCGTCCTTCGGCGCGACGTTGTAAAGATAATTGGCGGCGCGCACGCTGCCGGCGCCCTGCATGTTCTTGACCACAATGTCGGGCGAACCGGGCAGATGCTTGGGAAGATGGCGCGCCACCGTACGCGCATAGGGATCGTAGGCGCCGCCGGGATTGAACCCCACAATGAAATTGATCTGGCGGTCTTTGTAGAACTGCTCGACCGACTGCGCGGCGGCGGGCGTCCCACTCGCGATCGCGAGGGCAAGAATGAATGCAAAGGTAAGCATTACCGCCACCGCTATTTTTTCCGTCCAAGGATTTTCGCGGCGCGCGCGGTCACCGAGGACGGCGTCTTCGAAACATCCTCGACAAACTTCGCGATGTCGGCGCCGGTCATCGGCTCGATGCCGACATTGACCTTGGCCGCATCGGCGAGCAGCGCCGGATCCTTCATCGCCTTGTCGAAGCCCGCGCGCAGCGCCGCGACCCGCTCCGTCGGAACGCCGGGCGGTGCACCGACCGGCCGCTCCAGATCGAGCCAGCCGAACACCAGCCGGAAGAGTTGGCGATCCTCGTCGATCTTTGCGTAGTCGAAGATGAAAGGCACCTTCGGCATGTTGGGATTCTTGTGCAGCCCGACCTGCACCAGGATATTGGCTTTGCCGCTGGTGAGGCCTGCGGCGCGCATCGAGTTGTAGCCGACGCCGCAGAAGCCCTCGATCTCGCCGCGATCCATCGCAAGGCGAAGCGCCGCGCTGCCGCGATAGCCCTTCACCAGCTTGAACTTGGTGCCGATGACCGCGTTCATCACCGTGGGGAAGTCGAGCGTCGAGGTCCCCGCCGCGCCGGTGATCATCTCACGCTTGATCGCGTCGTCGATGGTCTTGAAGGGCGATCTCAGCGAGGCAACGCAGATGCTGGAATCCGACGACGGCGCGCCGATCCAGTTGAATTTGCGGGCGTCGTATTTCTGCTGCGTCCCGCCGATCAGCGGGTCAACGACGATATTGCCGGCGAACAGGCCGAGCTCCAGCCCATCCTTGGCCGACACGTTGTAGAGATAGTTGGCGGCGATGACGCTGCCCGCGCCCTGCATGTTCTTGACCACGACGTTCGGATTGCCGGCGACATGCTTGCCGAGGTGGCGTGCGATCAGGCGCGCATAGGTGTCGGCGCCGCCGCCGGGATTGAAGCCGGCGGTGAGCGTGATGGTCTTGCCCTTGTAGAAGCTCGCCGCATCCTGCGCGTGGGCAGCGCTCATCAGCAGGAGCGCTGCAACGGCCGCCGACAGGGCGGCCCGGATCGGACGATTGCACGATGTCATGGCCTTGGTTCCTTCCGGCCGGATTGCCTTGAGGTTGCGACTTAATGAATGCTAATCGAGCGATACTAGGAAATGGCGGTGGCGATCAATACGCCACGGTGTCGCGAAGGATGACCATGGCCGAGGTGCAGACTATCGCGGTGGTTGGCGCCGGACTGGGCGGGCTGACGGCGGCGATCGCGCTGCGGCAACGCGGTTTCGACGTCACGGTCTATGAGCAGGCCGACCGCCTCGGCGAGATCGGCGCGGGAATCCAGCTCAGCCCCAACGCCATGCGTGTGCTGATAGGTCTCGGCCTCGACCGGGCCTTCGAGGCGATTGCATTCGAGCCGAACCGCCACGTGGTGCGGAACTGGAAGACCGGCAGCATCGTCTCGGCCACGCAGATGAAGGGTGCGTTCCGCTCGCAATACGGCGCCGGCTATTTCGGGGCGCATCGGGCGGACCTGCATGGCGTGCTTCAGCAAGCCGTCCCGGCGGAGCGCGTGAAGCTCAACGCACATTGCACCGGCGTGCGGCAGACCGCCGGGCACGCCGTCCTCACCTTCGCGGATGGCAGCGAGGCCGAAGCCGACGTGGTGATCGGGGCGGACGGCATCCGCTCCTCGGTGCGCACCGGCCTGTTCGGTGTCGACGCGCCGCGCTTCACCGGCCACATCGTCTGGCGCGGGCTGGTGCCGGCGTCGGCGCTGCCGAAGGAGTTGATCGAGCCCGACATG
The DNA here is from genome assembly GCA_050725815.1 of Xanthobacteraceae bacterium. Taxonomy (GTDB): domain Bacteria; phylum Pseudomonadota; class Alphaproteobacteria; order Rhizobiales; family Xanthobacteraceae; genus VAZQ01. Next base: position 3,748 of record JBOHIG010000059.1, read on the forward strand.
ACGGCATGGTTCGGGCCGAAGGGCACGGTCGTCACCTACTACGTCCGCCGCGGCGAGCTGGTGAACTGGATCGCGCACTACGAAACCGACTGGCGCGAAGAGTCCTGGTCGATCGAGACCGACTGGCGCGAGGCAGCCGACGCCTATGACGGCTGGCATCCGGCGCTGGGCGAGCTCTTCTCGCACACCGAGCGCTGCTACAAATGGGCGCTCTACGACCGCGATCCACTGCCGCAATGGACCAAGGGACGCGTGACGCTGCTGGGCGACGCCGCGCATCCGATGCTGCCCTATCTGGCGCAGGGCGCGGCGCAGGCGATCGAGGATGGCTATGTGCTGGCCGACCGGCTGTCGCAGCATCGCAACGATCCTCAGGCAGCGTTGCACGCCTATGAGCAGGCGCGGTTGCCGCGCACCGCGCGCGTCCAACTCCACGCCCGCGAGCGTGGCAAGATCAACAACGCGACCTCGGCTTTCGCGCGCATCAAGCGCGACATCGGCTACCGCCTCAAGCGACTGATCAAGCCGAACGAGCACACCTACAAGATCGAATGGATCTACGGCCACGACGTGACCGCGGGGCGCGGCGAGTCATCGAAGGCGGCGTGAATTGAAGGTGCGAGCAAGCGGCACATGCTGCGGGCTCCCTCTCCCCCATAGCCCGTCGAAGACGGGCGTACACGCCCTTGTGGGGGAGAGGGAGCGCGCCGAGTTCGTCGCACTGCAATCGTTGACGATCACGTCCCCCGCACCGACTTCTCGAACAGGTCGTCGACCGCGAAGTCGCCTTTGATCAGGCCCTGGTCGCGCGAATACATGATGAAGCGCTCGAGGTTCTTGGCATTGGCCGCGAGCCCGACCGGCCAGACGTCGGCCCCGAACGCTTTCGCCTCCTGCTCGAAATAGCGCCGCCCGAAAGCGAGGCTCGACCAGTTCGGGTCGGAGTAATATTCGCGCGCGAGCGCACGTGCCTGCGCATACATCTCCATCACCGCTGCCGGCAGGCCGGGGTCGCGCGCGACCGCATCGTTGCGGATCGCCATGATGTGCATGATCGGCCAGTAGCCGTATTTCTTGAAGTAGCGCAGCTCCTCGGCGTCGGCATCGGCGAACAGCCGGCGCACCGGCACCTCGCCGAGCATGATGGAGTCGGGCGGATGCGGCTGGATCACCGCATCGGCCTTGCCGTCGCGCAGCAGGTGACCGACGTCGGTTCCCTTGGGCAGCTTCTCGATCGTCAAGCCGGACTTCGGATCGAACGCGATCTTCTCCTCGTCCTCGAGCAGCCAGTGGATGTCTTCCCACGGCACGCCGTACTCGAACTTGAGGTCGCCTTTGGCGAGCAGCGACAGCGTGGTCTGGAACGCGCGGATGGCGACGCGCTTGCCCTTGAGGTCGGCGGGCGATTGCAGGGCTGAGTCGGCGTGCACGAAGAACAGCCCCGCGCTGAACAGCCGGCGCGGGAATATCGGTACGGCGGTGATCGGCACCTTGCGGTCGATCGCCATCAGATAGGTCGACATCGAGAACTCCGCGACGTCGAACTCGCCCTTGAGCATGCGCCCGTGGCGGTCGATGCCGTCGCGCGCCGCCGCCGACTGCCCGACCTGCCGAACGTCGAGCGTAAGCCCGTTCGGCGGCTTCACGGTGCCGTCGAAGAACGGGAAGTGGCGGTCGTAGCGCTCGAGCGCGATGGTGAGTTGCATGCCCCTGTCCTCGTTGTTGAACTATCCCCGCCTCGCCGTCGGGTTGGTCAGCCGGTCGATCGATTTCACCGCCTCCCAGGCGCTGATGATCGCGCCCTCCTGCCAGCCGGTCCAGAACGTGATCTGGTCGCCGGCCATGTGGAAGCGGCCCTGCGGCGTCGCCAGGATTTCGACATTGGCGCCGAAGGCCGGGTCGGTCTCGTCCGCCCAGGCGAAGCGGAAATGCTCCATGTTGTTCCAGCCGATCGCGATGCCGTGCTCGACGAACTGCGCGTAGCCGGGATGCAATCGTTCGCCCTGCTCGCGCGCGATGTGCAGACGCTCCGCGATCGGCCGCGCGTTGAATTCCTCGGCACGCTTTCCGTAGAGGTAGGCGCCGGTGAGCGTGCCGTTGCGGCTGAGGAAGCCGCTTGACGGGTACCAGACCTGGGTGATGGTGTCGGTGGTCCAGGAGATGCCGCCGTAGATCTGGTCTTGCGTCTCCCAGAACCGTTCCGCCTGCCAGCCCACCTTGCCCGCGGCCTCGATCGGAAGCTTGCGCGCGGCATCCATGAACTGCGCCGGCAGGTTGGTCTTCAGCTCCCTGAAGATCGGCATCGGAATCGTGGAGATGCAGTAGTCGGCGGCGAGCACGTCGGGCGTGCCGCGACGGTCATACAGGACGTTCACCCGATCGTGCGACACCCCCACGCCAAGCACCTTGGCGCCGTGGCGCACCAGCCCCGAAATCGTGCCGCCGCCGCGCGTGAGCGACTGGCGCGCGAACGCCTTGACGAAATGGTCCATGCCGCCGGCGGGCTCCAGCAGCGACGCCTGCCATTGGATCTCGGCGTCGCGGAAGATGTAGTCGTTCCAGAGGTTGGAGCGCAGGATCTCGTCGAGCGCGATCGGGCTCAGTGGCTTGAGCGGCCGGTTGCCGACGCCGTGCGACACCTCGAAGCCGGCGCGCCCGGTCTGGTTCTTGTAGGAATAGCTCCGCGGCCCGTTCGGCGATCGCGTCAGCCCGCCGAAGTTCGCCAGCATCTGCTGAAATTTCTCCAGGTCGTCCTTGTTGAGCGGCAGGTCGATGCCGGGCGTGGCCGCGCATTTGCTGAGCAGTTCGGCGACGTGGCCCTGCAGGTCATACACGGCCTGGCGCATCTGCCAGGTGCGGCCGTTGCCGACATAGCCGGTGTGCACGCGATTGGCGCGGCTGGCAAAGATATACGGTTGCAGCGCGACCCCGAACTGCCGGCAATAATCGATGACGTGGACATGGTGGTGGGCAATGCGGCCGGGACCGACATTGAGCCACAGACCCTCGTCGAACTGGCACACCTGCGCCGGCGTGTTCATCTCCTTGAGCACGTCGCCACGGCGAAGCGTCAGGCTGCGCCCGCCGATGCGGTGCGAGGCTTCGAGGATCACCACGTCATAGCCGGCGCGATCGAGCTCGTAGGCCGCGCACAGTCCGGCGACGCCGGCGCCGAGGATCGCCACCGTCTTGCCGGCGCCAGAGTCCGCCGGCAGCGTCAGTCCCGCGGCCAGCGCCGGCGGGGCTTTCAGGAAGTCGAACACCGCCAGCGTCTCATAGGCAGCGCCAGCGCCGCCAATCCGGGCCATGGCGGCCAGCAGGCCGCGGCGCGTCATCGTCATGGGTCCTCTCCCTCCGTGCCCGGCTGCGATAAGGTGGTGTACCGCCGCCGGAAGCTGCGGCAAGATCGGACACTTCGTCGGGGCCGTCATCCATGCCGCGCCGCAAACTATACCAATTGCCGGGTGGTGTGCTGATCCTCGTCGCGCTCGCGGGCGTAGCGGCGGCGCAGGCGCCCGCCCCGGCGCTGCAGGCATTCCGCGACATCTACAAGGAGCTGGTCGAGATCGACACGACCGAGGCGACCGGCGACACGCTGCGCGCGGCGCAGGCGATGGCGGCGCGGCTCAAGGCCGCCGGATTTCCCGCCGGCGACATTCACGTGATCTCAACCGGACCGCGCAAGGGCAACATGGTCGCACGGCTGCGCGGCAACGGCACGCGGCGGCCGATGCTGCTGCTCGCCCATATCGACGTGGTGCCCGCCCGGCGCGAGGACTGGGATTCCGACCCGTTCAAGCTGACCGAAGCCGGCGGCTATTTTCGCGGCCGCGGCGTCATCGACGACAAGGCGATGGCCGCGATCTTCGTCGCCAACATGATCGAATACCTCAAGGAGGACTTCCGGCCCGAGCGCGACATCATCCTCGCGCTCACCACCGACGAGGAGCTTGCGCGCTCGCCGCACAACGGCGTGCGCTGGCTGTTGGACAACCGCCGTGCGCTGATCGACGCCGAATTCGCCATCAACGAAGGCGGCGGCGGCGCGCTGCGCAAGGGCCGCCCGTTCCGCCTGGCGATGCAAATGGCGGAGAAGGTCTACCAGACCTATGTGTTCGAAGCGGCCGGAGCCGGCGGACACAGCGCCTCGCCGCGGGGCGACAACCCGATCTATCGGCTCTCCGCCGCCCTGACGCGGCTGGCGCAGTTCGCGTTCCCGCCGAGCCTCAACGCCATCACCCGCGCGAGCTTCGAGCAGATCGCCGCGAGCGAGACGCCGGCCACGGCCGCCGCGATCCGTGCGCTGCTCGCCGGCACGACCGATGCCGCGACGCTCAAGCCGATCGCCGACAATCCGAGCTACAATGCGCAGATGCGCACCACCTGCGTCGCCACGCTGCTCGAAGCCGGTCAGGTCGAGAACGCGGTGCCGCAACGGGCGCGCGCGACGGTCAACTGCCGCATCCTCCCGCACGAGCCGGTCGAGCAGGTTGCGCGTACGCTTGCGCGGGTGATCGCCGACGAGAAGGTTACCATCACGCCAATCGGCACGCCGATGGCGAGCCCGCCCTCGCCGCCGCATCCGGAGGTCGTAAGGACCGTATCGCGCCTCGCCGCCGAATTGTGGCCCGGCGTGCCGATCCACGCGACCATGGGCAACGGCTACACCGACAGCCGCTGGCTGCGGGCCGCCGGCATCCCTGCCTATGGCGTATCGGGGCTGTTCAGCGAGCGCGGCCGCAACGGCGTGCACGCGCGCAACGAGCGCGTCGCGGTCAAGGACGTGTATGCGAGCAAGCTGTTTCTCTATCGCCTGGTGAAGGAGTTGGCGGCGACCCCGTAGGGCGCAATAAGCGAAGCGCATTGCGCCGTCCTGCGTTCGGGCTCAATTCGCGTGAGAGGGCGCAATGCGCGTCGCTGGCGCGCCGCTTATTGCGCCCTACGCTCTAACCCACCCTACGAGCTACGAGCTTATAACCAGGAAACAATATCCGCCCTGTCTCCGTCATCCTGAGGTGGCCGCGAAGCGGCCCTCGAAGGATGCACGGCCCGGGCCGTCGCCCTTCGAGGCTCGCTTCGCTAGCACCTCAGGGTGACGGAGAAAGGTCTGCGTACGAATGACCACCCGCCTCACCATCCGCAAGCCCGACGACTGGCACCTCCATGTGCGCGACGGCGAGATGCTCAAGGCGGTGCTGCCTTACACCGCGAAGAATTTCGGCCGCGCCATCCTGATGCCGAACCTGATCCCCCCGGTGACCACCACCAAGGACGGGATCGCGTATCGCG
>JBOHIG010000060.1:0-2193 GCA_050725815.1 Xanthobacteraceae bacterium
CCTGAGGCCATCGCGACCGTCCCGGCGGGCGTGCCATTGGCGCACCGCCGCGTATCAAAAAAACAAACGGCCGGAGCCGTGTTCCCTCGGCTCCGGCCGTTCGCCGTTCAATCGTCGCCGACGATCAGTCCTTATGTTCTGGGGCGAGATACGCCGGAAAATACTTCTCCAATTGCGAATAAATCAGCGCAATCAGCAGCGGCCAGCAGAGTGCGAATGCCGCATAGATGACGAACTGTCTCATGGCATCCTCCCATTCGCGACCTTGATGGGGTATCAGCCCGGCGCCCTGCCCGGCAACCCACAAGGGCTGCGGTCCATGGGCGCAGGCCGTGCGGAATTACGCGTGGGGACGTCCGATCAGGCGAACCGCACCGCATACACCGGCGGCAGATGCGCATTGACGAGCTGCCAGCTTTCGCCGGCATCGTCGCTGACCCACAACGCGCCGGTGGTCGAGCCCATCGCGAGCCGGGAACCGGTTTCGTCGACATCGAGCCCGTGCCGGTAGATCAGGTCGAAGGCGTCCGTCTGCGGCAGACCGCCACGCAGCGATTCCCAAGTCTTGCCACCGTCCCGGGTGCGCGTCACCGCCATGGCGCCGTCGCGCGGCATGCGCAGCTCGTCCTTCATCGCCGGCACGAACCAGGCGGTGTTCGGGTCTTTGGGGTGGACCGCAACCGCGAAGCCGAAGTCGTCGCCGGGCGGCTTGAGCTGCGACCAGGTCACGCCCGCGTCGGCGGAGCGGAAGATGCCGCAATGGTGCTGCATCCACATGACGTCGGGCGCGGCGGGGCAGCGGACCACGCGGTGCGGGTCTTGGGCATCGAGCTTGCCCTGCTGATCCGGCGGCATGAAGGTCGCGACCTGACCCTCGCCGATCAGGTTCCAGCTCTTGCCGTCGTCGCGCGTATCCCAAACGCCCGCGCACGAGATCGCGAGCACCAGACGACTGCCGTCGCGCGGATCGGGCGAGATCGAATGGATGCCGGCATCGTCATAGCCGCCGCCGAACCAGGTCTCGCGCCCCGGCACGTTCCAGAGCGAATCAACCAGGTTCCAGGTCGCGCCGCGGTCGTCGGAACGGAACAGGCCGGCGGGAATCGCGCCGATCAACAATCGTCCCGGATGATGGGCGCCGCCCGTCTCCATGCTCCAGTACTGCAAGACCGCCGGCTTGCCGGCGGCGTCCTCGGGGAACGCCGGCGACCCGATCTCCTGCCAACTGCGTCCGCGATCGTCCGAGCGGTGCAGCTTGGGCCCGAAATGGCCGTGCTTGAGCGCGGCATAAATCGTTCCGTCGCTCTCATCACGCAACGCGGCCATGATCGGAACGCCGGCGAACTCGGTCGCGGCGACGGCCCAGCCGCCACTCTTGCGCTCGAAGGTGATCAGGCCCTTGCGTGTCGCGATCAAAAGAACGTCGCTCATCTCTCACCCACCTGACAAAGCCTGCATGACATGGAGTTGTGAATCCGGACCAATCGGATGGTCGAGCGTGCGCTCGCGCGGAAGCCTTACGCCGTCCGCGAAGATGCAGACGTGCTTGCGCAGGCGTCCCTGCTCGTCGAGCACATAGCCGCGCACCTGCGGCAATTCCGTGAACAGGGTCGAGAGCGCATCGTTGACCGTGCTGCCGCCGACCGTGAGCGGTCCGTTCGGCGCCAGTTCGCGCAGCCAGGTGGTGAAGTGGATTTGCGCCATCGCTCCATGCCCGACCGAGCGTCCGGGAACCTTCGGCCTTTACTCAACCATTTGGTTAAGTATCGTCCTGAACCGCCATGTGTCAACCGTCGGAGGCACGAAGCGTTCAGCCGCCGAGCGCCGCCTCGATCGCTGCGAGGGCCGCCTCGGCCTTGGAACCGTCGGGGCCGCCGGCCTGCGCCATGTCGGGACGGCCGCCGCCGCCCTTACCGCCGAGCGCCTCGGCGCCCTTGCGCACCAGATCGACTGCTGAAAACCGTGACGTCAGGTCGGCGGTGACGCCGACCACGATGCCGGCCTTGCCGTCCTCCGACTTTCCGACGATGGCGACGATCCCGGAGCCGACTTGTTTCTTGCCTTCGTCGGCCAGGCTGCGCAGGTCTTTCAGCTCGATGCCCTCGACCGCGCGCGCAAGCAGCTTGACGTCGCCCACGAGCCGCACGCCGTCGGCTGCTCCGGACTTGGCGCCGCCGCCCATGGCGAGCTTCT
>JBOHIG010000061.1:0-9894 GCA_050725815.1 Xanthobacteraceae bacterium
GCACGCGGCGCCGGCGACCGCGCCGGTCGCGCCGACCCCGTTCAAGGTGGCAGGCGCCGGCGATGCCGAGGGCGACGGCGAAGCAAAGCCCGAGGGCGCCGCCGAAGGCGACTTCGACGATGACGACATGGAGGGCTCGCTCTCGCTGGCCGCGATCGAGGCCGAGCTCAAGCCCAAGGTGCTCGAGACCTTCGACACGGTGGCGAGCGAATACAAGCGGCTGCGCCGCCTGCAGGACCAGGACATCGCGCTGCGCCTCAAGAGCGACGCGCTCACCCCGGCGCAGGAGCGCAAATACAAGAAGCTGAAGGAAGAGATCATCACCGCGGTGAAGTCGCTGCGGCTCAACCAGGCGCGCATCGATTCACTGGTCGAGCAGCTTTACGACATCAACAAGCGCCTCGTCAGCTACGAGGGCCGCCTGATGCGGCTGGCCGAAAGCCACGGCGTCGTGCGCGAGGACTTCCTCAAGCAGTACCAGGGCTCCGAGCTCGACCCGCGCTGGCTCAACCGCGTCTCCAAGCTGTCCGCCAAGGGCTGGAAGAATCTGGTCGCGCGCGACAAGGACAAGATCAAGGAGCACCGCACCCAGATCCACCAGCTCGCCGGCGAGACCGGGCTTGAGATCGGCGAGTTCCGCAAGATCGTGCAGATGGTGCAGAAGGGCGAGCGCGAGGCGCGCCAGGCCAAGAAGGAGATGGTGGAGGCGAACCTGCGCCTCGTGATCTCCATCGCCAAGAAGTACACCAACCGCGGCTTGCAGTTTCTCGACCTGATCCAGGAAGGCAACATCGGCCTGATGAAGGCGGTCGACAAGTTCGAGTACCGCCGCGGCTACAAGTTCTCGACCTATGCGACCTGGTGGATCCGCCAGGCGATCACGCGATCGATCGCCGACCAGGCGCGCACCATCCGTATCCCGGTCCACATGATCGAGACCATCAACAAGATCGTGCGCACGTCGCGGCAGATGCTCAACGAGATCGGCCGCGAGCCGACGCCGGAGGAGTTGGCCGAGAAGCTCGGCATGCCGCTCGAGAAGGTGCGCAAGGTGCTCAAGATCGCCAAGGAGCCGCTCTCGCTCGAAACGCCCATCGGCGACGAGGAGGACTCGCACCTCGGCGATTTCATCGAGGACAAGAACGCGATCCTGCCGATCGACGCGGCGATCCAGAGCAATCTGCGCGAGACCACGACGCGGGTGCTCGCCTCGCTCACGCCGCGCGAGGAGCGCGTGCTGCGCATGCGCTTCGGCATCGGCATGAACACCGACCACACGCTGGAGGAAGTCGGCCAGCAGTTCTCGGTGACGCGCGAACGCATCCGCCAGATCGAGGCCAAGGCCCTGCGCAAGCTGAAGCACCCGAGCCGGAGCCGGAAGCTGCGGAGCTTTTTGGATAACTAACGGTCTCCGTCACCCTGAGGTGGCCGCGCGCGTTCACGCGCGTCTTCGACGTGTTATGGCGCAGCCCTCGAAGGGCGGCGGCCGGGGACCTACCGGATGGCGGGCCGCGCCTGCCGTTTCTATTTGTCGATCAGTGTGTCCGGGTCATCCTTCGAGGCTTGCTTCGCTCACACCTCAGGATGACGGTTCACCGTTTATTCAAGACCGACCTGATCAACGCCGGCGCCAAGTGGGAAGACTCCGCGGGGGTCGCCGACAACGGCGTCATTACCTCGCGCAACCCGGGCGATCTGGACGCCTTCAGCGCCAAGATCATCGAGGAGGTGCGCGAGGGGGCGGCACGATCGCAGGGCGGCTTAGCGGGGAGCGCCGAAGGCGCGTCTCGAAGGGTGGCGGTGCCGCAGATAATGCGGACGTCAGGCCGCCGCCAACTCGGGCGCGCCGACCGGGATGGAGAAGAATCGTTTACCGCGTTGGTCGAACACGTCCACGTGCCAGCCGAACCAGGTGCCGTCCGGCTCCATGCCGAGGTCGAGCGCGATCAGCTCCGCCATCTGGCGGGCCTTTTCGGGCGTCTGAAACGGATGGCCCTTGTAATCGTATTCCGCCCGGTTCTTGCCAACGCGATCAAAGAAGTAGGTCACGGGTCGCTCTCCTGTGCTCTCGAAGCCGGTTCTGGCTGCCGCAATGAGCGGTCGGCGCCTGGGTCTAGCGCACACCGATTGTCGGACAACTAAGGTAATAACTAAAAATGATTAGGCGGGGGCAGGCGCCGCTTTCAACCAAGGCTTCATTCAAATTTGAATTGAAGCCCGACGAACCGCGCCGCGATTTGGTCGGTCAACCTCGGCTGGCAGATGCTCGGCGGTGCTTCGACTCGGAACCACGCCGCCGCGTCATTGCCGCACGCGATGCAGCCGCACCGCGAGACTGGTCGTGCAGGTCGACCCGGCTTCGCACGGACGCTGCTGCCTGTCGCTTGACACGAACCCACCGTTGTTGGTCGCCTGCAGCCCGCGCAGTGCCTGTTCGTAGAACTCGTAGAAGTCGGGATGCTTCGACACCACCGGCGGCGCCCCGGGGCAGGAAATCTCCATCCGCATCGGCGTGGTCTGCTTGTCTTCGGCGCGGATCGCCATGGCGTCGCGGCCCGGCGTGTGGGAGCCGACAAGGTTGGCCTGGATTCTGCCGCGCCTGCTCGTAATCCCGGAGCACGGCCCCATGCTGATGTCGGCGGAATGGCTGCCGACCATCCGCCCGGTCAGCCCGCCTCTGCCGTCATATACGAGCGACACGTCCGCGCTCGCGGTCGTCGTCACGCTGGCGCGAGGGTTGGCGACGGTGTGCGTCCAGGTAACCGTACCGTACCAGTCGCCGGCGGTGGGATAGTCGGCGGTGTCGGTGGCTTGATGGTTCTTGTGGTCCTTGGCGACCGCGCGCAGGCGCACGATCAGCGGCGGCGGGCTCGGCACTTCGTAGGCTGCGGTGAACGTGTAAGGCTGTTGCTGGCCTTCGCAGGTCGGCAAATGCGGCGGGTGGAGGCGGGAATCAACTCGCCGGCCGCCGTCGCTGTCGGCGAACAGCTCGACGATGCGCAGTCCGCTCTCCCAGCGCGTGGCGGAGTCGCTTGCGGTCACCGTGACCGCAATGGGCTGCCCGGCGCTCACCAGAGTTCCGGTTGGGGGCGCCGCGATTTGCACCGTCGGCTGCGTCTCGTCGCGCGGCGCGCCGTAGGTCAGTTCGGTATCCCGGGTGATCGTCGTCTCGTCGCCCACCTTATGATCGAAATAGAACTGGCTGATATCGACGCCCATCCTGGCGAGCGCATCACGCACGGCGTCGCGCCGCGCCGCGGCCAGCGCCGGCTGGAACAGCGGGTCACCCTTCGGTGCGTAAGCGGTGATGCTGCCGCGCGGGCATTCGCCGCGCGAGGGACGCGCGTTGCGCGCCGCCGTCGCCAATCTCTTGAGCCGGTCGGGCAATATGTCGACGCTTTCCGGGCCGTCGAATAGGCCAAGCCTGAGCGTCTCATTCGCCTGCTGCGCGGCCGGCCGGCCCGAGGGAACGACGAGACCTATTGCCCCCACGACGGATGCTGCGAGCGCCGCCAACAATGCGAACGAGCGTTTCATTGCCGTTCCTCCCGTGGCCGAAGCCGGCCGTCAGCGTTACAACCAACTCCTCACTTCACATTGATCTCCATCTGCTGGCCTTCCGCGAGGTCGAGCGGAATCTTCTGCTTCTCGATTTCGATGGTGTATTTGCCGGGCGGCACCGGCATCCGGTGCATGAAGGACGAGACATTGCCGACGCGTGTTCCGTCTTCGGCGTGCACATTGTGGCCGGCGCCGCTGGCGCCATTGACGACGATGATGGCGGGATTGAGCACCCTGTTCTCACCGGCCTTGATCTCGATGTTCTCCCATTTCGCGTTGCCGAACATCACCGTGAAGGTGGAGGGCATCACGCTAAGCCGCCTCGCGAAGCTCGAGACATTGCCGACTTCCATGCCGGTTTCCCAGTCGAGCACCTTGTGGCCGGCGCCCGAAGCGTTCCGCACCTCGATGGTGCCCGGCTCGAGCACCGTGGTCTCGCCGGCGCGCACCTCGACGCTGCGCCAGACCGTCGGGCCGAAAGCCACGCTGTAGATGCCGGCGGGAAGGTCCATGAACGTCATGTTGCTGAAAAGCCCGAAATCCTTGCCGGTCTCGGCCTCGGTCACTCTGTGACCGCGGAAGTCCGGGTTCTTGATCTGTAGCCTGCCGGGTTTCGGCCTGGTGATGGTGATCGTGGTTTTGCTCTGCGGCGGTTTGGGCGCGGGCTTGGCGGCGGCGACCTTGCCGAGACTGGCGCCGAGATCGGCGGCTCCGGTCGCGTCCGAATAGGTGCCGCGCGCCACGCGCGCGACACATTGCAGTTGATAGCGCGCCGCCGCATCGACGTTGAAGCCGATGGTGTGGATCACGAGCCTTGCATCGGCTGCCGCCAGCGCCTTGGCGGCGGCGCAGGGGTCGCCGGCGCAGGTTTCCTTGCCATCGCTCACCAGCACGATGGTGCGCGCGCCCGGCTCCTTGCCGATATCGGCGGCGGCGAGTTGGATCACATAGGTGATCGGCGTGTAGCCTCGGGCCCTCACGCCTTTGGTCTTCGCCAGAATGGCGTCGCGATTGGCGGCGGCCGGCCCGAAGCCGACCAGCAGCTCGGTGTCCTTGCAATTGCGCGCCTTGGTCGGCGACTGATGGCCGTAGACGCGGTAGCCGATGCGTATGGCGGGATCGAGCTTGCCGACGAACGCGGCGACCGCCGCCTTGGCTGCGTCGATCCGGGTGCCGCCACCGGCCAACCTTGCATTCATGCTGCCGGAGGCGTCGAGGATGAGCGCGATGCTGCGGGTCTCCTGCGAGCTGGCGCAGGTTGCGAAACCGAATGAAATCAATGTCCCGGAAAGAAGCATGGCTCGGCCGATCATGATCGTCCTCCGTTCGATTGATGCGATGCTCACCTTCTTCGATCGAGAGACCTACGCTGATCGTGAAGTCTACCTGAACCGTCGCTGCGGCGAAACGTACCTGTATCCCCATGCGGACAACGCATACACTCCCTGCCAATGAGGCCAGAGGGAGCGAAATCATGATCCGTACGATGTTTGCCGCGTCATTTGCCGCCGCGCTCACGATCGCCATGGCCGCGCCCGCGTCCGCGCAGGATTTCCCCTCCCGCCCGATCCGCATCATCGTGCAGACCCAGCCCGGCGGGCTGATCGCCTTCTTTAACTGGATTGCGGAGAATGTTGGTACCTATACGCAGACCTGGATCTACCCGGCCCAAAGAAACGGCTGGTCGATGGTAAGTGTCGGCAAGTTCGGTTCATGGTTCCTGCCGCTGATCATCAGTTACACGTTTGTCGTCCTGATCAAACAGCCCACGCGAGAAGAAGGCCGGCTAGCACTGGCGCACACCGTTAGCCCGCAGACTTGATCCGCGGAGCGAAGCTCCGCCGGTCGTTCAGCCGGTCGCTATCCTCGGAATTGGACCCGCGACAGCAGACCCGTCAACTGCAGGCGGTGACGAAGCGAAATTCGCGTACCAGGTCCTTGTCGAGCTTCGGATCCATGTCGAGAAGAATTTCGTAGGCCTTGCTGTTCGGAAGCGGCGGTTTGTAGGACCGCTTCTCGATAAGGGCAGCGAATATGTCCGAGATCGTAATAAGGCGCGTGAGATCGGAAATCTCCTGCCCCTCGAGGCCGTCAGGGTACCCGGTCCCGTCAAGATATTCATGATGGTGAACCACCATGTCTATCATGGCGGGCTCGATTGATGGTGACGACTTGAGCACCTCCAACCCGTATTCCGGATGGCGCCGCATGATGGCCAATTCCTCCTGGTCGAGAGGGCCGGGCTTTTCGAGAATGCTCAGAGGTATTCGGGCCTTCCCGAGGTCATGCAACATGCCGGCCACAGCCAGCCGGCTGCGGTCGTTCCGAGACAATCTGAGATGCTGCGCGAAGGCTATGGCGGTGCCGGTCACCAACAGGCAGTGCTGATACGTTTGGCTGTGGTGATTGCGCACAACCTCGATCCAGGATGAAAAGCCCTTCGACTCGATCTCACTCGCAGCGGCCGCTCCTGCCGAATTGATGGCCTCGCCATCGAGCATCTCACCAAGGCATGCTGAAGCGAATACAGCTTCCAGGCCGTTTTGCGCAGCCGCAACGCCAACGAATCCCTGCTCGGCGAACTTCGGTCCCTTATCTGCAAGCGCAGCAACGTCGCTCATCAGGCTTTTGAGTAAGGCCTTCGTGTCGATCGGCCGCGGCACCACCTCGGTCGCACCCAGGGCAAAGGCTTGCGTTACCTCGAGATGTGAGTCCGGCCGTACCACAAAGATGACCTTCCCCGAGGCAGGCTTCGATTTCAGCCACTCCTTGAGGGGAACGAGGGATGTAGAGCCGTGCAAATTGACATCGACCAGGATCATTGGTCCCGGCTTGCTCTTCTCAAGGTTCGAAACGGGGATCCAATCCACATCGAGAATGCCAGCCACTTGTCGGCGAAGCCGACCAGCCGCGAACTCTGAACTCCCCACGAACAAGAGCCGGTTCATCGCGCGCTCACAGCAACAATTGGTCTCCCCCGTTATGTGCCGTAACATGCAACAATTAAGGGCAAGTTTATGTAAGTTCGCGGGCAAGAACATGGGTGCCTGCCAGCAAGAAGCTGGCCTTCACAACGTGGGTCCGGCGCGAGCGCTCCGTTCGCGTGCATACGATTGAGCAAGCCGTTCGTGCGTGTGCCGGAATTCCTGCGCCGGCATTTGCAGGAGTAGGGCGCCGCCGGCATGTCCAGGCCGTAAGCCGGCAGGGTCGAGCGCACGCGCATCGCCGGCTATCTGCCCGAAGCGAGTCCGATCTTCGCGCTCGTTCTTTTCCTGCGCGCGAAGGACCTGGACCCGCAGCCCGCCTGCGAGACGCTCAAGCCGCATCTCGCCAAGATGCTTAAGCGCGCCCTGCGCCATGGCCCGCCGGCGCTGCGGCGAAAGGCGGCTGTGTGTCCACGCGGAATGCGCCTACACTTGCCGCCGATAAGGCCCCGAGGGAGTGAAACATGGTCCACGCGAAGCCGCCGCTTGCCGCCGTCCTGCTTGCTGCCGCCCTGCCTGTCGCCGGCTCGCTTATTGCCTCCGCCGCACCCGCCTCCGCGCAGGATTTCCCCTCCCGCCCGATCCGCATCATCGTGCAGACCCAGCCCGGCGGACTGATCGACCAGCTCGGCCGCGCCTTCGCGCAGAAGCTCCAGGAGGCCGGCCACACCGCCATCGTCGAGAACCGCACCGGCGGCGGCGGCCTGATCGCCGCCGAGCATGGCGCCAAGTCGCCGCCCGACGGCTACACCGTCTACATCGCCTCGCACGGCACGCAGGCGATCCACCCGCACCTGACCAAGAACCTGCCTTACAACCCGGAGCGCGATTTCGCGCCGGTGATCTATCTCGCCACCACGCCGACGCTACTCGTGGTCAACCCGTCGGTGCCGGCGAAGTCGCTGAAGGAATTGATCGCGCACGCCAAGAAGAATCCCGGCAAGCTCTCCTATGGCTCGCAGGGCAATGGCTCGTCCGGCCACATGGCGGGCGAGCAGTTCAAGCAGCTCACCGGCACCGACATCGTGCACGTGCCCTACAAGGGCGCGGCGCCGGCGGTGCGTGACCTCATCGCCGGCCACATCGCGATGGTGTTCGATACGGTGGCGCTCTCCAAGGTGCATGTGAACGCCGGCAAGCTGCGCGGGCTGGCGGTCGGCGCCGATAAGCGCGCCGACGGGCTCGCGGGCGTGCCCACCTTTGCGGAGGCCGGTCTGCCGAAGATGGAGGGCAACCCGTGGTTCGGCCTGGTGGTGCCGGGCAAGACCCCGCGCCCCATCATCGACTGGATCAACCGCGCGGCGACCAAGGCCTTCACCGCGCCCGACGTGCAGGCCCGCTTCGTCAAGCAAGGCTTCATCCTGCCGCTCGGCACGCCGTAAGCGTTCGGCAAGCACATCGCCGCCGACCGCGCGCGCTGGGGCGAGGTGATCCGCCGCGCCGGATTGAAGGCGAAGTGACGGTCAATCGTCCGATTGCCACGGCGTTTAGGTGTCCTGCCCAGGCGGAATGGCGGCCAGATGCACCTTCAGCCGCCCGCCGCATCGCGTGCAGTTCACATTCGGAATAAACTCAGGGACCTCGAAATCCGGTCCCGCCCCCTCGATCAGTTGGTCCACGTCGAAGACGTAGAAGCGGTCGCATCCTTCGGTCTGGCAATAGCCTTCGAGCGCGAGATTGCTCGCTTTGACCTGTCCCAGTGTCCATGCCGACACTACACGCCTTCCACGATCCGGAAGTCGCGCTCGCCGGCATTGTCGAACACCTTCAGCGCGGCCTGGTAGCCTTCGCCGTCATGGCAGGCGGTGGCTGCGTCGACGCTGTCGAACTCCACGATCACGACGCGCTGCGTGAGCCCGGCCTCGTAGGCCTTGGCGGCGTTGCCGCGCGCGAGGAATTTTCCGCCCGCGGCCTGGATCGCCGGGCCCGCGAGCTTGGCATAGGCCGCCAGCTTGTCGGGATTGTTGACCGAACGATAGAACGACACCCAATACGCCTTCGCCATACCAGCCCTCCATTGCATTGCATCTGCGACCACTCATCGGCCCGGAGGCACACTATCGGATCGTTGTAGGGTGGGCAAAGGCGCGTCCGCGCCGTGCCCACGCGAGAGGCGGCCGTGGGCATGCTCCGCTTCGCTCACCCTACGGCATCGCGCCGCAACGCGTCCCGATTGCGCTGCGCTCCATCCGGGCTACAGTGCGGCAACGACAGAAGGGGAAAGCGTCATGACCAAGCTCCGCATTGCCGCCGCGCTGTGCGCCGCCATCGCCGGCTTCGTCGCACTCGCGCCGCCCGCCGCGACGCAGGACTATCCCAAGCAGCCGATCAAGCTCGTGGTACCGACGCCGGCCGGCGGCGTCGCGGACCGGCTCGCACGCGTCCTGGCGCAGGGCTCGTCGAGGACCATCGTGGTGGAGAACCGCACCGGCGCCGGCGGCACCATTGCCGCCGACTTCGTCGCGAAGGCCGCGCCCGATGGCTACACCATCTACATGGGCTTCCACCCCACCCAGTCGATCCTCGTCCACCTGATGAAGCTGCCCTACGATCCGGCGAAGGATTTCGCGCCGATCATCCTGATCGGCACCTCGCCCAATCTCCTGGTCGTGCATCCCTCGCTGCCGGTGAAGACTCCGAAGGAGCTCGTGGACTACATCCGCAAGAATCCGGGCAAGGTCACCTTCGGTTCGCCCGGCAACGGCTCGTCCGGCCATATCGTCGGCGAGCAGTTCAAGCTGTTGCACAAGCTCGACATCGTGCACGTGCCCTACAAGGGCGCGGCGCCGGCGGTGCGTGATCTGATCGCCGGCCATATCTCGATGATGTTCGACATTGTGCCGCTGGCGCGCGAGCAGCTTGCCGCCGGTAAGGTGCGCGCGCTCGGCATCATGTCGGAGAAGCGGCTGCCGGCGGTGCCGAATGTGCCGACCATGGCGGAGCAAGGGATGCCCGAGCTCGAAGGCGGCCCGTGGTTCGGCCTCCTGGCCCCGGCCAAGACGCCGCGTCCGGCCATCGCCTGGCTCAACGCGGAGACCAAGAAGGCGTTCTCGGAGCCGAAGCTGCACAAGCAGCTTGTCGATCAGGGGCTCGTGCTGCCGCTCGGCAGTCCGGACGATTTCGAGAAGCACATCGCCAACGAAACGGTACGCTGGGGCGACGTCATCAAGCGCGCCGGCATCAAGCTAAAATAAGGCGGTATACCGGACGCGGTGCAGCAACCGTAGATCCTATGGGGTGGCAGGTGGTCAGGAGGTAGGTTGAGTTTGCAACCACCAGCCCACCTGAGGATCAACGATGAGATCTGATCACACTGACGCACCTGCCGGATGCGAGTATGCCACGGTTT
>JBOHIG010000062.1:0-2600 GCA_050725815.1 Xanthobacteraceae bacterium
CCCATGTTGCGCGGCTCCTCCTGGCACCAGACCATCTCCGCCTGCTTGAAGCGCGTGAGCTCCTGCACCAGCGCTTTCATCGGCACCGGATAGAGCTGCTCGACGCGCAGCAAATAGACGTCGTCGACGCCGCGCTTCTCGCGCTCCTCGTAGAGGTCGTAATAGACCTTGCCCGAGCACATCACCACACGCCTGACCTTGCCGTCCTCGGCCAGCTTGATCTTCTCGTCGGGCAGCAATTGCGCGTCGTCCCAGAGCAGGCGGTGGAACGAGGTGCCGTTCGCCATCTCGTCGAGCCGCGACTGCGCGCGCTTGAGCCGCAGCAGCGATTTCGGCGTCATCAGGATCAGCGGCTTGCGGATATCGCGCCGGAGCTGACGCCGCAGTGCATGGAAGTAGTTCGCCGGCGTGGTGATGTTGGCGACCTGCATGTTGTCTTCCGCGCTCATCTGCAGGAAACGCTCCAGCCGCGCCGAGGAATGCTCCGGCCCCTGCCCTTCGTAGCCGTGCGGCAAGAGGCACACGAGGCCGGACATGCGCAGCCATTTGCGCTCGCCCGAGGAGATGAACTGGTCAAAAACCACCTGTGCGCCGTTGGCGAAGTCGCCGAACTGCGCCTCCCACAGCGTCAGCGCGTTCGGCTCCGCGGTCGAATAGCCGTACTCGAAGCCGAGCACGGCCTCCTCCGAGAGCATCGAGTTGATGACCTCGTAGCGCGCCTGCCCGTCGCGCACCGAGTTGAACGGGATATAGCGGTCCTCGTTCTCCTGGTCGATCAGCACCGAGTGGCGCTGCGAGAACGTCCCGCGCTCGGAGTCCTGCCCGGAGAGGCGCACCGGGTTGCCGTCGAGCAGCAGCGAGCAGAAGCCGAGCGCCTCGGCAGTCGCCCAGTCGATGCCTTCGCCGGTCTCGATCGCCTTGCGGCGCTGATCGAGGAACCGCTGGATGGTGCGGTGGACGTGGAAGCCCTGCGGCACCGTCGTGATCTTGTCGCCGATCTCCTTGAGCGCCTCGATCGGGATTCCGGTATTGCCGCGGCGCGGGTCGTCATGGTCGCGCGCCGCCTTGATGTCGGACCAGCGTCCATCGAGCCAGTCGGCATTGTTCGACTTGTAGCCCTGGCTGGCTTCCAGCTCGGCGTCGAGCCGCGCGCGCCACTCGGCGGTCATCTTCTCGGTGTCGCCTTCGGCGATCACGCCCTCGGCGACGAGCTTCTTGCCATAGATCTCGACCGTGCCCGGATGCGCGCGGATCGCCTTGTACATCAGCGGCTGGGTGAACGCCGGCTCGTCGCCTTCGTTGTGGCCGTGCCGGCGATAGCAGAACATGTCGATGACCACCGGCTTCTGGAATTTCTGCCGGAACTCGGTAGCGACCTTGGCGGCGTAGACGACCGCCTCCGGATCGTCGCCGTTCACGTGGAAGATCGGCGCCTCGACCATCTTGGCGACGTCGGACGGGTACGGCGACGAGCGTGCATAGCGCGGATAGGTGGTGAACCCGATCTGGTTGTTGACGATGAAATGCACCGAGCCGCCGGTGCGGTGGCCGCGCAGGCCGGAGAGCCCGAAACATTCGGCGATGACGCCCTGCCCGGCAAACGCGGCGTCGCCGGAGATCAGCAGCGGCATCACCATCTCGCGATGCTCGGGCGTCGCGCCGTGCTGATCCTGCTTGGCGCGCACCTTGCCCAGCACCACCGGGTTGACGATCTCAAGATGCGAAGGATTGGCGGCGAGCGAAAGATGCACCGTGTTGCCGTCGAACTCGCGATCCGACGAAGCGCCGAGGTGATACTTCACATCGCCGGAACCCTCGACCTCGTCGGTGGTGGCGGAGCCACCCTTGAACTCGTGGAAGATCACGCGATGCGGCTTGCCCATCACCTGCGCCAGCACGTTGAGGCGGCCGCGATGCGCCATGCCGAGCACGATCTCCTTCACGCCGAGCGCGCCGCCGCGCTTGATGATCTGCTCAAGCGCCGGGATCATCGACTCGGCCCCGTCGAGGCCGAATCGCTTGGTGCCGGTGAACTTGGTGTCGCAGAACTTCTCGAAGCCCTCCGCCTCGATCAGCTTGTTGAGGATCGCGCGCTTGCCCTCGCGGGTGAAAGTGATCTCCTTGTCGGGGCCTTCGATGCGCTCCTGCATCCAGCCCTTCTGCACCGGGTCGGAGATGTGCATGAACTCGACGCCGAGCGTCTGGCAGTAGGTGCGCCGCAGGATCGCGAGCATCTCGCGCACGGTCGCGAACTCCAGCCCGAGCACCTTGTCGAGGAAGATCGGCCGGTCCATGTCGGCCTCGGTGAAGCTGTAGGTGCGCGGATCGAGCTCGGCCTCGTCCTTGGGCGGCTCGAGTCCGAGCGGATCGAGATTGGCGTGGAAGTGGCCGCGCGCACGATAGGCGCGGATCAGCATCAGCGCACGGATGGAATCGCGCGTCGCCTGCTGCACGTCTGCGGACGACAGCTCGACGCCCTTCTCCTGCGCAGTGGCCTTGATCTTGTTGCCAAGCGCCGTCTCGACCTCGCCCCAGTCGCCATCGAGCGCCGCGACGAGTTCGCCGTGCGGACGCGGCGGCCAGTCCGCCCGTTGCCAGGA
>JBOHIG010000063.1:0-20711 GCA_050725815.1 Xanthobacteraceae bacterium
CCTCGTAGACCTTGACCAGTGCCTTGAAGTCGATGCCGGCGAGATCGGAATAAGAGGTCCGGATGAAATCGTGGCGCTCGTCGGCGACCAGCATCCCGAGCGCCGAGAAGTGCGAGGCGAACAGCGGCACGATCACGGTCGGGATGTGCAGCTCGCGCGCGATGGGCAGCACGTGCAGCGGCCCGGCGCCGCCGGAGGCGACCAGCGCGAAGTCGCGCGGATCATAGCCCTTCTGCACCGACACTTCGCGCACCGCGAGCGACATCTTCGAGATCGCGATTTCGAGGATCGCCTGTGCGGCGGCGACCGTGTCCATCTTCAGCGGCCTGGCGACCTTCTCCTCGATTCCACGGGCGGCGCCTTCGGCGTCGAGCTTCATCTGCCCGCCGAGGAAATTGTTGGGATCGAGGCGGCCCAGCACCACGTTGGCGTCGGTGATGGTGGGCTCGGTGCCGCCGCCGCGATAACAGATCGGTCCCGGATCGGCGCCCGCGCTTTGCGGGCCGACCTTGAGCGCGCCGATCTCGTCGATCCAAGCGATCGAGCCGCCGCCGGCGCCGACTTCGACCACATCGATCATCGGCAGCATCACCGGATGGCCGGAGGCATAGCCCCCGACGTAATAGCCCGGCGCCAAAGTCGGCTCGCCGTCCTTGACCAGGCTCGCCTTGGCGGTGGTGCCGCCCATGTCGAAGGAGATGACGTTGTCGAAGCCGAGCGCCTGGCCGACCTGCGCGGATGCGATGATGCCGCCGACCGGACCCGATTCCATCATCGCCACCGGCCGCTCGGTTGCGACCTCGGGCGTCATCACGCCGCCGTTGGAGCGCATGATCGAGAGGTTGCCCTTGAAGCCGATGTCGCCGAGGTTCGACTTCAGGCTCGAGACATAGCCGCCGACCTTCGGCCCGATATAGGCGTTGACCACCGTGGTCGAGATGCGCTCGAACTCACGGTATTCACGCAAGATGTCATGTGAGAGCGAGAGATAAGCGTCTGGCAGCGCCTTGCCGATGATGGCGCCGGCCTGCCGCTCATGCTCCGGGTCGAGATAGGAATGCAGGAAGCAGACCGCGACCGCCTCGACGCCGTCCGCAACCAGTGCCTCGCAGGCATCTTCGACGCTGGCGTGCCGCAGCGGCTCGTGGATCTCGCCGGTCGCGAGCACGCGCTCGTCGACCTCGCGCGTGAGCCTGCGCGCCACCAGCGGCCGATGGCGGTGGAACAGGAGGTTGTAGGCTTCCGGGCGGTTGCCGCGGCCGATGATGTAGACGTCGCGGGCGCCGCGGGTGACCACCAGGCCGGTCTTGGCGCCCTTGCGCTCGATCAATGTGTTGATGGCGATGGTTGAACCATGAATCAACTCATCGATTGCGGATGCGGAAATCCCGCTCTTGTTGAGGCAGTCGACGATGCCCTGCACCAGATGCGCGGGTGTGGTCAGGCTCTTGGCCTGAATGAATCGCCCGGCCTTTTCGTCGAATCCCAGCAGGTCGGTGAAGGTGCCGCCGATATCGATTGCAACAACAAGCACGCGAACAATCCTCAACAGCTTTCTTGGGTGTATCGGACGGGCGGGACGGTCAGCCTAGTCAAGGAACGCCCTTTGGGCTTAATACAGAAAGCCCGCCAACGACAAGCGCGATTGCCGATGAAATCCGTGAAAATGCGGCGAAGCCAGCCGCGCGCCGCGGGCCGTGTTGTCGCACGCAGCAATATCCGTCTTGCCGCCGACATCGGCGGCACCTTTACCGACATCGCGGTGTTCGACGGCGCCACCGGCGCGCTGACTTTCGGCAAGGTGCTGTCGACGCCACAGCGGCTGGTCGACGGCATTAATGCGGGTGTGACGAAGGCCGGCGCGGACTACCGTTCCGCCGGGCTGTTCCTTCACGGCTCCACGGTGGCGATCAATGCCATCCTCGAGCGCACCGGCGCGAAGACGGCGCTGCTCATCACCGAGGGTTTCCGCGATATCTACGAGATCGGGCGCATCAACCGCCCAGACGCCTACAACCTGTTTTTCCAGAAGCACATGCCGCTGGTCGAGCGGGCACTGCGGTTCGAGGTGAGAGAACGCGTGCTCGCCGACGGCGAGATCGAGACGCCGCTCGACGAGGCGGAGATCGCGGCGCATGGGCGCAGGCTCGAAGCCCTCGGCATCGAGGCCTGTGCGATTCTGTTCCTCAATTGTTACGCCCATACCGGGCACGAGGCGCGCACCAAGGCGATTCTTGAAAAGAATCATCCGCAAATGTTCGTGACCGTCTCGCACGAGCTGTCGCAGGAATATCGCGAGTTCGAACGCTGCTCGACCGTGGTCGCCAACGCCTATGTCGGCCCGAAGGTGCGCCGCTATGTCGGCGAGATCGACGCCCATATCCGCGACGCTGGGTTTTCCGGCTCGTTCCTTGTGGTGCAATCGACCGGCGGGCTCTATGACGCAGCCCAAGCACGGAGCCAGTGCGTGCGCATGCTGGAATCCGGGCCAGCCGCGGGTGTCATCGGCACGCAGGCGCTGTGCCGCGCGCTCAAGCTCGACAACGCCATCGCTTTCGACATGGGCGGCACCACCGCCAAGGCCGGCGTGATCTACAAGGGCGAGGCGCTCACGACCTCCAAGGCGCTGATCGGCGGCTATGAGCGCGCGCTGCCGGTGCAGATCGCGATGATGGACATTTTCGAGGTCGGCACCGGCGGCGGCTCGATCGCGCGGATTGAGCAGGGCGGTCTGCGTGTCGGTCCGCAGAGCGCGGGCGCATCGCCGGGCCCTGCCTGCTACGGCCTCGGCGGCACCGAGCCGACAGTGACCGATGCCAATCTCGTGCTGGGACGGCTCGGCGCCGACCGTTTCCTTGGCGGCGAGATGCCGCTCGACGTACTGGCGGCGGAGCGCGCCATCGCGGCGCTCGCGAAACCGCTCGATCTCGACGTCACGGCCGCTGCCGACGGCATTCTTCGGATCGCGGCGACCGCGATGTCCTACGCGGTCAAGGGCGTGACCACGGAGCGTGGCTTCGACGCCGGTGACTTCGCGCTGGTCGCCTACGGCGGGGCGGGGCCGCTGCACGCGGTCGCGGTGGCGCGCGAGATCGGTATCCGCAAGGTAATCGTGCCCGTCGCGCCCGGCGTGTTCTCGGCCTTCGGCATGCTGTTCTCGGACCTGCGCTACGATTTCGTGCGCACCTGGCTCACGCGGCTCGACGAGGCGCCGTTCGAGCGGATCGAGAAGGTCTACCGTGAGCTTGAGCGGCAAGGCCGCAAGGCGATCGCAGGCACTGCGATCAAGCCGAAGGAGATCGTGGTGAAGCGTGCTGCCGACATGCGCTATGTCGGGCAGGAGCATGCGGTCACCGTCGACTTGCCGGCGCGTGTGTTCGCACAGCGCGACCGCAAGGCGGTCAAGCGCATGTTCGACGAGATGCATGCGCTGCGCTACGGCACCTCGGCGCCGGCCGAGGGCGCCGAGATCGTGAGCCTGCGCGTGACCGTCGCCGGGATCATGGCGAAGCCGCCGTTGAAGCGGATCGCGCGCGGGCGTGCGGCCCCGCCGGCCGGTGCGCATACCGGAAAGCGAGGAGCGTTCCTGGACGGCCGCTTCCGCGATGCGCCCACCTACCGGCGTGCGGTGCTGCTTGCCGGCAACCGGATCAAGGGGCCGGCGCTGATCGAGGAGCACGCCTCGACCACGGTGCTGATGCCAGGTGATGCCTGCGAGGTGGATGCGTACGGGAATCTGGTGATCAAGGTTGGAAGGGCGCGGTGAATCGTAGAATCGTGGGGTGGGCTGAGCGAAGCGAAGCCCACGCGCTTTGAGGATTGTTGCGCCGCCCGCGTGGGCACGGCGCGACGACGCGCCCATAGCCCGTCAATGACGGGCGTAATCGCCCTAATGGCCCGTCCTACGACTTCCTTCGCTTCAGCTTTACCGCAAACGACAGCCCGCCCGCGCCGCAGCAGGGGCAGTTCATCGCCACCAGGATGCTCTGCTTCTGCTCCTCACTGAGGTCGGCGCGGTCGAGCATCCGCACGGTCTGCTGCTGGAATAGATCGTGCAGTGACAATCCGCCGTCGTCCTCGACGAGCGGCAGGTCCAAGTCGGCGGCGGGCTTCGGCCGCCGCGGCGCCGACTTGCGCTTCGCTGGTTGTCGCTTGTGCTTGGCCAAGAGCGACCTCGCTGGATTACCGTCGCACCACGTTCTGCATGGCGCCGAAGTCGCCGCGCAGGAAGCATTCCATGTTGTGCTCGATGGTTGGCAGCGCGCTCTCGGCATAGGTATCGCAGAAACCGCCGAGATGCGGCGTCACGATGACGTTGTTCATCGACCACAACTTGTGGCCGGCCGGGAGCGGCTCTGTCTGGAACACGTCGAGCGCCGCGCCCGCAAGCCGTCCGGTGTCGAGCGCCGCCATCATTGCGTCCTCGTCGACGATGCCGCCGCGTGCGAGATTGACCAGGTAGCTGCCGGGCTTCATCGCGGCGAACACTCCGGCATTGATGATATGGCGCGTTTCGTCCGTGAATGGCGCGAGCAGGACGAGGAAGTCGAGCTCGGGGGCGAGCTGCGTCAGCTCGCTGCGCAGATGCATGCGGTCGAAGCCCGGCAGGTCGCGTTTGGTGGTCGTGAAGCCGATCACCGTCATGCCCATCGCCTTGCAGCGCGGCGCCAGCGCCTCGGCGATCAGGCCGATGCCGTAGATGCCGACGGTCTTGCCGTCGATCAGCGTCGCCGGCCAGCGCACCCATTTGGCCTGGTCCTGGTTGCGGATGCTCTCGGGCAGGCGGCGGCCGAGCGCCAGCATGCCGGCGATCGCGGCCTCTGATACCGCCTCGCCGTGGATGCCGCGGATGTTGGTGATGATCACGCCCTTGCCGAGGTGCGGCCGGTCCGCGATGCCGTCGACGCCGGTGCCGAGCGCCTGCACCCATTTTAGCTTCGATGCGGTCTTGAGGATCGCGCCGTCGCGCAAGTGCGGCCCGAACGTGACCAGCGCGTCGGCGTGCGGCATGAACGGTTCCGCCGTCGCGAGCCCATCGGCGACATCGATGCCGAGGTCGGGGAACCGCTCCCGCATGCGTCTGGCATAGACGTCGCGCACGTCCTTGGGCAGCGTCAGCAGGATGAGCAGACGGGGCATGGCCGGCGAACCGCTATCCCACCTCGAACACCTTCTTCTCGGTCTTGTGCAGGCAGTCGCTAACGCCCGCCGCCTCGACCATGTAGTTGTCGCAGATCGTCGACCACATGGTCTTGGTGTTGTAGCCGGGGTGGACGGCGAAGTTCATGTTGGCCTCGATCGCCATGGTCTCGTCGGCCCGGATCATCGGCCGCTCCACCATGTCGTAGCCCTGGCTGTGGGCGTAGAGCCTGATCTCCGGCTCGAAGCCGCGCTTCGTCATGTATTCGTTGTGTGCATTGGCGATGTCGCGGCAGGACGCGCCGGGCTTCATCAGTGCAAGCGTGTAGTCCTGCGTCTCGCGCATCGCCTCGAAGCCGTCGATCAGTTCGTTCGACGCCTTGCCGAGCACCAGCGTGCGCGCGATCTCGGCATAAAAGCCGCCGGGGCCGTTGTTCTCGATCAGCAGCACCATGTGGTCGCCGGCCTTGAGCGTGCGGCCCTGGAAGTGCCGGCCGCCGAACCTCGCGGGCTGTCCCACCGGTGCGGAGTTGGCGAGGAAGATGCCCTGCTGGCTGCCGGCCACGCGACCCTCGTATTCCGCCAGCGCAGTCACGTCGATGTCACGCATGCCTGGCTTGATGGCCTTGGCGACCTTGGCGAAGATCGCGTCCTGCATCTCGCAGCAGCGCTTGATGAGGCCGATTTCCTCCTCGCTCTTGATGGCCTTGAGGCGGTCGATGAACTCGGTGGCATCGACGAACTGCGTGCCGTTCAGGCCTTCCTTGATGCGGGTGATGAACGCGTGCGGCAGGCTGCCCGGCCCGACCAAGCCGATGGTGCGATAGCCGCGCTTCTTGAGCACCTCGAGCGCGCAGTCGGCGTGATAGTTGTCGGTGTAGTTCACCGCCAGGAACGACGGCGAGCCGAGTAATTCGCCGATGCCGCGGTGGACCGGATCGGCGCCCTTGAGATTGCGCACGGTGTTGAAGCCGCCCATCTCGATCATCGTCATCGGATCGCTGGCGTGGAAGACCACGGTCTTGGGATAGCCGTTGGTCGCCGGGATATCGGTGAACCACTTCACATAGCCGCCGAGCCAGTCGCTGTTGTTCTGCATAACAAGCGCGTCGATCTTGCGATCGCGCATCTCCTTGCGCGCGGCCGCCCAGCGGCGCTCCAACTCATTGGTGGAGATGGCGTTGGTGATCCGGTCGTTCGGGCCGCTCATGGATGGTGTCCTCAGTTATTCAGTCCGAAATAGCCCTCGGCATTGTTGAAGCAGATATCGGCGCGCACGTCATCCGAAAGCGGCACGCTGTCGATGAAATGGCCGGCTTCCTCGGCCGACTCGAACGGATAGTCGGCGGCGAACATGACGTTCCGGTGCCCAAGCGCGGCGATTGCGCAATTGAGCGGTTCCGCCGCGCACATCCCCGACGTGGTCACCACGATGTTGTCGCGGATGTAGTCCGACGGGGCCTTGGCGAGCTTGATACCGTAGAGCTTGGCGCGGCTGTCGAAGCGCCAAAGCAGATAGGGCAGGGTTTCGCCCATGTGGCCGAGCACGAGCTTCGCGCGCGGAAACCGGTCGAAGGTGCCACCAAAGACGAGGCGCAGTGCATGCGTTCCGGTTTCCAGCGTCCATTCCCAGGTGGCGCGGCGAAGCCCGCGGTGGCCTTCGAGCGCCGGGAACAGCGCCGGCGGATCGGCGGGATGCAGATAAATGGGCGCGCCGAGCGCCGCCGCCCGTTCCCAGAACACGTCGAGCGCGGGGTCGTCGAGATACTGTCCGTTGGTGTGGCCGTTGATCATGGCTCCGCAACAGCCGAGTTCGCGCACCGAGCGCTCGAGCTCGGCGGCGGCGGCCCTGGCGTCCTGCATGGGCAGGTGCGCGAAGCCGGAATAGCGGTCGGGCCGCTTTTGAATTTCGCGGGCCAGGAAATCGTTGGCGGCGCGCGCGTTGCGCACCGCGGTCCCGGCGTCGCGCTCGACCTGCACGCCGGGGCCGGCCAGCGACAGCACCGAGCGCGCGATGCCGGCGCCATCCATGGACGCGAGGCGCTGCTCGCCGAAATCGCTCAGCCGGCTGACCACGCCGCCGATGACCTTCGGATCGACATCGCCGACCGTGGTCTTCCAGTAATCCTCGAAGTCGGGACACAGGAAATGCTCTTCCAGCGCAATCTTCCTGACCATGAAAACCCCCGGCGAACCGACATTTTCGCGTTCTGTAGCGCAGTTCGATTGCCCTGTATATCATGCGGCCCGACAATCAGTCGGTGCACGGGGAGTAGGGTCGTGGCCAAGAAAATTCGCGGCGTGACGTTCGAGGAGAACCACAACAACTCGATGGGGCTTGAGTTCTACAACCTGTCCCATCGCTTCGGTTACCAGTCGCCGAACTGGCCCTATTTCGAGGACGTCAAGATCGAGCGCATCCATTACCATGCGAAGTCGGGCGTGCTGTCGCAGCGCATCACCACGTCCATGCACAACACCACCCACATCGATGCGCCAGCACACGTGGTGCAGGGCACGCCGTTCATCGACGAGGTGCCGCTGCCGCACTTCTTCGGCTCCGGCATCGTGGTGTCGATCCCGAAGAAGAAGTGGGAGCCGATCACCTACGACGATCTCGAAAAGGCTGCCGGCAAGGTCGTGCGTCCGCGCGACGTGGTGATCGTCAACACCGGCTGGCATCACCAGTACGAGGACTCGGAGGATTATTTCTGCCGCGCGCCGGGCTTCGTGCCGTCGGCGGGCGAATGGTTCGTCGAGAAGAAAGTGAAGGTGGTCGGCCACGACACGCAAGCCAACGACCATCCTCTCGCCACCGCGATCGGCCCGCAGCGCAACGGCCCGCTGCACCCGCATCTCGCCGAGGAATACAAGAAGTGGTCGGGCGGGCGCGACTGGAAGGACGATTTCCCGGAATGGGAGCCGGTGCACCGCATCCTGTTCAAGGCCGGCATTCTCGGAATCGAGAACATCGGCGGCGAATTGGACAAGGTCACCGGCCGGCGCTGCACGTTCGCGTTCTTCCCGTGGAACTGGGATCGCGGCGACGGCTGCATCGTCCGTCTGGTCGCGATGGTCGACAAGAGCCAGAAGTTCCGGATCGACAAGGGGGAGAAGTTCTGATGATCGTCAGGAAATTTTCCGAGGCGAAGGCTTACGAGGCGCCGAACCATCGCGACTACAAGTCCTTCCGCGTGTTCGGCGCCGAGATGGGCGGCTCGCAGGCGCTGATCTTCGGCATTTCGCACTTCCTCCCCGGGGGCGGCGCCGGTCCCGACGCCTCGCCGCCGGAGAAGGTCTACTACGTGCTGGCCGGCGAGCTGACGGTCATCGTCGACGGCAAGGAGACGGTCGCGAAGGCGGGCGACAGTGTCTACATCGGCCCGAACGAGAGCCGCGAGATCGTTAATCGCGGCCACGAGGTCTGCACCATCGCCGTCGCGGTTGCGCCGGTGAAGTGACGCCGTAGGCGTCATGCGCGGGCTTGACCCGCGCATCCATCCTCTTGCGAAGAAGATGGATGGCCGGGACAAGCCCGGCCATGACGATGGAGAGAGTAGCGCGCATTTCGGAGTTCGATATGTCCGACGATTTCCTCAAAGACCCGTTGTCGCTATTCAGCGTTAAAGGCAAAACCGCCATCGTCACCGGCGCGTCAGGCGCGTTCGGTGCGCTGGCGGGCAAGGTGCTGGCGGGAGCCGGCGCCAATGTGGTGCTCTCGGCCGGCGGAGCGGAGGCGCTGAAGAAAGTTGCCGCGGAATGCGCGGCGCTCGGCGGCAAGGTCGAGACTGTGGCCATGCGGCCAAGCTCGGAGGCCAATTGCGACAAGATCGTCGATGCCGCGGTGAAGACGTTCGGCCGCGTCGACATTCTCGTCGTCGCGTCCGGCATCAACAAAGTGTCCAAGATCGTCGACCAGAAGGCGGAAGACTTCCTCGACGTCATGGACGCCAATGTCACGCAATCCTGGCTGATGGCGCGCGCCGCTGGCCGGCAGATGCTCAAGCAGGGCAAAGAAGGCACACCTGGCGGCAAGGTGATTCTGATGTCGTCGGCGCGTGGGCTGCTCGGCCATCCGGCCGGCTACACCGCCTATTGCGCCTCGAAGTCCGCTGTGGACGGCATCACCAAGGCGCTCGGCTGCGAGTGGGGTGGGAGCGGCATCACCGTGAATGCGCTCGGGCCGACCGTCTTCCGCTCGCCGCTGACCGAATGGATGTTCGGCGACGACGAGCGCGGCAAGACCGTGCGCGCGGGTTTTCTGACGCGGGTGCCGAAGGGCCGCCTCGGCGAGCCGTCCGACCTGGCGGGGCCGTTGCTGTTCCTGGCGTCGAAGGCGTCCAACTTCTACACCGGCCACATCCTCTACGCCGACGGCGGCTACACGGCGGGCTAGGGAATGGCGAAAGCCCGTATCGCGGTGGTGGGCGCCGGCCTGATGGGTCACGGCATCGCACAGGTGTTTGCGGCCGCCGGCCATGACGTGACCATCACCGACACGGTGGCGGCGAGCCTCGATACCGCCACATCGCGCATCGCCGCGAGCCTCAAGGACCTCGGGGACGACGTGTGCGCGGTCGAGCGCGTGACGGCGCGGCCCGCGCTTGCGGCGGCGGTGCGAGAGGCCGACTACGTGGTCGAGGCCGTGTCCGAAGACCTGCCGCTCAAGCAGGCGCTGTTCGCCGAGATCGAGGCGCACGTGCGGCCCGATACGATCCTCGCCAGTAACACCTCCGTCATCCCGATCACCGACATCGTGGGCGGGCTCAAGCGTCGCGAGCGCGCGCTTGGCGCCCACTGGTGGAATCCGCCGACGCTGGTGCCGCTGGTCGAAGTGATCGGCACGCATTGGACCTCGCCGCAGGCGATCGAATGGACCATGGCGTTGCACGCCGCTGCCGGCAAGAAGCCTGCGCATGTGAAGAAGGACGTGCCGGGCTTTATCGGCAACCGCCTGCAGCACGCGTTGTGGCGCGAGGCGGTGTCGCTGGTCGAGCGCGGCATCTGCGACGCCGAAACCGTGGATACGGTGATCAAGGCCGCGTTCGGGCGGCGCCTCGCGGTGCTCGGTCCGCTGGAGAACGCCGACCTGGTCGGCACCGATCTTACGCTGGCGATCCACAAGACCGTGCTGCCCGATATCGAGGCGCGACCCGGGCCATCGCCCTATCTCGAAAAGCTTGTGGCGGACGGCAGGCTCGGCTTCAAATCGGGCGAGGGTTTCCGCAAGTGGAGCGCGGAGGAGCAAACAGCGCTCCGTGCCAAGGTCGTCGCGCATCTGAAGAAAGCGCGCGCGGACGACGACAAAGGGTCAGTGTAAGAGGAACGACATGCCCCAGCTTGCCAATAAGGTCGTCATCACCTGCGCGGTCACCGGCTCGATCCACACCCCGACCATGTCGGCGGCGCTGCCGGTCACGCCGGACGAGATCGCGACGCAAGCGATCGACGCCGCCAAGGCGGGCGCCGCGATTCTCCACCTGCATGCGCGCGATCCGAACAACGGCCGGCCGTCGCCCGATCCGGCGATCTTCCGGCAGTTCTGTCCGCGCATCAAACAGTCGTGTGACGCCGTGATCAACATCACGACCGGCGGCAGCGTCACTATGACGGTGGAGGAGCGCATCGCGGCCGCGCTCGACCTCTCGCCGGAGATGTGCTCGCTCAACATGGGTTCGATGAACTTCGCGCTCTATCCGATGGCGCGCCGCTACAAGGAATGGAAGCACGACTGGGAGGAGCAATACCTGCTGTCGTCGGACGCCAATATCTTCCGCAACACGTTCCGCGACATCGAACGCATCTACAAGGACCTCGGCGAGGAGCACGGCGTGAAGTTCGAGCACGAGTGCTACGACACCGGCCACCTCTATAACCTCGCCCACTGCATCGACCGCGGGCTGTTCAAGCCGCCGGTCTTCCTGCAACTGATCTACGGTATCCTCGGTGGCATCGGGCCCGATCTCGACAATCTGCTGTTCATGAAGCGCACCGCCGACAACCTGTTCGGCAAGGACTATCTTTGGTCCGTACTGGCGGGCGGGCGCCACCAGTTCAACTTCTGCACAGTGGCGTCCATGCTCGGCGGCAACGTGCGCGTAGGTCTCGAAGACTCGCTCTATATCGGCCCCGGCAAGCTCGCTGCCAGCAATGCCGAACAGGTAGCCAAGATCAGGCGCATCCTGGAGGAACTCGGCTACCAGATCGCGACGCCGGCCGAGGCGCGGCAGATGCTGGGGCTCAAGGGCGCGGACAAGGTGAAGTTCTGATGCCGCGGCCTGCCTTCTGGCTTCCTGTCGGAACGGTGGCAGGCTGGCAGCCATGGCATCGAATTAAGGATGCCGGGCCGATTTCCGGCTTTCGTTGGTCGTTTGCTCTTGAAACTGCTCGATTTCCGCGACAATAGGCCTCATAGATAAAAATTAATCTCAGATATCCGTAACACGACATATCTTACCCGAAGTGGGGGACGCCGGGACAAGGGGACCCGTTGAAATGCGGAAGGTGCTGTTCTTTGCCCTCGTTCTCGCGATCGGGGCCGCCGTTCTGGCAGGCACGCTGCAACTGTTGCGCCACAACAAGGGCTATTCCGCCCAGGTCCAGAACGGCGGAAAGACCGGCGGCAAGCGAGGCGGGTCCGCGAGTGTGCCGGTCGAGATTTCGCGGGTGAGCGCCTCGACAACCACGTCCGACATCCGTGCCGTCGGTAGCCTCCAGTCGGATGAATCGGTCAACATCGCCCCCGAGGTCCCCGGCCGGATCGCGGAAATCGCGTTCCTTGAGGGCGAGGACGTCAAGCAGGGCGAGGTTCTTGTTCGGCTCGACGATTCGCTCGTACGGGCGGAAATCGCCGAGCAGGAAGCCCGCTTTGCGCTCGCGAAATCCAATCTGAACCGGGCCAACACGCTGGCGAAAACCGGAAACGTGACGCTGCGCGCCCGTGACGAGGCAACGGCGGCTTTTGAGGGGACGCAGGCGACGCTGGAGCTGGCGCGCGTGCGGCTGTCCAAGCACACCATCCTGGCGCCGTTTTCCGGCATCGTCGGATTGCGCCGCATTTCCGTCGGTGCCTACGTTCCCATCGGCACCACGATCGTCAATCTCGAAAAGATCGACCGGCTCAAGGTCGATTTCAGCATTCCCGGTCGATATCTGGCCGACGTCAGTGTCGGGCAAAGTCTCGTTGTGACGGTGGACGCGCTCCCGAACCGGACCTTCACGGGGAAAATCTACGCCATCAATCCGATGGTCGACGTGAACGGGCGGGCGCTGCGCATCCGCGCCCGCCTGCCGAATGCCGGCAAGGAGCTGCGGCCGGGGCTATTCGCCCGCATCACGATCAAGGGCCCAACCGAGCAACGGATCGTCACCGTCCCCGAAAGCGCGATCGTGGCGCGCGGCGGTGATTCCTTCGTCTATCGCATTGAAAATGGCCGGGCGGTCGAAACCAGGGTTCGCCTGGGCAACAGGAAGGCCGGTTTCGTCGAGGTTCTTGAAGGGCTGTCGGAGAGCATGACGGTCGTGACCGCGGGACATCAGCGGCTCCGCAATGGCTCGGCGGTCGAAATCCTCACCTCGGATTCGCGAGCGAGCGGCTGACGTCGATGGGCGCCTTCGAATTCTTCATTCGCAGGCCGGTATTTTCGACCGTGCTCAGCCTCATACTGATCCTCGTCGGCATCGTATCGTATAGCCGCCTCACGGTGCGGGAATATCCCAATATCGACGAACCGACGGTGTCGGTCGCCACGAAGTATCCCGGCGCTTCGGCGACGATCGTCGAAAGCCAGATCACGCAGATCCTGGAAGGCTCGATTGCGGGCATTGAAGGCATCGATATCCTCGAATCGACCAGCCGCGACGAGACCAGCCGCATCACCGTGCGGTTCCGGCTCAACGTCGACCCCGACAATGCGGCCAGCGACGTCCGCGATCGTGTGAGCCGGGTCCGGCGGCGGCTGCCCGACGAAATTCAGGAACCGACCATCGCCAAAGTCGAGGCCGACGCGCAGGCGATGATGTACATCGTGTTTCGCAGTGACCGGATGTCGGGGCTCGAGATCACCGACTACGTCGATCGCTTCGTCGTCGACCGCCTCAAGAATCTGACCGGGATCTCCGACGTCATCATCTATGGCGAACGGCGCTATGCCATGCGGATCTGGGTCGACCGCGAGCGGCTCGCCGCCTACAACCTCACGGTCCAGGACGTCGAGAACGCGCTGCGCGCGCAGAATGTCGAGCTGCCGTCGGGCCGCATCGAAAGCGACGACCGCGAATTCACCGTGCTCTCGCGCACCGGGCTTACGACGCCCGAGCAATTCTCGAACATCGTCATCAAGCTCGCCGAAGGCCATCAGGTCAGGCTCGGCGACGCCGCGCGGATCGAGCTTGGCGCCGAGGACGAGCGCCGCGTGAATACCTACAACGGCGCTCCGGCGATCATCGTCGGGGTCATCAAGCAGGCGACGGCCAATCCGCTCGACGTGTCGAAAGGTGTCCGCTCGGTGCTGCCGTCGATGAATGCGTCCTTGCCGGAAGGCATGAGCGCCGAGATCGGTAACGACAGCGCCGTCTTCATCGACCGTTCGATCAAGGCCGTCTTCGTGACGATCATCGAGGCGATCGCGCTGGTCGTGCTCGTGATCTTCTTCTTCCTGCGTTCGATACGGGCGTCGGTCATTCCGATCGTCACAATTCCGATCTCGCTGATTTCAAGTTTCGGCCTGATGTATGCGCTCGGGTTCAGCGTCAATACGCTGACTCTACTCGCGATGGTTCTCGCCATCGGCTTGGTGGTCGACGATGCCATCGTCGTGCTGGAAAACATCTATCGGCACATTGAGGAGGGCCTGAAGCCCGTCGCCGCGGCCGTGAAGGGCATCCGCGAGATCGGATTCGCGGTTGTGGCGATGACGTTGACGCTGACGGCGGTCTACGCCCCGGTGGCGTTCGCGCCGGGGCGCACCGGCCGGCTGTTCGCTGAATTTGCGCTCAGCCTTGCCGGCGCGGTGCTGGTGTCCGGATTCGTGGCGCTCACGCTGACGCCGATGATGTGCTCCAGGCTCTTGCGGCACAACGCCAATCCCAACCGGATCGCTGCGGCGGTCGAACGCGGCTTCGTTGCGTTCGAACGTGGATACCGGCGGGGGCTGACGGCTTCCCTGCGCGTCCGACCTCTTGTCGTTGCCGTCGCCTTCATCGTCGCCGGCATCAGCGCGCTGTTCTTCACCAATCTGCGCTCTGAGCTCTCGCCGGTCGAGGACCGAGGCGTGATTTCGATCCGCGGTACTGCCCCCGAGGGCGCCACTGCATCCTTCACGATGCGCTACGCCCAACGCATCGGCAACTTGTTGACCCAATATCCGGAGGTTGCATCGCGTCTCATCATCGTCGGGGCGCCCCAGGTCTCGAACCTGATTGTCATCGGGCGATTGACCGACTGGAGCGAGCGCGAGCGCAAGCAGCAGTTTCTGGTCGCCGACGTGTTCCCGCAGTTGAGGCGGGTTCCGGGCGTCCTGGCGTTTGCGCAAAACGAACCCTCGCTTGGCGTACGGCGATCGTCGCGCCCGGTGGAGTTCGTGATTCAGACCTCGGGCACCTATGCCGACTTGCAGGAATACGTGGACAAGCTATTGGACCATATTCGGGATAGCGAGATTCTCACGGGCGTCGATACGGACCTCAAGCTCAACAAGCCCGAATTCAAGGTCGAGATCGATCGCACCAAGGTCGCCGACCTTGGACTGGACGTGGCGGTGGTCGGTCGAACGCTCGAGACCCTGTTGGGCGGGCGGCAGGTCACGCGCTTCGAGATGAATGGCAAGCAGTACGACGTCTGGGTGCAACTCGCGGCCGAGGACCGGGCCTCGCCGTCGACGCTCTCGACCATTTTCATGCGAGGCCCGAAGGGCGATATGATTCAGCTCTCCAATATCGTACGCGTGAACGAGTCGGTGGCGCCGCGCGAGCTCAAACGGTTCAACCAGATGCGCTCGGTGACCATCTCGGCGAATATCGCGCCCGGATATGCGCTCGGCGATGGGTTGGCGGAGCTGGAAAATGCCGCGCGCGAAATCCTGCCGTCCACCGTGCAAACCGACGTTGCCGGTCAAAGCCGCGAGTTCCGCGCAGCCGGCCAAAGCATGCTGTTCATCTTCGTATTGGCGCTCGGGTTCATCTACCTCGTGCTGGCGGCGCAATTCGAAAGTTTCCGCGATCCCGTGATCATCCTGCTCGCGGTGCCGATGACGATGACGGGCGCGCTAGCCGCTCTCTACTTCGCGGGCGGTACGTTGAACGTGTATTCGCAGATCGGGCTCGTCACGCTGATCGGGCTCATTACCAAGCACAGCATCCTGATCGTCGAGTTTGCGAATCAGCAGCAATTGCTGGGCAAGGAGCGGATCGAAGCCGTAATCGAGGCCGCATCGCTGCGCCTGCGGCCGATCCT
This sequence comes from Xanthobacteraceae bacterium, assembly GCA_050725815.1. Taxonomy (GTDB): domain Bacteria; phylum Pseudomonadota; class Alphaproteobacteria; order Rhizobiales; family Xanthobacteraceae; genus VAZQ01. The sequence goes on from JBOHIG010000063.1 coordinate 15,593, forward strand.
GATGACGACCGGCGCCATGGTCCTCGGCGCCGTGCCGCTTGCGCTTGCAACCGGCGCGGGCGCCGAGAGCAGGCACCAGATCGGTTGGGTCGTCGTCGGCGGCATGACGTTCGGCACGCTCCTCACACTGTTCGTGATCCCGACGGTGTACAGCTATCTCGGCGCGCGCCATCACGCCGAACGCGTCGAAGTGGACGTGGCGCAGCAAGCGCCGCAACCGGCAGAGTAGCATTCGAAGTTCGGACGGCCGGGCGCGGCAGCGTGCCGCAAGTTTCCGTGCGCTTGGCGGGGGATTGCGGCTCAAGCGGTTTGAGGCGGGATCGCTCTGGCCCTAGGATCGGCCTCAGGCCTGATTCCCGCAGCCCCCAGGAGACGCATGCTCGGTTGGTTCAGGGCGCTAATGCCCAAGGAAGAGCGCTTCTTCGACCTGTTCGTGCAGCACGCGGCTATCGTCGTCGCCGGAGCGGAGGCGCTGTGCGGCCTGCTCAAGGGCGGCGACACCGTCGCGCACTACTGCAAGGCGATTTCGGATCGCGAGAACGATGCCGACGAGGTCACCCGGCAGGTGCTCAACGCCGTCCGCCGCACCTTCATTACGCCGTTCGATCGCGGCGACATCCAGAGCCTGACGAGCTCGATGGACGACTCCATCGACCAGATGAACAAGACCGCCAAGACCATTATGCTGTTCGAGGTGAAGACCTTCGATCCGCACATGCAGCAGATGGGCGACATCATCCTGGAGGCGTCGAAGCTGGTGCTGGAGGCGATGCCGCTGCTTCGTTCGATCGGCACCAACGCGCCGCGGCTCAACGCGCTGACCGAACAGGTCGTGCGGATCGAAGACAATGCGGACCGTCTGCACGACGAGGGGCGCAAGGCGCTCTACCTCGCCAACCGCAACGGCGGTGCTCAAGCCGGCGCCATGAGCTTTATCGTCGGCACCGAGATCTATGACCATCTCGAGTCGGTTGTCGACCGTTTCGAGGACGTATCGAACGAGATCAATTCACTCGTCGTCGATCACCTGTGACGTCTGGCGCCGAATGGATGCGATCCTAAGCCTCCCCATCCTGATCGGCCTGATCTTCGTCGCGCTGGCCTTCGACTTCCTCAACGGACTGCACGACGCGGCAAACTCGATCGCGACCATTGTGTCGACGCGCGTGCTGCGTCCGCGCTACGCGGTGATGTGGGCGGCGTTCTTCAACTTCATCGCGTTTCTGTTCTTCGGCTTGCACGTGGCGCAGACCGTCGGCACCGGCATCGTCGCCGCCGACATCGTCGATGCGCGCGTGATCTTCGGTGCGCTGATGGGTGCGATCTCCTGGAACCTGATCACCTGGTGGGCGGGCATCCCATCTTCGAGCTCGCATGCGCTGATCGGCGGCCTGCTCGGCGCCGGCGTAACCAAGGCCGGCGGCGTAGCGGTGGTGTGGGCCGGCGTGCTCAAGACCGGCGCCGCGATCGTGTTGTCGCCGATGACCGGATTCTTCCTCGCGTTGATGCTGGTGCTGCTGGTGTCGTGGACATTCGTGCGGGCAAATCCGCGCACGGTGGACAGCACCTTCCGATTGCTGCAATTCGTCTCGGCGTCGCTCTACTCGCTCGGTCACGGTGGCAACGACGCGCAGAAGACCATGGGCATCATCGCCGTGCTCCTGTTCTCGCAAGGCCAGCTCGGCGGCGAGTTCTACGTGCCGTTCTGGGTCGTGATAACCTGCCAGGCCGCGATGGGGCTCGGTACGCTGTTCGGCGGCTGGCGAATCGTGCACACCATGGGGTCGAAGATCACGCGCCTCACCCCGATGCAGGGATGTTGCGCGGAGACCGGCGGCGCGATCACCCTGTTCGGCGCCACATGGCTCGGCATACCGGTCTCGACCACGCACACCATCACCGGCTCGATCATCGGGGTGGGTGCGGCGCGCAAGGTTTCGGCGGTTCGCTGGAATGTTGCGACTAATATCGTGACGGCGTGGGTCATTACCCTGCCGGCATCGGCGTTGATCGCGGCGCTGTTCTACGTGTTGAGCGGGCTCGGCCAATGACCAAGACCTCGATCCGGAACCTGCAATTTGCTGCGCTGCCATACCGGCGCCGGGCCGCAGGCGATATCGAGGTCATGCTGATCACTTCCCGCGATACCGGCCGCTGGGTCATCCCCAAGGGCTGGCCCGTGGCCGCGCTCGACCCGTGCGACTCGGCGGCGCGTGAGGCGAAGGAGGAGAGCGGCCTGGTCGGGCGGATCGGCCGGCGGCCGCTCGGGCGCTACAGCTACGACAAGCGGTTGGACGACGGATCGGCGCTGTCTTGCACGGTCGAGGTGTTTGGGCTTGAAGTGGAGAAGCAATTGCGCACGTGGCCGGAGCGGGACGAGCGACGTACCCGCTGGTTCTCGCCGCAGGAGGCCGCCGACGCGGTACAGGAGCCCGACCTCGCGGCAATATTTCGGAAACTGAGAAAACTCGTTGCCTGACCGCAGTGCTCGCCACCGTGCGGGCCTTGCCGGACGCCGAAGCTCTTGCCTCGGTGGCCGAAACTATCGATAGATCGTGTCAGGCTCCCGCATTCGCGGGGAAGCGCGTGAGGGGGTGGGAAGCGTATGGCACAAGCAAACGGCATCCGCGAAGTGGGCTGGGTCGACTGCGCCGGGGGCGGGCAGATCGTGGTGGAGAAAGGCATCTGCTTTATCGGGCATATGTCGGCGCCGCATGGGACGAGCATTTTCGACGTGCGCGATCCCAAGAACGTCAAGCACCTCTCGACCATCGAAGTGCCGAAGGGCACCCACTCGCACAAGGTGCACGCCCATGACGGGATCATGGTGGTCAACCGCGAGCAGGCCGGCAAGCCGCCGGACGACTGGCACGGTGGGTTCGAAATCTATGACATCAGCGATCTTACCAAGCCGCGCTCGATCCACCGCTGGCAGACCGTCGGCACCGGGATGCACCGCTTCTCCTTCGACGGGCGCTACCTCTACGGCTCGCCGACCTTCGAGGGCTTCGTCGGCAATGTCATGGGCATCTTCGACCTGAAGAACCCGGAGAAGCCGGAGTTGGTCGGGCGCTGGCATATGCCGGGGCAGTGGACCGCGGGCGGCGAGACGCCGTCCTGGAAGGGCACCAACCACCGCTGTCACCATCCGCTCCGTCTCGGCAACCGGCTCTACACCAGCTACTGGCAGGGCGGCTTCGTCATCATCGACATCGAGGATATGGCCAATCCCAAGCTGGTCTCGGGCCTCGACTGGTCGCCGCCTTACCCGTGCCCGACCCATAGCGCGATCCCGGTGCCGTTCGAGATCGCCGGCCGGACGATCCTGCTGGTCGCCGACGAGGACGTGGCGCACGAGTTCGCGGGGCCGCCGGGTTGCCTCTGGGTCGTGGACATCACCATGGAAGACCGGCCGGTGCCGATCGCGTCGTTCCAGGTGGATGAGGTCGACGACGCGCCGCATCCCAAGCATGTCGGTTGCCACCAGCCGATCGAGAAGATCACCGGCACGCAGTTTCCCGCCGCCTGGTTCTCGAACGGCATGCGCATCATCGACGTCGCGCGCCCGCGGGCGCCCAAGGAGGTGGCGCGCTTCATCCCCGATCCGCCGCCGGGCACCGATCACTGCCTGAGCAACGACGTGTATGTCGACGATCGCGGGCTGATCTTCCTGCTCGATCGCATCCGCGGGTTCCACATCCTGGAGCGGATGTAAGCCGCTCAATACCGTCGTGCCGCTTTCGTGCGCTTGCGCGGGGACGACAGCCGTGGAAAAAACGGGCAGACTTTCAGTTGCGCGCATCGGTTTACGGGGAGGCAAGAACTATGAAGCTGTGTCGGTACGATGAGGACAGGCTTGGCGTCGTGAAGGGTGACATGGTGCACGACGTCACCGCGGCCCAGGATGAGATCCGCAAGAACGCCCGCTACGACATGAGAGGCGACGCGGTGATCGCGGCGCTGCCGCAGTGGCGCTCGCGGATAGAGGAGATGGCGTCGAAGGCGCCTGGCAAGCCGGTCTCGTCGGTGAAGCTGCTCTCGCCGGTGGCGCGGCCGTCCAAGGCCATGGCGGCGCCTACCAACTACGGGAAGCACATCGAGGAAATGCGCACCCGCACCGACCTGCCGCGCGAGGCCCTCAATCGGCCGCCGAACATCGAAAAGGCCGGCATCTTCCTCAAGGCCAATTCGTCCATCGTCGGGCCGTCGGAAGGTATTCCGCTGCGCTTCCCCGACCGGCCGAACGAGCACGAGATCGAGCTCGTGATGGTCATCGGCAAGCAAGGCAGCGATATCCCGAAGGACAAGTTCAAGGACTATGTCGCGGGCTACGCGCTCGGGCTCGACATGACCTGCCGCGGTTCGGAAGATCGGAGCTTCCGCAAGTCTATCGACGGCTATTCGGTGATCGGCCCGTGGATGGTGACGGCGGATGAGATTAAGAACCCGGACGACATGCTGATCACGCTCCACTGCAACAACGAGCTGCGGCAGACCGCCGACACCAAGGACCTGATCTACGATTGCGGCCGGCTGATCGAATTCGCGTCGTCGTTCTACACGCTCTATCCGGGCGACGTGTATTTCACCGGTACGCCGCACGGCGTCGGCCCGGTCAAGGTCGGCGACACGCTTTATGGACGCAACGACATGCTCGGCGAGCTGAAGATCGCCGCGCGCCAGCACAAGATCGGCGGATGAGGTAGAATTAAGAAGCAAGAACAGGGAGAGAGCCATGATCAAGGTCCGACGCCTCGGCCATGCAACGATTTCGACGCCCGATCTGGAGGAGCAGGTCCATTACTACGGAGATGTCCTTGGCCTGCGCGTGGCGGAGAAGAACAAGGACCGCGTCTTCCTCGCCAGCAAGCAGGGCTTCGAGGCGATCGAGCTGGTCAAGGGCAAGGCCGGGGCACTGCAGCGGCTGTCGTTCCAGATTGCGCCCGGCACCGACCTCAACGACGTGGTCAAGGAGCTATCGAAGCTCGGCATCAAGTCCGAGAAGCGCAGCGGCATTTCTCCCGGCATTGCCGAAGCGGTCACGCTCACCGACCCGAAGGGTACGCCGATCGACCTCTACGCCGAGTACAAGTTTTACGAGGCGGCGCAGCCGGGCTAT
>JBOHIG010000064.1:0-10260 GCA_050725815.1 Xanthobacteraceae bacterium
ACCCCTCACCCCACCCCTCTCCCTATGGGAGAGGGAGCAGGCCGAGTCTGCTGGCCGGCATCGACCCAAACTCGACGTGCGACTCACGCTTCAATGAAAGCAAGCACTAGTAGCGGTAGTCCTCGATCTTGAGCAGCGGAAACGCGCTCAAGGCATGCGGCGTCGCGACCGGCGTCGCAGGGTGCAGATAGGACCGGTCCAACTCGGCAAACGAGCTAACGCCCAGCAGGCCCAGGCAGCGCTGCACCTCGTCTTCCAGCAGCTCGAGCATGCGCACGACACCGGCCTGCCCGGCAGCCACCAGCGCATAGCACTGCATGCGGCCGATTCCGACCAGATCGGCGCCGCTGGCGATTGCCTTGACGATGTCGGTGCCGCGATAGAAGCCTCCGTCGATCAGGATCTTCGCGCGCCCCGCAACGGCGTCGACGACCTCCGGCAGCACGTCCATGGACCCGCGGCCGTGATCGAGCTGACGGCCGCCGTGGTTCGACACGTAGACCCATTCGACCCCATGCTCGACTGCGATCCTGGCATCTTCGGCAGTGGCGATGCCCTTGATCACCAACGGCACGTTGTAGCGTCTCTTGATGCGCTTGACGGTATGCCAGTCGAGCGCCGCCTGGAAGACGCGGCCTTCCACGCGGCGACGCCCGACGGTCTGGAAGCGCTTGGTGATATCGCGTTCGCGGCGGCTGTAGTGGGCGGTATCGACAGTCAGGCAGAACGCGAGATAGCCGTTGTCGATCGCACGGCTGACGTGGTCGTCGACGAAGTTCTCGTCGCCGCGCACATAGAGCTGAAAGATGCGGGTGGCGTCGGGCGCAGCCTTGGCGGCCTTCTCAAGCCCAGGTTCGCACACCGAAGACAACATATGGGCGACGCCGAACTCGCCGGCGCCGCGCACGATCGCAGCCGCCGCTTCCGCATGGAAGCTTTCGAGCGAGCCGATCGGCGCCAGCACAACCGGCAGGCGAAGCTTGCGGCCGAACCGCTCGACCGAGGCGTCGATCCTGCTGACGTCGCGCAGCACGCGAGGCCGGAACGCGATCGAATCGAGCGCCACGCGATTGCGCCGCAACGTCGTCTCCGTCTCGGTGCCGCCGACAATGTAATCCCAGTTGTTCTGGTCAAGGTTGGCACGGGCCTTGGCAACGATCTCATGCAGCGTGAGGAAATTGGCCGCGATGGCCAGGTCGACACGCGGCAAGGTGACGGTGGGCTGTTCGGCAGTCTTCTCTTGCATGGCGAATCTCGACGGAAAGCTGTGGCGACGCGGCCGATTTTCAGATGGATCAATGATGTTCACCCTCGCGCGCGGCCGTCAACCGACACGTCCGCGTGGGATCGGCGGCGCGACGCCTGCATCCGTGATAGTCTCCGCAGCATGGCGCCTCGAAACCTCATCACCGACGTCGCCGGCGTGAAGGTCGGCAATGCCAGCGATCCGCGGCTGGCTTCTGGCGTCACGGCGATCCTGTTCGACCGGCCGGCCGCCGCCGCCGTCGATGTGCGCGGCGGTGCGCCCGGCACGCGCGAGACCGACCTGCTCGATGCGCACCGCACCGTGGCGGCGATCGATGCCGTGGTGCTCTCCGGAGGATCGGCATTCGGGCTCGACGCCGCCACCGGCGTGCAGGCATGGCTGCGCGCGCACGGCCGTGGCTTCGCCATCGGCAATATCCGCGTGCCGATCGTCTGCGGCGCGGCGCTGTTCGACCTGCTCAATGGCGGCGACAAGAATTGGGGCCGCTTCCCGCCTTACCGCGACCTTGCCTTCGCAGCAGCGGAAGCCGCGGCAGAGGATTTCAGGCTTGGCACCGAGGGTGCGGGCTTCGGCGCAACGACGGTCAGCCTCAAGGGCGGTCTCGGTTCGGCGTCCGATCGCACGCGCGACGGGCATACCGTCGGCGCTATTGTTGCGGTGAACGCCTGCGGCAGCGTCACGGTCGGCGCCAACCGGCATTTCTGGGCGGCGCCGTTCGAGCGCGATCGCGAGTTCGGCGGATGCGGCCTGCCGCCGTCGGTGTCATCCGAAGCACTGGTTCCCCATGCCAAGGGACGCCCCGGCGAGAACACCACGATCGCCCTGGTGGCGACCGATGCCACGCTCGACAAGGCGCAGGCTCAGCAGGTCGCGGTGATGGCGCAGGACGGGCTCGCGCGCGCCATCTATCCCGTCCACACCGTGCTCGACGGCGACACCGTCTTTGCCGCCGCCACCGGAATGCGCCCGCTCACGCAGCCCGTGAGCGAAGTCAGCGAGATCGGCGCCATCGCCGCCAATGTGTTGGCGCGCGCCGCTGCCCGCGCGGTGTTCGAAGCGACCGCCCTGCCCTTTCCAGATGCCGTGCCGAGCTGGCAGGACCGTTTCGCTTCATTTGGAAGGGGATAAACCCCCGAATTCCGGCGTTGCCTTGACTCCGCCAAGGATTGATCCGCAAATGCCCGACGGGGCAAAGCTGGGTGGTATCGCCGTAGGGTTGGAGGAAGCCATGCGTCTCGCGATAGCGGGCTGTGTCCTTGCAATCGTTGGTTTTCTTGCAATTTTCGGGTTCCTGGTCGTCAACAAGAGCACCGGGTCCGGCTCCGCGACCGCCGTAAGTCAGGCGCCGGCGAAAGCCGCGGCTGCCCCCCCGGTCGTGGCGACGACGGATGTTCCGCGCGCTCCGAGCCCCGTAGCGGCTACGCAAGCACCGGAGCAAACCTCCGACACAGTCGCGCAGCGCTCTGCCGTCGACCACGCACCCGCGGAGCCCGCCCCTGCCCGCATCGCGCAGTCATCGGCGGCACCCGCGCCGGCATCGGCACCGCCGCCGGCCGCCGCCCATGACACCTGCCCTGGCAACCCGAATGCGCTCGGCGTTGCGCGCACCGTCGAGGTCGACACCACCGGTGGGCCCGGCTTCGGATTCGAACATTTCCGCATGCATGACTTCCTGCGCCCCGGCGAAGTCGTGCTCACTTTCGACGACGGTCCGTGGCCGCATCGCACGCTGTCGGTGGTGAAGGCGCTGGCCGCCCATTGCGCCAAGGCGATCTTCTTCCCGATCGGCAAGCACGCGACCTACGAGCCCGGAATTCTCAAGCAGGTCGCCGCTGCCGGTCATGCGGTGGGCAGCCACACCTGGTCGCACCAGAATCTCGAGAAGAAGACCTTCGAGGAAGCCAAGACCGAGATCGAGCGCGGCGTGAGCGCTGTCGCTTGGGCGGTCGGCGGGCCGACCGCGCCCTACTTCCGGTTCCCTGCGCTGCGCCATCCACCGGAGGTCGTGAAATATCTCGGCGAACGCAACATCGGCATCTTTTCAACCGATATGGACTCCTTCGACTTCAAGATGCGGCGGCCCGAACAGGTTCGCAAATCGGTACTGGCCAAATTGAAGAAGCACGGCAAGGGCATCGTGCTTTTGCACGACTTCCAACAGTCAACGGCTGCGGCCGCGGGCGATCTGCTGAACGACCTGAAAGCCAACGGCTACAAGATCGTGTTCATGAAGCCGAAGTTCTCGATCAAGACGATCGCGTCCTACGACGAGATGCTGCGCAAGGACGTGAAGCTCCCGACCGTGAGTACACGGCCGACCTCGAGCGTAATCCGCACTATCGAGTGAAGCGCTCCGCCGCATAAGGCTGCGGATCGCAGAACGGCACAGCGCCGGTCATCATCTCGGCGACGAGACGTCCGGTCGCAGGCCCGAGCGTCAGCCCCCAATGCGCGTGGCCGTATGCGAGCCAGAGCCCGGCATGGCCGGGCGCGCGGCCGATGATCGGACGTGAATCCGCAAAGCAGGGCCTGCTTCCCAGCCATGGGCGCCCCTCGTTGGGTTCACCGAGTGGAAACAGCGCGTTCGCCGCCGGCAGCAGGCGATCGAACTGCACCGGCGTCGGCGGCGCATCGCGGGCGGCAAACTCTGCGCCGGTGGTGAGCCGCAGCCCCTGCTCCATCGGCGCCACGCAGTAACCGACCTCGACGTCGACCACCGGCCTTGTCAGACCCGCATTGCCGCGCGGCTTGAAATGGCGGTGGTAGCCGCGCTTGACCGCAAGCGGCAACCGGATGTCCATTGGCTCGAGCAGATCGGGCGCCCACGGACCGAGCGCGACCACGATACTGTCTGCATCGACGGGACCCTCGGCGGTTTCGACGCGCCAGCGATTGCCGGAGCGATGCAGCGAACGCGCGTCACCTCCCAGGATTACACCGCCGAGTGCGGCGAACCGCGCCGCATAGGCGCGCGTCACCGCAAGCGGGTTGGAGACGCTCGCGGCCTTGGGCCACAGCACGGCATGCGCGAAGACCGGCGCAAGCGCGGGCTCGATCGTCAATGCACCCGCGCGATCGAGCTCATCGTGTGGCAGACCGAAGGTTCCCGCGATGTCGCGCTCGGCAGCAGCCGCGGCGAACGCACCCTCCGAGCGGTAGAGCTTGAGCCAGCCGTTCCGGCGCAGGTATTGCGCCGCGCCCGCCTCGTTCATCAGGGACTCGTGTTCGTCTACGGCGCGCGCGAACAGGGGCCGCATCAAATTCGCGAATTCGATGCTGCGCTTGAGCGTTGTGTGAGCGCGGTAGTCGATCAGCCACGGCGCGATCTTCGGAAGGAACGACAGATGATAGTTGGCTTCCGGCGCTCGCCTGCCCGCGATCCGCAAAAGCGCCTGCCAGTCACGGGGGAAGGCATGCGGAAACAGCGTATTGCCTTCGATGACCCCGGCATTTCCATAGGAGGTCTCCTCGCCCGGACCGCGGCGGTCCATCAGCGCGACGGAAAGCCCGCGTTTGGTGAGATGCAGCGCGGTCGAGGTGCCGACGATCCCGGCCCCGAGCACGATGGCGTCGGTACGCGACATATTAATCCTTTCGTGAACCCCGGCCTGCCTGCAATATAGGCAACCGGGGGCGAAAACGCAGGCCGGCCCCGGCGTTGCCGCGCTCCTATTGGCATGTTACCCGATGGCCTCATAGCATGAGGAATCGATGCGCCGCCCGCTGCTGATAGCCCCGTCGATTCTGGCCGCCGACTTCGCCAGGCTCGGCGAGGAGGTGCGCGCTGTCGACGCCGCCGGCGCCGACTGGATTCACGTCGACGTCATGGACGGGCATTTCGTGCCCAATATCTCAATCGGACCCGATGTGGTGCGGGCATTGCGGCCGCACACCAGGAAGGTGCTCGACGTCCACCTGATGATCGCGCCGTGCGACCCCTATCTGGAGGCATTCGCCAAGGCGGGTTCCGATATCATCACGGTCCATGTCGAAGCAGGGCCGCACGTCCACCGTTCCCTGCAGGCGATCCGCGCACTGGGAAAGAAGGTCGGCGTGACGCTTAATCCGGGAACGCCAATCGAGACGATCGAGCCGGTGGTCGATCTCGTCGACCTCATCCTGGTGATGTCGGTCAATCCCGGCTTCGGCGGACAGAGCTTCATCGCGCATGCAGTCGAGAAGATCGCGCGGTTGCGCGCGCTCTGCGGCACGCGTCCGATCGACATCGAAGTCGACGGCGGCATCACGCCCGACATCGCGCCGACCGTTGCGCAAGCTGGCGCCAACGTGCTGGTAGCGGGTTCGGCAGTATTCAAAGGCAGGGGCCAGGATGCCTATCGCGCGAACATTGCCGCGATCCGCAATGCCGCCGCGATGGCCCGGGGGGAGGCAGCGTGATGTGCGCTCGCTTCCTGCAAGCGGTGAGCATTGCCCTTCTGTTGGTGGTTTCAAGCATCGCTCGCGCCGGCGATGGCGCGGCCCTCAGCATTCTCGGCTTCTCCCCCGACGGCCGTTACTTCGCCTTCGAACAGTTCGGCGAGGAAGACGGGGCCGGATCGCTCTATTCCACGATCACCGCGGTCGAGGTTGCCGGTGACCGCATGGTCAGAGGAACACCGGTGACAAACTCGATCGATCCGGAAGCAACCGATCGCCGCAAGGAACCGCGCGACAAGCTCCTGGCGAAGATCCGCGCCAATGTCGCAAGCGAGGCTGCGGCGCTGCTCAAATCGCTGCGCATCTCCGAGCCTGGCCGGCCTATCGCCTTCGTCCCGAAGAGCCGGTCGCGCGACCTGCTCGATTCGGAGCCGGTCAAAGCGGCCCGCCAGGCCGTGGCCCGAAGCGTCGCGCTGCCGGCGGAGTATTTCGGGCCGGATGCGCAACTGGTGCTGCGCGAGTTCGACCTCGCACTGCCGCGCTGCAAGGACCTGGTGACCGAAGGCCATCCAAACGGTTTCGCGCTCACGCTCGAGCGCAAAGGCCGCCCGACCATTCACCTCAGCCGCGACCAGACTATTCCCGTGGCGCGCGGATGCCCCGACCGTTACGGCATTGCCGAAGCGCATGCGCTTCGCCTCGCCGACGGCTCGATCGCTTTTGCGGTCATCATTCAGTACTTCTATTTTGGCTTCGAGGGACCGGACCGGCGCTTCCTCGCCATCACCGGCCGGGTCAAGTAAGCGCCCACCGCGCTCGCGGGCGACCGGCATCCACCGGCGGGGAACGTCGCCGTTGAAATCTCCCGGCATGAATTGTTGAGCGACGCCCCATCTGCTAGGGCATGCACGAGGCGACGATGATACCACGCTATACCCGGCCGGAGATGGCTGCGATCTGGGAGCCGCAGTCGCGCTTTCGGATCTGGTTCGAGATCGAGGCGCACGCCGCCGACGCCATGGCCGCGCTGAGGATCATCCCGAAATCGGCTGCCAAGACCATCTGGAAGCGTGCTCGGAACGCCCAGTTCGACATCGCGCGCATCGACGCGATCGAGCGCGAAGTCAAGCACGACGTCATCGCCTTCCTCACCCACCTCGCCGAGATCGTCGGGCCGGACGCGCGCTTCGTGCACACCGGTATGACATCCTCGGACGTGCTCGACACCTGCTTCAACGTTCAGCTCGTGCGCGCAGCCGATATCCTGATCGCCGACGTCGACAAGCTCCTGGCCGCGCTCAAGCGCCGCGCCATGGAGCACAAGATGACGCCGACGATCGGGCGCTCGCACGGTATCCACGCCGAGCCGACGACCTTCGGGCTCAAACTCGCCGTCGCCCATGCGGAGTTTTCGCGGGCGCGCACGCGGCTGGAGAACGCCCGCGCCGAGATCGCAACCTGTGCCATCTCCGGCGCGGTGGGCACGTTCGCCCAGGTCGATCCCCGGGTGGAGGCTCACGTCGCCAAGGCCATGGGATTGCAGGCCGAGCCGATCTCGACCCAGATCGTGCCGCGCGACCGGCACGCGATGTATTTCGCCACGCTGGGAGTCGTCGCGTCTTCGGTCGAGCGTCTCGCCACCGAGATCCGTCATCTGCAGCGCACCGAGGTGCTGGAAGCCGAGGAGTTCTTCTCGCCGGGCCAGAAGGGCTCTTCGGCCATGCCGCACAAGCGCAATCCGGTGCTCTCCGAGAACGTCACCGGGCTGGCGCGGCTCGTGCGTGCCTGCGTAACGCCGGCGCTGGAGAATGTCGCGCTCTGGCACGAACGCGACATCTCGCATTCATCGGTCGAGCGCATGATCGGCCCCGATGCGACCGTGACGCTTGATTTCGCGCTCGCACGGCTTGCCGGCATCGTCGACAAGCTTGTCGTCTACCCGAAGGCTATGCAGAAGAACCTCGACCTGCTCGGTGGCCTCGTCCATTCGCAGCGAATCCTGATCGCGCTGACGCAAAAAGGCGTTGCGCGTGAGGACGCCTACCGGCTGGTCCAGCGAAACGCCATGAAGGTGTGGAACGGAGAAGGCGATTTCATCGGTTTCCTGAAAGCCGACAAAGATGTGCGCAAGCACCTGAGCGAGGCCGAACTCAAAGCGAGTTTCGACCTCGCCCACCACTTCAAGCACGTCGACACGATCTTCAAACGTGTCTTCGGGCGTACGCGCTAAATTAGCGCCGCGCGCCGGGACCTGCCCACAGACCGCCGCCACCGCCGCCGCGGAAACCGGCCGCCGCCTGCGGCAATCGGTCCTCACATTGGCTTGCAAAGTCCTACCGGGCCACATGACTGCCGCGGTTACCCACCGTCCGCAGCTCGATCTGGTGAGTTTCGGCCCGGCCTGGTGGCCGGTTGCGACGCGGTTCGTCTTTTCGTACCAACGCTTGCCGTGGCGATCGCTCCGACGATTCTGATCTTCGACTCCGGGCTGGGCGGGCTGACCGTCCATCGCGAGGTCGCGCAGGCCCGCCCCGATGCGCGTTATCGCTACGTCGCCGACGACGCGTTCTTTCCCTATGGCAGCCATGGTGAGGCCGAGCTGATCGAGCGCGTGGTTGCGCTCATGGGCGACCTGATCGCACAGCACCGGCCGGACCTGGTGGTGATTGCCTGCAATACGGCCTCCACGCTCGTGCTGCCGCAGTTGCGCGCACGATTTGCAGTCCGGTTCGTCGGCACGGTGCCGGCGATCAAGCCGGCCTGCGCCTCCTCCATAAGCAAGCTGGTTTCGGTGCTCGGCACCGAAGCAACAGTGTCGCGCGAATACACCCGTGCATTGATCCGCGACTTCGCCAACGGCAGCGAGGTGACGCTGGTGGGCTCGGCGCGACTTGCCGAATTTGCGGAAGCGGAACTGCAGGGTGCACCGGTCGCCGACGAGGCGATCCGCGCCGAGATCGCGCCCTGTTTCATCGAGCAGGCCGGCCGGCGCACTGACACGGTCGTGCTTGCCTGCACCCATTACCCTCTGCTGCACCGCCGCTTCCAAGAGCTCGCACCTTGGCCCGTGAGCTTTTTCGATCCCGCCCCTGCCATCGCCCGCCGCGTGGTCGAGCTGATCGGGCCGCGGCAGAGCGACGGCCCCGCGCCCGCGGCCGAGATCGCGTTCACCTCCGGCCGCCCTGCCTCCCCGGCGCTCGCGGCCGCGCTTGCCGGCTACGGTTTCGGCGCGGGCCCTGCCCATTTGACTTGACCCCCCATACCGCCTAAGAACCGCGCGCCGCGCGGGCTTTTTCCGGCTCCGTGCGGCGTTTCGCGACCCGCGGTTCCGGCCGGCGCTTCGGCTCAGAGCCTGTCGGTTCCGGCTTGCGCCGGGACAGTAGGAGGGCGCGATCCTCAACAGCGAGCAAACATGAGGACGCGATGACCAAGCGCCACGAGGCGAAATACAAGATCGACCGCCGTATGGGGCAGAACGTCTGGGGCCGCCCCAAGAGTCCCATCAACCACCGCGAATATGGCCCGGGCCAGCACGGCCAGCGGCGCAAGGGTAAGCTCTCCGACTATGGCGTGCAGCTCAAGGCCAAGCAGAAGCTGCGCGGCTACTATGGCAATATTTCCGAACGTCAATTCCGCGGCATCTATCACGAGGCGATCCGAATGCGCGGCGATTCCGGCGCGCATCTGATCGGACTGCTGGAACGCCGGCTCGATGCCGTGATCTATCGCTCCAAGTTCGTGCCGACGGTGTTTGCTGCCCGGCAGTTCATCAGCCACGGCCATATCAAGGTGAACGGACGCCGCGTCACCGTGGCAAGCTACCGCGTCAAGGTCGGCGACCTGATCGAGGTAAAGGAGTCGTCGAAGCAATTGGCGCTGGTGCTGGAAGCGACCGGCCTCGCCGAGCGCGACGTGCCCGAATACATCGAAGTAGACCACTCCAAGATGACGGCAAAGCTCACGCGCGTACCGGTCATCACCGAAGTGCCCTATCCGGTTCAGATGGAGCCGCACCTCGTGGTCGAATTCTACTCGCGCTAATGCGCTACGACGCTCTTGCGTCGACCGATCCTCGGCACTGTAACTCCGGCCCCGTGGCCGGGGTTTGCGTATTGGAACCGGCAGGCGCGTTGCCTTTTTGGGGAAATGCCGGGCCAGGAACGGCTATCTGTTGGGCATCCCTTGAAAATTGTGTCTACATTTTGTAGCCTCTTCCATGCGTTAGTACAATTTTACCACGCGTCCCAGAAAACCTTTGCAAGGGAGAAAGCACATGGATGCGTTGAACTCGGTAAAGCATTGGATTGGCGCGTTGACGGAAGTCGGCCTGATGCTGCTGGCTCTCGCGATTGTTTGTGCCCTGTTGGTCGGCTCGAATCTTCCGTTTTTCGGCGGTGTCGTCGGCAACATCATGGCGCTTGTAAAAGACCTCGGCGCCAACGGCCTGGTCGGCCTGATCGCCCTCGGCATCATCTTGTGGCTGTTCTCAAATCGTAAGATGGCCTGACCGGCACATCCGCTAGGTTTCGCCGGTTCCGGTCGAATCGCGCAGGGCACTAGCGGGCTCGCAGGCATGATCCCCGGGCGCTTCCCGGGGATCATGCCGGGTCATCGTC